>QIAH01000102.1 GCA_003225465.1 Acidobacteriota bacterium | reverse complement strand
TCCTCACACAACTCGTCCACGGCATCGTGAAATATACGATCTGTCTCGCCCTTGTTCACCTCGAATGGACGGATTTGGTAAATCAGGTCGTTAATTACATCGCCAAGATGCATGGCATTCAGCATGCCGAAGCCGAAATCGATCGTGAACTTGAGACCAGGCTCGCCCGACGCGGCTTTAATTCCGTCGCTGTCTTTGAACAAGAGCACGCGGAATCCGTCGAAGCCGGCATTCTTCAGTGCGAAACGATACTCAGCTTCGTACATTCCAAAGCGGCAGGGACCACAAGAGCCGGCCGTAAAGAAAACGAAGTCATCGAGAATCTGCTGGCGAGACATGCCTTCTTTTTCTAGAAACTGCAAGTACTGCACCAGGTTTCCAACCGTGAAATAGGTCGGATTGCATTGTCCATTGTTGCCAAATTCTTTTCCGGTCTGGAAGGCAGCGACGTCGGGCACTGGAAGCTTTTCGCAACGATACCCGCATCCCTGGAAGACCGCGCGGATCAGGTCTTCATGCTTCCATGTGAAGCCACCGAACAGAATAGTCACCTGCTTACGCTGTTCAGCCGTGAAAGCGCGCTCGACTGGCCTATGAAAATGAGTTGGATGATCGAGACCGGCGATCTTGCGCAGGCGTGCACGTTCAGCGGCTAGCCGCTCTTTTATTTCAGAATCGTTCTTAATCTGGACAAGATTCGTCGCCATGTCTTCCTCCGGATGTATGGGGATTGAATTGAATTGAGGAGCTAAAGAGGACCGTGCGGAAGGGCGCACACGCCAGCGTAGCGCGGCTACTCCGAATAATGTTAAGCCTGCCACAAAACAACATTCCGAAACTCCCAAGTAGGGCTAGGAGGTTCGAGGTCTTACACCGGCGGAACTACTACGAGGGAGCTCCGTGGGCGCCGGATTGTGCAGAGGACATCCCGTTATTGCGCGATATCCAAAACTGAGTAGCCTCAATTCCGGACGGTGTGCCTGCCCCATTTGCCAGGCAGAGATCTAGACTTTTGTAGCAGAACAATGGTTGCGATTCAAGCGTCACTTGTGAAATGCACAGAACCGTACAGAGCGGTATAGCACTTTTCACATGGCGGCGATTTTGTGGTTTACGCAGCTTCTCCGGATGGCGATTTCGTCTTCACTGTCTTAGGCTTCTCATGTGCAGGCCGATGAATTTCCTGCTGCACCGTCGGTCTCGGTTTATTGGGTAGTGCAGGCAAATCAACGCTCCTTTTGCTGCCGGCCGACTTATAAATCGCCTGCACAACGCGCACGTCGGCCAAACCTTCGAGTCCGGAAGGTTCCGGTTCCTTGTCATTGAGAATGCAATCCGAAAAATAGGCAATTTCGGCAGCGAACTGATCTCTTTTCGGGAACTTCCTTGTCTTCGTCTTCCCATCCACGGTCAGTTGATGTTTGATTGCCCCGGCGTACTCATAAGCAGGATCTGCCATGAGTAGCCCCTTCGTACCAATCAAGGTATACCGGCTAACATCGGCCGCGCCGAAACTGCACGTAAATGTAGCAATGCGATCCTGAGGAAAGCGCATCACCACTGATGCCATTTCTTCTACCTTCCGGAATCTTGACTCCCTATTACTTGCAGTTGTTGCAAAAACCTCCGTGGGTTCGTCGCGAAAGAGGTAGCGGGCTGCATTGATGCAGTAAACCCCCATGTCGTAGACGGGGCCGCCTCCCTCTGAGACGCTCACGCTGACCCGAATATTGCCCTCCGTAACTTGCTGAGCAAATTCTGACGTGAAGAGCTGCACAGTTCCGAGTGTGCTGTCCTGGGCCAATCGAATTGCCGCCAGGTTCCCTGCTTCAAAGTGGAGGCGATAGGCGATCATCAGCTTGATTCCGTTTTCCTTCGCTGCATTGATCATCGCCTGGCATTCTTCCTCGGTCACCGCCATGGGCTTTTCACAAAGAACATGCACATGCGCCTGCGCAGCGCGAACGGCATACTCACGATGCAGATGGTTTGGCAGAGCCAAATAGACTGCGTCCACCTCGGCGAGCGCACGCTCATAGTCATCATAGGAATACACGTGCTCGAGCCGATATTGCCTGCGCAATTTTTCGCGCTTTTCGGGGTCTCCGGAGACAATCGTCGCCAGTTCGGAGTTGTTTGCCGTTTTAAATGCCGGCAGGACCGCGACCTGCGCGATGTGCCCCAACCCTACGACTGCGTAGCGAATCTTGTGTGTTGACGTCGCACGCCCGCTCATTTGACCACTCCATTTACTTACTGGTTAATAATTCTCCAGTGCAACGTTGTTCCCAGGCACCTTCTACTGTTGGGGGTTTTGATTTTGGTTTTTCTTCTTTCCAAATAAGCCCATTAACTGCTGAACAGTGTTCTGTTGAGGAATCTGCTGCTGCCCTTGCGATTGCGGACCTGGGGCAGGCATTTTTCCCCCGAGCAAGTTCTGGAGTGTGCCGGTAACCGATCCTGGGTTATTGAAATTTGGCATTAATCCCTTCACCTTCATTTGTGCGATCTGCTGAACATCAGGAGCAAATTTGGGATTGGAGAAAGTGCCCGTCACCAGTGCCGGAATGACCAACTCGCCCTGCTGATTTGCCAGAGCAGTTTGCATGAAGCCTGCAATACTGTTTCCGCCCACCTTCTGACTTGCTGATTGCGAAAGCACCGCTGTCACACGCAGGTTGAGCGTACTGTCTACCAGATTCGCAGTGCCTACTGCGCCCACGTTTCCGATATCGAGCTGGGCCTGCAAGTCATTGGTTTGAGCGATGCCATTCTTTATCTGGATGTTCCCGGTCGCCTTGGAAATGGTTGTGACCCCTGGGCTGGATTGAGACGCCGCACTTGCATTCAAAAAGCCTGCAATTTTTGAGAGTTCATTGCTAACGTTGGCGCCTGAATACTTCACATTATTGAGGTCCAAGACGACCGTGCCATTGAGCGCTTTCATGATTTCCGCTGAGTTCACGGCCTTCACCGGTCCGCTGGCATGCAGATCCACATTGAGCGTGCCGTTGCCGCTCACCTTGTCGAGCGACGTGACTCCGTAGGCTTTCGCCATGCTGAGAATGGCTGGCAATTGGGCGCGCGGTGCGCGCATGACCGCGTCAACCGTGGGCGTAGGCGACTGGTAATTGCGGAGCGTGAGGTGTGCATTCACCGTGGTCCCACCGGAAACAATGTTGAAGTCGCTCGATTGAATTTGCGAGGGCGTCATGTTCAGGTTCACAGATTGAATCTGTACGGGTTGCGGGATGTCCTTCCCACTCAGTTGGAGATTACTGCCAACCACCGTTCCATTTAAAGCCGGTTTGTCTGCAGGACCGCGGACTTGAATGTTTGCGTTTACATTTCCAGTTGCGATGGTACCGGGCGACAAGGCTACGCCCGAGGCTGCCGCCATTTTTGTGGCTTCAGCGATGGAAACATTGTTTGCCTTGACGTTCAGATCCAGCACGGGCTGGGTCGGCTTCGAATTTACAGTTCCATTCATTTCCAGGGGAGTCGAGCCCAACTTCATGATGAAATTCCGGATAGTCAATAAATCTGCGCCGAGATCGTCTGTTAAGTCATACTGCGCCGCAATCGGAAAACCCAGCTCCATGCCACGTACTTTCGCATTCTGGATTTGGGTCTCGCCCTGCGCGGTCAGCTTTCCCGACTCGCTGTTGATCTTTGTTTCCCCGCTAACTGTTCCATCCGTCCCATTGACTGCAGGTGAATTCAGAAACTTCGACAAATCCCCAATGCTGACCTGTTTGAGACTCAGGGTCCCCCGAAAAGGTGTGGCTACAGGGTTGCCGCCGTTGATCGGACCTCCCCGGCCTTGCAAACGAGCTTGCTGCGATGCGGCACCTGACATGTGTACTGACGCGTCGATCGTAAACGGCTTGTCTGGTGAAAAATCCTTGAGCGTGATATCGATGTGGTCATATATCGAAGGAGTCTTACTCGTTTGCTGATCGAGCATAGAAATCTGCCCGTCGCGAATGCTCAGCTCTCCGAGAGAAAACTGCTGCTCGCTGGTCGCAGGAGCGGAGGTCTTCGGCGGGGTGGCGGAAGGCGGTTGCTTCGAAGGGGTTTCAGGGGCCTGCGCAGGCTGGCTCTGTCCGGCCGGATGGCCGATGGATGAAAAATTCCAAACTCCGGCTGCGTTCTTAATCAGATTTACGCTCGGCCGCTGTAGGCTGAGTGAATTAATCTCAACCTGCTTGTGAATCAGCGGCAACAGTTTGACGGATACATCCAGTTCTTGTGCCTTCACGAATGGTGTATCGGCGCTGAAGTGTGGATCGTCTCCTATAGCAGGATTTTCCACATTAAAGCTGGGAGGCAGGACGCTCAAATGCATATTTCCAAGCGTTACCGGTCTGCCAAGGCGTTTCTCGAGTTCCGACTGAATCGTTCCGTGGTATTTATTAACGTCGAAGGTCGCGGCGAATACAAAGAGAGCCACCACGATCACAACTATGAAGATTCCTATACCAATTGCAAACCTACGCATGATTTTCCTCCCTCGGACAAGCACACGAGCGGGTTGTTATCTATTTCGATGAAAATTTCGACGTGACCGTTTGGTAATGTAATTCATTGAGGCCGGAAGACAATCAAAGGGCTGCAATACAGGAAACCATCTACCATCTTACGCCGCTTTTCTTCCTATAGGCTTGGCTTCAGGATGGCCTTTTTCAGCGGCCGCATGTTCAATGGTGGAATTGATCTGTCCCCCGAGCAGGAAGGCAAGTCCCGTGATGTAGAACCAGAGCATTAAAATCATCACGGCTCCCAAGGAGCCATACGTTTTGCTATATGTGTTGAAGTAATGGAGATAGCCGCGCAAGACTACTGAGGCGAACGCCCATACCAGCACTCCCACGACGGAACCAGGGGTGATCCAATACCAATGCTGTTCTTTTACGTCTGGTGCAAAGTAGTAGATCACCGCAAACGCGAGTACTACAAAAGCCAAGGCCATGACCCACTGCAGCACACGCCCAACGACCAGGAAAGAAGGGCTCAATCCCAAATCCCGCACCATAAGGCCTACCAGCCACCCGCCTGCCAATATCAGCAGCAAAGCCGCAATGATCAGGAAAGACATCGCAATCGTTAGTCCGAGAGATATGAGGCGAACTCTGAGCCAGGAGCGTGCTTCGCGCACTTCATAAGCCGCATTGAGCGTCGACATCAACTGGGTCACGCCACCCGAACCGGATAGGAGCGCCAACAGCAGACCCAATGTAATTTTGCCACCGCCCGAATTCGCTGTAATTTCATTGAGCGTGCGGACCACGAGATGGTACGCGGCGGGCGGCACTACTTGCTGAAAATAGAAGAAAAGGTCACTTTGCAGTTTGCTGCTTTCTGATGCGAACAAGCCCAGCATCGCTACCAGGCAAAGCAGAAGAGGAAATAGCGCAAGCAGGAAGTTGTAGGCGAGCTCATAGGCGCGGTTTAACAAATCATTTTGGTTGATTCCGCCCCACACGCGCCGAGCCAGTTCACGCCAGCTCAATCCCCCCAGCTCCCAAAGTGAGTCGATCTGTTGCTCCGTGCTTAGCGCAGACTCGGACATCCATCCACCATTCAGCAACGAAGACTTGACAACAACTTCGTTCCCACAAGATGAGATGTGTTAGCGGAGGCAAGTTGTTGCGCATAAACCGTCCGTTGAAAAACGCAGCAGAGCCCAATGAGAAGTCTTGCTAGGGCCAACAATGTAGATGGATATCCGGCGAATGCTGGACGCTCATGACTTGCAGCGCTGAAATCCAAGAGTTCGAGCGCGTCTGCAACGGAATCAGTTGGCGTTGCGGGGGAGGCTGGACACGGCTAGCCTCGCAGGGATTTTGCAGCATCAACCTTCCAACGCTCGCAGTTTCATAAAATCCCTATGCAGCTTTCTTCCTGGGAACCTTGGCACCTTTCTTGCGCGCTTCAGATAGGCCGATCGCAATTGCCTGCTTCCTGCTTTTCACTTTGCCGCCCTTGCCACTGCGCCCAGAGCGCAGAGTACCGTGCTTCTTCCGACGCATTGCGCTGGCTACGCTCTTCCCCGCACCCTTGCTGTATCTCCGACCTCGCGATTTCTTTTTGGCTGGCATCGTGATCCCCTTTCTTAGTGCAACTAGCGTTTAGTAGGACTATGCGCATCTGGGGTTGTATCGACAGCGCACCAGCTTGCTGTCTCGATTGGGGGGGACATCGTTGTAAAGGAATCTTGGCGAACCTGCACGTGAGCGGCTCAATAAACAAGCTTGTCAGGCTTGTTTACCCACGCCCTGAAGGCAGCAAGTGCCTCTTGCCGCATCATCTGAGTCGTTGGAATCCGGCGTTGCGTGTAGGGCAGAGCGATTTCCCGGTAGATGAACGAGTCATCGAAACCGATCTCGGCCGCGTCACCCGTGGTGTTAGCGAAATACACGTGCGCGAGGCGACTCCAGTAGATGGCACCAAGGCACATGGGGCAGGGTTCGCACGAAGTGTACAATTCGCAATCCAGCAGCTCAAAATTGCCTAATTTGCCGCAGGCTTGCCGGATCGCCACCACTTCCGCGTGGGCCGTGGGATCGTTCGCAAGAGTCACACAATTTGCGCCCTCGCCCACAATCGTTGCGTTTTTGATAACGACCGCCCCAAATGGCCCACCACGGCCACTTTGAACGGAATCGATTGCGAGTTGGATAGCGCGCATCATAAACTGGTTTTTCATCTCTGACATCCGCCCACACTTTCACCCGGGCGCTACCCAGGTCGCAAGCACGCGCGACCGTTGCTCCAGCCGCTTCGGGGCAACCAGTATATAAGCCCCCATTCAGTGATTCTCTATTCTGCTGAATTCGATTTGCGATCATAATGATAGAAACTTCGCATTTCCGCCGGTAGCCTCTACGGTCAAAATGTATCTGCGGATGCGCCCGAATCATGACTCTCCAGGCCTTCATCTCTCGACAGGTCGTTACGCCCGACGGCGTTCGCCCGGCGGCCATCCTCGTCGAGGACGAGCGCATTCAGGGCGTTGTCGAGCCGGAACGAACGCCTGCTCACGCAAAGATTCTCGATTTCGGCGATGTTGCCATTTTGCCCGGCCTGGTTGACTCTCACGTACACATCAACGAGCCCGGTCGCACCGAATGGGAAGGATTCGCGACCGCCACCCGAGCGGCGGCAGCTGGAGGATACACTCTGCTCGTTGACATGCCTCTGAATTGCCTGCCGGCCACTACCACGCTTGGCGCTCTTCAGGCGAAGCGACAAGCTGCACATGGTCAATGCCGTGTAGATTGGGCCTCCTGGGGCGGAGTAGTCCCAGGAAACCAGGCAGAGATTGCGGCTCTGGCTGCTCAGGGAGTGCCTGGATTTAAATGCTTTCTCATCCACCCCGGCATTGATGAGTTCACGATGGTAACCGAGCAGGACCTGGTTGCAGCCTTGCCCCATGTGGCTCAAACCGGGCTGCCTTTGCTTGTGCACGCCGAATTACCCGCCGACATCGAAGCGTCCACGGCAAAGTTGGCGGAAGCGGATTGGTCCCGTTACGCGACGTATCTGCAATCTCGGCCTGATGCAGCCGAACTCTCGGCCATTCATCTGCTTATTACGTTGTGTCGAAAATATCGCTTCCACCTTCACATCGTTCACTTGTCAGCGAGCGAAGCCTTGCCGCTGCTGCGTGCGGCACGTTCTGAGGGTCTTGCTATCAGCGTCGAGACTTGTCCACACTACCTCCATTTAACCGCCGAAACGATTCCCGATGGTGCAACCTTGTGCAAGTGCGCCCCTCCGATTCGCGGACATGAAAACCGGGAGCGACTTTGGGAGGGACTCCGCGACCGAACGATTGACTTCGTCGTGACCGACCACTCGCCCTGTCCCCCCGAAATGAAATGTTTAGAAGAGGGCAATTTCAAGTCGGCTTGGGGAGGGATTGCGAGCCTGTCCGTTGCGCTTCCCCTGATGTATACCGAAGCGGTCGCAAGAGGCTTTTCGTTATCCGACATAGCGCGTTGGATGGCCGAAGGGCCTGCCAACCTTGCAGGTTGCCACCTCCATAAAGGCCGAATCGCGGCCGGCTATGACGCGGACTTAGTCATATTCGATACGCAAGACGAGCTTGTCGTGAGTGAGTCCCGGTTGTACCATCGCCATCCGGTTTCACCCTATATGGGTCAAAAATTACGGGGTGTAGTGAGGGCCACGTATCTTCGTGGAACGGTGATTTTCCAAACGGGCTCGTTTCCGGGTCATCCTCTCGGCCGCGAGTTCCGTCGATATTCGCTGTCACGCTCGCAGGAGGCCGGGACAGATGTGGCTGGAGCAACAACCGCATGAGAAACGGCAACATTGTCGGCAAGTCGGTTCCGCGCAAGGAAGGCCACGACAAGGTCACTGGGCGCGCTCTCTATGTCGACGATTGGACCCTGCCCAACATGCTTTATGGCACCACTGTCCGCAGCACCATTCCACGCGGCAAAATCAAGAACATCACTTTTGGATGCGACATTGATTGGCAACAATTCGTTATCGTTTCTGCGCAAGATATTCCTGGGAAGAATTGTGTCGCGCTGATCGGCGAAGATCAACCGTGCTTGGCGGACGGAGTCGTCAACCATCCAGAGGAGCCGATCCTGCTGCTCGCCCATCCTGACCGGCATCTCCTTCCGAAAGCGGTAGCCGCAATCTCTATCGAGTACGAACCTTTGCCCGCTATTTTCAGCATCGAAGAAAGCGAACACCTCTCCGAAATCATCTGGGGGACGGAAAATATTTTCAAAACCTGCCTCATTGAAAAAGGTGACGTCCATCGCGTGTGGGAAATGGCGGACCATATCATTGAAGGAGAGTACCGAACCGGAGCACAAGAGCAGCTTTACATTGAAAACAACGGCATGATCGCCGAATTTGACCCTCGACACGGGATTACGGTTTGGGGATCACTGCAGTGTCCCTATTACGTCCACAAATCCTTAATGAAGCTCTTCAATCTGCCAGAAGACCGCGTACGCGTTGTGCAGATGGAAACCGGGGGCGCTTTTGGCGGGAAAGAGGATTACCCTTCGATGATTGCGGGGCACGCGGCTCTTCTGGCTATCAAATCTGGGCGTCCAGTCAAAATCATCTACGACCGCATGGAAGACATGACGGCAACAACGAAACGTCATCCCTCGCGGACCCGCCACCGTACCGCGGTCACTCGTGATGGCCGAATCCTGGGCGGTGAAATCCAATTCACGATCGACGGCGGAGCCTATCAAACTCTCTCGCCCGTTGTTCTCTCGCGTGGGGCGATCCATGCCGGTGGACCGTACTATTGGCCAGCCGTTCGCATTCAAGCCAAGGCCGTAGCTACAAACGTTCCGCCGCACGGCGCTTTTCGTGGCTTCGGCGCCCCTCAGTCCATCTTCGCGATGGAGCGACATATGGACGAGATCGCTCGGGTCTTACAGATATCCCCAATCGAGATCCGGCGGCGGAATTTGTTGAAACCTGGCCAGACCACAACCACTGGGCAGATCGTCAGTGAAGAGACGAATCTGGACAAACTTCTGAATCGCGCCTTGGCGTTGGCTGATTACGATTCAAAAAAGTCCAGATTCGAAAGCGAGAATCCCCGCAATTCAAAGAAGAAAGGAATTGGCATCGCTTCCTTTCTTCATGGGGCAGGCTTTACTGGATCCGGGGAACGCTATCTCAGCTCTCTGGTTGGTGTGGAAGCGCTTTCAGAT
>QIAH01000374.1 GCA_003225465.1 Acidobacteriota bacterium | reverse complement strand
GATCTCGTCTGACAGCACATAGAGATCGTTTTGAACGGCTAGTTCCGCGATGCGGCGCTGGGCGGCGTCGCTGTAGACCGTACCGGTCGGGTTGTTGGGCGAACAGGTGAGGATCGCTTTCGTGCGCGGAGTGATTTTGGCGGCGATCTCGTTGGGGTCGGGCTGGAATTGGTTGCGCTCGGCAAGTTCGTAGGGGACGGCCCTGCCTCCGAAACCGGCGGTGATGGACTGGTACCCGGGAAAACCTGGGTCGGGATAGAGAACTTCATCGTCGGGCTCGATAATCGACATCAGCGCGAGGAACAGAGCGATTTTGCACCCGGGAGCGATCACGATGCTCTTGGGGTCGACCTGCAGGTTGCGGGTGCGATCGAGATAACGAGCGAGTTCCTCGCGCAAAGCAGGGATGCCTGCCACCGTGCAGTAACGGTCTTTGCCGGCGCGTAGGGCTTTCTCCAGTGCGGCGACGACCGGCTCGGCAGGGTGGAAGTCGGGTTCGCCGAGTTCGAGATGGATGATCGAACGCCCTTCGCGCTCGAGTTCCTTCGCGCGGGCGAACACCGAGAGCGCGCCTTCGCCGCTCATCACGTTTAATCGGGAAGCCAGGGGTCGCATCAGTGCCTCTTTCTCCTCGTTTCTTCACAGCTGCTGCGGCTCGGTTTCTGCAGATTTCTGCCGCTATCGACAATCGACGGACGAGGATGCCCGTCGCTCAACGACCCACAATCATAGACGATTCGCGCATTGGTTGGTTTGCTTAGCTTGTGGAGCGACGGGCGTCCCCGCCCGTCTGGCGATGCTCACGAAGATTTTGGCGCCAGCGTGATTGGCAACCGAAGGCCATCGACCAGCCGTGGAAACATTTCGAAAGCGGCGGCAGTAACGATCAGCTCGATGATCTGTGCGTCGTTATAGACACTCTTGAGCTTCGTGAACAGATCATTATCGAGATCCCGCCCAGAGCGATGCAGGCACTCGGCGCAAACGAACCCTAGTTTCTCCGCTTCGCTGAACGGCCCCCGCTCGAAATCGCCCTTGGCGCCGGCAATCTGCTCTTCGGTCGCTCCTTTTTGTCTGGCGGAAAGCGCGTGAGCAGCGATGGCATATTGCGAATTGTGGAGGACTGAGAGACGTGTGGCGATCAGCTCCTTATACCATCCCGGCAAGGCGCTATCGCTGAGCAGCGATTTAAGGAATCCCGCAATGCCCAGCGCGAGCGCCGGTGTGTGCGCGAGCGTCTTGAACATGTTGGGAACGACGCCCCGCTGTTTGAGCAGGGCGTCATAAACGGCCGCAATTTCTGGAGAAACCTGGTCGCGCTCCAGCAGCGGAATTCTGGGCGCGACCGGGGGCATGTTAGAAGCCATACCGCAGTGAGAACTGGATGAGGCGCGGCGTACCGACCGTGCTGTTGATCTTGCCGAAGGCGCCTGGGTTCTCCAAATCGGAGGAGGTCGGGCTCGCAAAGTTAGCGTGGTTCCAGAGATTGAAGAAATCGGCAGTGAAGCGCAGGTCCTGCCGCTCCGTGAAGCGGAAATGCTTGATCAGCGAGAAGTCCCAATTCTGCTGGAAAGGTCCACGGTAGATGTTGCGACGAAGCGTGCCGAAGCGCGTCGTGCAAGCCGCGCCCGTTGGATCGGCGGCGCAGCCAATCGGGTCTGCCGGCGGAGCGGTTGCGAAATTCGTGATGTCGAGATAGTTGTCGAGACGGCTGTGAATGTCTCCGTGCGTGACGCCCGTCGCGATCGTGCGGCCCGGTGCGAGATCGGCGCCCAAAGCCGCAAACGACAGGAACGTCGCCAGATAAGCGGATCCGGCGGCGGAGTCGAGAACCGAAAACGGAGTTCCGGACTGGAAGATGGTCACGCCGGCAATGGACCAGTTCCCCAGCGCCGCGCCTTTCGCTCCGTGGGCGTTTCGAAAGACTGGCAGGTCGTAGTTGTAGCTGACGCTTAGGCGATGCTTGCGATCGAAATCGGCAAGGCCGTAGGAATTGCGGATATTGCTTTCGTCATTGAAAGCCGTATTTAGAGCAGTGTTGCCAGTCGAAGTAGCATCGAGCGCCTTGGAGAAAGTGTAGGCACCTTGGAAATACCCTGCGCCCCATCGACGCGAGAGCGTTGCCTGCAGCGAATTGTAGTGCGAGTAAGCGTCATTGGCGAAGATCTGGAAGCCGCCATACCCATTGACACCTTGCAGGTTGGAGCGCGCAGGACCGTTGGAAGCGGTGCTGCTCGTGATTGGTATTTGCGTCCCATCCTGCGCGGTCACGATGACAGGATTGGCTGCCGTGGCCAGCTTGGCTTGGATATTGGTGCTGGTTTCGCGAAGGTGCAGGCTATGCGTGCCAACGTAACCCACTTCCAAAACCCACTGCTTTCCGAGTTCGCGTTGCAGGGTCAGATTCCACTGCTGCGTGCTGGGGGTCACGAAGTGACGCGGAACGGTCAGAACGAACAGATCGTTGGATGGGACCAGACCGGGGCTGCCATTGGCGCAGCCATAGTTCGGGAACTGAGTGGTGTCGTTGCCGGGAAAATTCTGCAATACGCCGAGACAGGGTACGAATCCGGGATCGAGAACGTTGCCGGCGGGAAGAGCGTTGAGGTTGGCGCCGTTCGTCAAGCATTGCGGCGGAGTGTTCGGACCGGCGGGTGCAAAGAAGGTTCCCAAGCATCCCGCGGCATTGGGTAGCCCGGCAATGGGAAGAAATGGTGCCTGGAATGAAAGTTGATCGACGCTACCCACATCCTCGCGGACGTAGTAGATGCCAAAACCGCCGCGCACTGTGGTGTTGTGATGGCCTAAAACATCCCACGCGAAGCCCACACGCGGACCGATCCCGGTGGCGTAGTTGTTTCTGTAGGTTGTGTTGTTCCCTGCTCCGGTGAGACCCGTGATGCTCAGTTTGCTGGCACACTTGCCATAGATGAAGGGATACTGACCGGCGTTCCCAAGTTGCGGGTCAAAGTTGCCGATATGGCAAGCTTTGTCGTAAAAGGCGCCCATAATTTCGGTGCGCAGACCGAAGTTCAAGGTCAGTTCCTGGTTAGCCTTCCAGTCGTCTTGAACAAAGAAGCCATAATCATTGTTGCGGTATTGGTGGTTAAACACGCCACCCCCGCCGAAACTGCCGGTCGCTGAGCCTTCCAGGAAGTGCTGGAAGTCGGTTTCTCCATCCGCCGTTGTCCCGAAAAAAAGTTGACCGTTGAAGACCTGAGGAAACTTCTTGTCGAGATTGACGCGAGTGTAGTCGCCGCCGAAGCGAACACTATGCGCGCCTTTAACCCAGCTTACTGTATCCACGAAGTTGTAATTGTTCTGGATCTGGAACTGATCGGCGGGAGGCGTGGGGCCCATCTGGAAACTGGCCAGCGAAAATTTGTAAATGGATTTGGTTACATTGCTCATCGGGCGATCGATGCCCAGATCGTCCGCTGTGATGGGCGGGACGTTGATGAGGCTATTGTTAATGCGCACCAATCCGAAGCGGAAATCATTCACCAGCGCCGCGGAAAAAAGATGTGTCTCGTTGACGCTGAAAAAACGGTCGTTCAGCGGGATGTCATAGGGGAAATCCAGGTCAGTAGCACTGATGCTGCTGGCCAAGGTTCCGCCGAGCGAGGCCTGTAGGCCGCCCGCGCCGAAAGGCAACAGTTGCTCGCCATTGGAGAAGAAGAAGCGGGCCGAAAGCTTGTCGTTGCCGCCGTGGAACTCGCGATCCCAGTTGGCTGTAAATTGATCTTCGGTGTACTTGCCCGGCTTACTGACTATGAATTGCTTTGTGTCTCCGAGTGTGCCTTGTAGAGCCGGAAACAGGTAGCCTCCAGCCGGCGCTCCGAACTGGTTGCTTTGGAAGAGCAGCAGTTTGTGAACGACCGGGTCGATGCTGGGAACGTTGAAGGCGGCCTCGAGCTGCGCGTCCATGGTGGCATCGTTACGAACGGAAGCGGGAATCACAGGCAGCGTCGTGCTGATCAGCGTTCCCGGCGAAAGGCCGCTGCGCTGCCGTGTGCCTTGATAATTCACAAAGAAGAAACCGGCTTGCGCTTCCTTGCCGATGGGCCCACCGAAGCTGCCGCCGAAGATGTTTTGTTTCACCGCCGGACGCGCCTGTGCAGCACGATTCAGGAAATACTCGTTTGCATTCAGCGCGTCGTTGCGGAAGAACTCGTAAACATCTCCGTGGAAAGTCTTCGTACCCGACTTCAGGATGGCGTTGACATTGCCCCCGCCGTTGCGACCCTGCGAAGCGTCGTAGAGCGAGGTCTGCACTTTGAATTCCTGAATCACATCCGGGTTCGGCAGCGGGATGTTGGTGGCTTGCGCAACGTTGTAGTCGGTAGCGCTGATGCCTTCAATGAGGTAGTTGTTATTGTCCTCGCGCTGGCCGTTCACGATCACGCGAACGTTGCCGCGCCCGAGCTGAGCCGAAGCATTCAGCTCGCTTTGCGCGCCTGAGGAGAGAGTCAGCAGTTGTTCAAAATTCTGGGTGGCAAGCGGAAGTTCGCGGATCGTTTTCGACTCAATCGCCTGCCCGGTGGTGGCGGTGGTAGTTTCGACCGTCTGCACCAAGGCTTGGACTTCGACCTTCTCCAGCACCTGCAGAGGAACGAGTTTGGCTGTCATGCGCGTGGTTTCGGTGACGCGGACAGCCACGTCGGGAATCTTTGCTTCCCGAAAACCAGCATTGGCGATTTGTACTGTGTACGTCGCGACTGGGAGAAGCGTGGCATAGAACGACCCGGTGGCGTCGGTCTTGGTGATGCGCGTGACCGTTCCGGTATCTTGATTAATGATGCGAATGTCGGCGTTGGCAACTACGGCGCCACTTTGATCCTGCACCGTGCCCGTGATCGCACCGGTAGCGCCGCCTTGCGCAAAGGCCTGCCCAAGCAAGCAAACGACGAAGATCGCCAACCAGCACTGGCTGCGGAAAAACTTCGGCATACACTCCTCCCCAACTTAACTCGACCGTTTCGAACCGTCTTACATTGTTCAGAACAGAAACAAGATGAGGGGACGACAACAGCTTGCCGCGCAAGCAAGTATGCTTGTGCCGCCAAAAGTGGCCACTGGGCTCCCCAGATTGATCGTCGTCCACATAAAACAGTGCTCCCTCCCCTGGCGCCGGGGTTGATTGGATCCCGGGTCAACATTGACTGGAGTGGAAGTGCGCCACAGGTTACTAGAAACTCATCACCGCTTTCAAGAATGAGTTCAAGTGGTGGAACCAGAAAAGTTCTTATTGCAGCGCTAAGACTCCCGGTCACAGTCCCTTGTAAGCGCCACCATCTACAAGGATTGTCTGTCCGGTGACGAACGAAGCGCGTTCGGACGCGAGCCACAAGATCGTGTCAGCCACTTCGCGGGGTTCGCCGATACGTTTTTGCGCAGCATCGACCGCCCAACCGTCAAAAATTTCCTGTTCCGATTTTCCGGAGGCTGCCGAGCGAGCCTTGGCCAGTTGCTTCAGACGGTCAGTCGCGGTGAAGCCGGGGCCAACGTTGTTCACGAGAATGCCGTCTTTGCCAAACTCATTGGCCAGGCTTTTGACCAGTCCAACCACCGCGGCCCGCACCGCGTTCGACAACACGAGATCGGCGACCGGTTGCTTGGTGGTGATCGAGGTGATGGTAATGATGCGGCCCCAGCGCTTTTTCTGCATGTGCGGGATGACCTCCCGAGCGAAATAGACCGTGCTCAGAAAGTTGGCGTCAACGGCCTTGCGCCATTCCTCGATTGAGGCGGCGAGAAATCCTTTTGCAGGAGGACCGCCCGCATTGGTGACGCAGATATCGGCGGATCCGAATTTTGAAACGACCGATTCGACGAAACCGTGCACCGCGCTGGGATCGGTGACATCGAAGGGCTCGGCAAACACATCAGCTTTGTATTGTTGGCGAATTTGCTTCGCGGCCGATTCCAGGGTCTCTCCATTGCGGGAACACATGGCGATGCGGCAGCCTTCCGCGGCAAAGGCTTCGGCGGTGGCGCGTCCAATTCCCTGGCTGGATGCGGCGACGATAGCAACTCGATTCTTGAGGCCGGTTTCCATAAGCGACGGATTATAACAATGCGGCGGAGTGGCGACGGGCAGCGGGTTTCACTTGCTCCAGTCGAGAGCAGAAAGGTAATCTGGAAGCTCGTTAAAACGCTCAATCTCGCGATCGCACAGCGTTTTGAAAGGGCCCGGCTTCACAGGTTGCTGAAAGACTCTCGCGATAGTTGCGTTTTGAAAGGGCTCGGCTTCAAGCCGAGCCGTAACAGCAACAAACTTAATGCGGCTTCAGCCGCTGAGGTGGTGGGCGTCGCCGGGTAGCTGCTTTTCTGCAACGCTCTAGGCGCTGTGCCGGCGGGCATGATCGTAGTGCAATGATGGAGAGCTATTAAGAACCAGGAGAAAATTGCCTCTATGTCAAGGACCCCGAGCTACATATGGATGGAAGGCGAGCTTCGGCCTGCGGCGGAAGGTGTTGTTCCGTTTGTGAATGCAGGCCTGCATTACGGCTACAGCGTGTTTGAGGGTATCCGCTGTTACGCGACCGGGCGCGGCCCAGCCGTCTTCCGGCTAGAGGAGCACGTGGAACGCCTCCTGGATTCGGCGCTGGTCGTCGGCTTTCGCGACTTGCCGTATTCGAAAGCGCAGATCATAGAGGCGATTCATCAGGTCATCGCGGCCAATGGATTTTCGTCCTGCTACATCCGCCCCCTGATCTACCTGGACGGCGCGATGAGCATGGTAGTGGATGCGGGCAAACCCCGGTTGTTGATTGCCGTGTGGGAGTGGAAGGCGTTTCTAGGTGAGCAGGCCAAAGAACAAGGCATCCGGGCGAACATTTCTTCGTTCACCCGTCTGCATCCCAACATCATGATGACCAAGGCCAAAGTGTCCGGAAACTATGTGGGATCGATCCTCGCCAAAACAGAGTCGCACCGCCTTGGTTTTGATGAAGCCATCATGCTCGACCCGTCAGGTTACGTGGCGGAGTGCACGGGCGAAAACATTTTTGTTGTGCGCAACGGCGTGATCTATACGGTTCCGCGTGGTTCGATTCTTGAGGGGATCACGCGCGATAGCTTGATCACGCTCGCGGGCGATATGGGGTACACGGTGGTGGAGGAACCAATTTCACGCGATCAGTTGTACATCGCCGATGAGGTATTCGTGTGTGGCACAGCGGCCGAGGTGATTGGGCTGCGCGAGATCGACTTCCGCACCATCGGCACCGGAAAGACTGGGCCGGTCACGCGCGAGTTGCAGAAGGCGTTTGATGAATTGACCAGCGGACGCCATCCGCGCTCGGAGCGATGGTTTTCCCCAGTGCCTGCCTTCGATTCGGCGGCGGTGAAGGCCTAAGGTTCTGCTGGCGACAAGAGGATTTTATGAAGAAGCATAAAAGGCATCCGGAGACCGAGGCAGTGCGCGGCGGGATGGATCTGAGCAAAAAGAACGGGCCCCTCAGCACGCCGATCTATCAGACCTCCACGTTCGAAGTGACCGACATGGAAGAACAAGTCCGGGCTACACCGACGGATCATTTCTATACTCGCTACGGCAATCCCACGCACACCGTCGCGGAGAATGCGATCGCCGAACTGGAGGGCGCGGAGGCCGCCCTTCTGTTTGCCTCCGGCATGTCGGCAATTACGACCACCGTCCTCGCCCTTACCAAAGCGGGCGACCACATCGTCGCCCAGCGCGACATCTACGGGGGGGCGACCAAGTTCTTCACCCAGTGGCTGCCAAAGTTTGGGGTGGAGGTCACACTCGTCGACACGACCGACTACCAGCAGCACGCCAAAGCGATCCGACCCAATACCAAGATTCTGCATCTTGAGTCGCCTACCAATCCAACACTGCGCGTAGTCGATTTGAAGAAGGTTGCGGCGGTAGCGAAGCAGCACGGGATCACCACGTTGATCGACAGCACGTTCGCCACGCCCATCAATTGCAGGCCCGCGGAGTTTGGCATCGACCTGGTCATGCACTCGGGCACCAAGTATTTCGGCGGGCACGCCGACTTGATTTGTGGAATCGTGGCCGGACGCAGAGACCTGATCGACACGATTCACGCCACCCGCACCACGCTCGGCTGCAACATGGATCCGCACGCGGCCTGGCTGCTGCTGCGCGGCATCAAGACGCTGGCGGTCAGGGTGCATCGGCAGAACGACAATGCCCTGCGAGTAGCCCAGTTCCTGAAGGGACATCCCAAGGTTCGCAGCGTGAGCTATCCGTTTCTGGAAGGCCATCCGCAGCGGGCGCTGGCGATGGAGCAGATGCGAGGTGGTGGCGGCGTGCTGAGTTTTGAAGTTGAAGGCACGGGCGAAGATGCCTGCCGTTTCGCCGAAGCGCTGAACCTTTTCACCTTGGCCCCGAGCTTAGGCGGAGTGGAGTCGCTGGTGACGATTCCAGTCATCACCTCGCACTCCATGATCCGGCCCGACGAGCGCGAGAAGATGGGCGTAACCGAACAGATGATACGGCTGTCGGTTGGAGTCGAGAACGTCGACGATCTAATTGCTGATCTGGAGCAGGCTTTCGCGGTGGTGAAGGAGCGACAACCAGTAGGAGCGGTGAGGTTCTAGCAGTTTGCTGAAAACTCCCGCGATAGCTGCGGTTTGAAAGGGCTGGGCTTCAGCCCAGCCGGAAGAGCCACAAATTCAACCCGGCTTTAGCCGCTGAGGGAAGTCGCGGACATCGAAAAGGTTTTTTTCAGCAGCCTGCCCAGGCTTCCCTTGCGTTATTTCTCAAAATTCGGTGGACATAACGATCCAGCCTCTGCGAGGCCGGGATTCTCGTAATTCCTGACAGAGTTCAGAACATGAACTTCAATCCCAGCTGAAGTATGCGGGAATTGTGGGCTGATGCTGCACGGAGGAATGGGCTTCCCTGATTGCTGGAAGTTGGACTATCTGGCGGGAGCACACAAGAAGGATCGCCCGCGGAAAAGTTCGGCCCTCCATAGCATGTAGCGGTGTTGGTGGGACTCGAGAATGGACTGTTTCCGCCAGCCGATCCCGCGCCTCCGCCTAACCACGCGAACTCAGTGTGGTTGAAGATGTTGAAGGCTTCCGCACGGAACTCGAAGCCCACGCGCTCGTTCACGGCGAAATGTTTGAACAGAGCCATGTCAAAGTTGGTTCTGCGCGGGTTCGTGAGACTGTTACGGCCCTCGTTGCCGAAGGTGAGGCCGCGCGGGGCCACGAAGGCAGCCGGATTGAAAAATGTAGGTCCAAAGCCGGGGTTCGGAACCTGCACGACGCCGGTCGTTGGGTCGCCAACGCGGTCCGGCAGTGAAGAGACACCATTCGCCGCAACGGTATTAGAGACCCCCGCATTGTCTCCCGGGACACCGCCGAATCCGCCGTTCGTCACAGTGAAGGGAGTTCCGGTTTGGATAATTGTGATCCCTGACCATTGCCATCCGCCCAGCAAGGAATGCGCCAAACCCCGTGCCCTGAAGAACGGCAGATCGTACACGTAGCTCAGGGTAAACGAGTGACGCTGGTCAAAATTCGAGCTGGCTCGGTAGGCTTCGAGGTTGTAAGTATCCGGGAACGTCAGGTCGCCGCCAGAGGACGAGTCATCGATAGAGTGGCTAAAGGTGTAGGACAGATTAAACAGCAGGGACCCAACCGCTTTGCGTAGGTTGAGTTGGAGCGCGTGGTACACGGACGATGCGGTTTGATCCTTCCGCGTAATTCCACCTACTCCCTGGAAAGGCCGAAAGGGGTTTGCATTGACGCCACACACCGCGATGGCGGCGTTCACGGCGGGGCTCAGAACCCCGGGTCCGGCGTACGGAAGCGGAGTGAGGGAGGGCGTCGTTCCATCGATAGGTACTCCGTACGCGTCCGTAGTTGTGCCACATTCCGTAGCGCCACCCGTTGTCTCCTGGATTCCGACTCCCATCGGCTCGTGAATGCCATAGGGATTCTGGCTCAGCGGTGTCGGGAGAACCTGGTTCTGATCGTATTGCCGGGTTAAGTGCGTTCCCTTACTCCCCACGTAGCCCACGGTCAGCACTGTGTTCTTGAACAGACTGTGTTCAATGTCAAAGTGCCACTGCTGAACATAGGGCCAGTGCATCTGGTCAGGCAGCGAGATCACGCTGAGCGGAGTCGCAGTAGTCCCAGTCTGCGGAATAAGGTTCGAATACCCGCCGATTGAGTTGACGGAGACGGTCAGGGTAGCGGGATTTTGAGGTTCAAGTGCGCCGGTCCCGGCTTCATTGGCGTTCATGTGCTCAAAGAAGACCCCGTAACCGCCACGCAGCGCCCAGCGACCATCTCCCTTCGGGTCGAAGGCGAAACCGATTCTTGGCGCGGGGTTGAGCAGGTGTCCCTTGGTACATCCCGCCGGCTCTTTGCCGACGCCACATTGCACCCAACCATTGAACAGATTCGCGCCGTCGGCCAACGTTCCGTCCGGATTCAGGTTGCTGGCTCCGGGAACGTAGGCAGCCGGATCCCAATTCCACGCGTTGTGATAGCGCTCGCGTTGCGTCCCGAACAAGCTGAGCCTTAAACCCAGGTTTAGCGTCAGGCGCTTGCTGGCGTGCCAATCATCCTGAAAATACGGTTCAAAGATTTTGTAGCGGTTATAAGTTTTGATCACCGATTTTTGCTGTTGGAACTGGGAGATATTTCCCATCAGAAGGTCGGCGAAAGAATTGCCGGTGGTTACCGCTGTATTCCCTGCGTCGAAGGACAGCAGGCCGTTCGTCGACACTCCCGGTTGAGGTATTTCGTTCTTTTGGGCAGCCGTGAAATATGCGCCGAACTGCAGGCTGTGTGTGCCGACGATTTTCGTTACATTGTCGCGATACGTGTAGGTTGGATTGGAGTTCAGTGGGCCGTTCGGAATGTAGCCTGGGTCTTCAGAAAGGCCATCAAACGCGCCACCGGCAAGGCCGATGCCGGCGACCTTTCCGCCTCCGCCATTGTTGAACAGCCCAAACGTCATGTTGGCGGGCCTTTGCCAAGGCCCTATCAGCGTCAGGTTGATGTGGTCCGTGGTATAGCTGGCCACAAACTCATTCAGCAAGGTTGGTGAAAGCGTCGCAGTTAGCCTGGCCACCATGCCGACCGAGGGGCCGTTAAAGTTGGTCTGCAGCGTCGGAAAACTGGTCCCGCCGGTCCAGAGAGGATTCGGATAGATGGTTGCCCACGAGTCGTGGATATAGCGGAACATGCCACGCCAGTTCGAGGTGAAGTTGTGATCGACGCGAATTAACTCTTCGCGCCAGGTCGTGGGTGAGATCGGGAAAGCTTGCCAGGTGCCGATGCCGTTGGCCTCAGAAGTGGGCGGTGGTATTAATTGCTCGAGTGCGTCTGCGCCGTTCGCCGTATCGATGGGAACCTTATACCCCGGGAACCAGTTCGGCGATGTCCCCGGTGGCATCAGCGGGTTGCCGCTGCCCGGGTTTGTGATCGGGCAGTTCGGAAAGTTAGCTGCCGTCGTGGTGTCGAATGGCGTATTTGCTGGTGGACAGACATCGCTGAAATCGCCGCCACGTTCCAGTGTGGTTGGAACGCGCGTCGCATTCGTCGCTGCCGGCGTGCGTTCCCGCCGCCACTCCTGCGACCAGAAGAAGAACGTCTTGTCGCGATTCTTGTTGTAAAGGCCGGGAATATAAACCGGTCCCCCGATCGTGTAGCCGAAATCATGCTTCTTGTACTCGGGAACCGGATTCCCCGCGTTGAAATAATTGTTGGCATTGAACGCGTCGTTCCGCAGGAATTCATAGGCACTACCGTGAAACGTATTCGTACCCGATTTGGTTTCGACTTCGACCGTGCCCGATCCGTTGCGGCCGTACTGCGCGCCATAATTCGAAGTCAGGACTTTGACTTCCGCAATGGCTTCCAGGCTGGGATACACGTTCATGCTCGTGTTCGAGCCGTTATCGAGGTTGTCGCCGCCGTCCAGTTCCCAGTTGTTGTATTCCGTCCGACCCCCATTGACGCTGTACGCCACGTTTCCGTTGACGCCGACCTGCGCTTCGTCCTGACCTGACTGGTTGGTCACGCCGGGCGCCAGCGTGATGAGCTGTGTGAAGTTCCGGCCGTTCAGTTCGAGTTGGCTGATCTCTTTCCCGGTTACGACTCCAGACACTTCCGACGACTGTGTTTCAATCTGTGCGACATTGGAACCCTCCACCGTGATTTCGGTGGAGCTTGCTCCAACTTGCAATGAACTATCTACACGAGCTTTTTGCGCGACGCGCAGAATGAGACCCTTCACTTCGTACTTTTTGAAGCCCTGAGCCGCCACCGTGAGATCGTATTTTCCGGGTGTGAGAGCGGGGGCCGACCATTCCCCATCGCTATTGCTGACCGTCGTCCGCTTAATACCATGCTCGGCGTTGCTCACGGTGACCTGCGCCCCCCCAATCGCCGCCCCCGTTGGGTCCGTGATCGTCCCGGTGATGGATGCTGTATCCTGCGCCAGCAACAAAGCGGGCAGCGATAGAAGAGACAAAAGCAGAATCAGGAAAACGAGAGAGGATTTCATTTTGCACCCCATTGCGAAGCGAAGAGGCTTACGTTCTCTGCCCTTGAGCGACTACCTGGGCCACCCCCACGGTGGCCGAGTGCAACGATCAAGACTGCCTTGCAGAAACCGTTTATTAAAACGTATGAATAGTGTGTTATGTGCATTTCCACTGTCAAGCGGAAAATGCGGGAGGTCGGTAAATTTTAGTGAGCTACAGCATGAGCTACAGCAAAGCATGTGTCGACTCCCGAACCACCAACTCAGGAGCGACTTTGCGGTGTAGAGCAGGAGTTTCGCGTTTTTCGAGTACCGCATTAATGCCGTCCAGCATGATGCCGACCGCCATACCCCCCATGGTTTCCAGAGGTTGCCGGATGGTCGTCAGCGCTGGGCTATAAATGCTGCTCGTGGCCACGTCGTCGAAACCGATCACGGAACACTGCTCCGGAACGCGGATGCCGGCCTTGGCGAGAGCCCGAATTGTGCCGAAGGCGGTGACGTCATCAAAAGCCATGATGGCGCTGAACGGCCGCTTCTGTTTGATCAATTCCTCCGTCAATTTGTATCCAGCATCAAAACTCGCTCCCGGCTCGCGCGACTCAGGCAAGTCTAGGATAAGGCGCGGGTCGAGTTCGAGACCGCTCGCCTTCGCAAAGCTGCGAATTCCCTTCCAGCGCGGAATGCTGTCGGTCAGGCCCTTGGGGCCGCGGATAATCGCGATCTTGCGATGGCCCAGAGAATAAAGATGTTCGATGGCGATGTGGGCGCCGACTTCGTTATCGACTATGACGGAACTGATCTGATCGGTGTTGAGCTCGCATCCGATGATGGCGGTGGGAATGCTGCTTTTCTCAAGGTCGGCAAGCAGGTTGATGTCAAGGAAGAGCCAGTTGGCCACCACGATCAAGCCTTCCACCCGGCGGTCGAGCAACATCTCAAGATAGCGTTCAAAGCGGCTCCGCTCGTTCTGAACATCGGTGAGGATGGGCAGGAAGGAAGACTGGTAGAGCGAGTTCTGGATGCCGCGCAGCACCAGCGTACAGAAAGGGTCCGTCATGTCGAAGACCATGACCCCAACCGTGTGGCTGCGCTTGCTGCGCAAAGACCGCGCAAAGAGGTTGGGACGATAACCCAGTTTCTTGGCGGCGCGTTCGATGCGTTTCTTGGTGGTCGCCGGAATGTAGCGGGCCAAGGGAGCGTTGTTGAGAACGATCGACACGGTGGTCGAGGAGAATCCGCTTTCCTTGGCTACGTCACGAATGGTGACCATCGAATCCTTTCTTACACAAGCTACGAGCCCGAGCTTATGCGCCACGACTGGCCTTGCTCTGCGCTCAATGTTGGCGGACACTACAGCAGAGTGCAAGGCCTGTCAAGAATCGGAATCGTCCTGATCACCGTGTTCACATCGAGCACGAGCGTCTGGGCATTAGCTGCGGCCCGCTCGGCGCAAAAGAGCGCGGATGCATCGCGGGCCGCCGCTTCGGCCTCTGCCGGCCAGGATCCAGAGAAAATCTTTGCCGAAGGCGAAGCATCCCTTGGGAAAGGAGACCTCGATGCAGCGGAGCGAAGTTTCAAGCGCGTCCTCGCCATTGATCCTCGCGCGGGCACGGCGTATGCGAACCTGGGCGTCATCGAAATGCGACGCAAGCATTGGGAACAGGCCCTCGACAACCTCCAAAAAGCCGAAAATCTCGCTCCAGAGATCCCAGGCATCCGCCTCAATGTCGGGCTGATTCACTATCGGCAAGGCGACTACCGTCATGCCATCCCGCCGCTCGAGTCGGTTGTAAAAGACCTCCCCGATTCTTTGCAGGCCCGGTACCTGCTCGGACAGTGCTACTTCTTTACCGACCGCTATGTAGAGGCCGCAGACACGCTGGAACCGTTGTGGGCGCGGCAATCCCGGGATCTGAACTATCTCTACGTCTTGGGGATTTCCGCCGATAAAGCAGAGCGCAAGGAACTCGGCGATCGGGCGATCGCGCGCATGGCTGAAGTTGGCGGCGATTCGGCAGAAGTCCACCTGCTCACCGGGAAGGCGATGCTGAACCTCGAAGCTTACGGCGATGCAGAGAAGGAACTCACGGCAGCCGCGCAACAAGACCCCAATCTGCCTTTTGTCCACTTCAACCTGGGGATGTTGTACGAGAAGAACGGCAATTACGACCGGGCGAAAACGGAATTTTTGAAAGATATCGCGCTCGAGCCCGATGTCGTCTTCAATTACGACGAGCTTGGCAATGTGCGCTTTCTGACCGACAACGATGCTGAAGCCGAGAAGAGTTACCGTCAGGCGTTGAAACTCGAACCGCGAATGCTGACTCCCCATCTGGGGCTGGCGAAGGTCTACCAGCGGCAGGGGCAGTACGAAAAAGCGTTGGCTGAGTTGGACGCGGCCGGCAAGCTCGACCTGCAGTCGTCGCGCATTCATTACCTACGCGGGCAGGTGTTGCTGAAGCTTGGCCGCAAGGAAGAAGCCAGGAAAGAGATCGACACGTCCGTACAGATGAGCAGCGCGCGCCGTGAACAGAGAGAAAAAGAGATGGAAGGTGGATCGCTGCCGAGCCCTGAATTGACGCAGCAACCTAAGTAGGATTTTTGATAAACTTGTGGGTCTAAAGGGCCCGCTCCGGGCTGTGCTTCCTCCGATTTCATTCTCGTCCACGCAACCTCACGCGCTTGGGAAGGAAGGCAAACAAATGAAACGCATCCTGAAAATCATCGGCATCGTCGTTGCTGTCCTCGTCGTAATCCTGATCGCAATTCCCTTCTTCATCAACGTGAACAGTTTCCGTCCCCGGATTGAGGCGGAGGCGACCCAGGCGCTCGGACGGCAGGTGAAAGTCGGGAATCTCAGTCTTTCCATCCTTTCGGGTTCTGTGAGCGCCGATAACATCTCGATCGCGGAAGATCCGGCATTCGGCAACAACGCGTTCGTCACTGCCAAATCGCTGAAGGTCGGCGTCGAACTGATGCCGCTCATCATGTCGAAAGAACTGCACGTCACCGACATCACATTGGAGCAGCCGGAAATTACTTTGCTGAAGACTGCGGACGGGAAATGGAATTTCTCAAGCCTGGGCGGTACCGCAGCCAAGGCGGAGAAGAAATCGAATTCGGGTTCTTCGACGCCGGGAAATTTGTCGGTGGCCAAGCTGAGCGTAAACAATGGAAAATTGATCGTCGGCAACGCCAACTCCAAGGCAAAGCCGCACGTCTACGACCAGGTCAATATCAAAATTACGAATTTCTCCGCAACCTCCCAGTTCCCGTTCAGCCTGGCGGCGAAGTTGCCTGCGGGGGGAACTGCCGACATCAGCGGACAGGCCGGTCCCATCAATCAGAACGATGCCGCCAAGACTCCCTTTGAGGCCAAAGTTAAAGTCAACAATATGGACATCGTGGCTTCGGGATTCATCGATCCCGCCAGCGGCATTGCCGGCCAGGCAAACTTCGATGGCACGCTGAATTCGAATGGCTCAATCGCGAAGGCAGTGGGCACGTTCACCGGCAATAAACTGCAATTTTCCCCAAAGGGATCGCCCGCGCCGAAAACCGTGGTCATCAAACACACGGTCGATGTGGATCTCGATAAACAGTCGGGAAATCTCACGCAAGGTGATGTGGAGATCGGGAAGGCAGTCGCACATCTCACCGGCGCGTTCAAGACAGATCACGAGACTCAGGTTCTAAACATGAAACTCAACGCTCCGAATATGCCGGTCGAAGAACTGCAAGCCATGCTGCCAGCTCTGGGGGTAGTTTTGCCTTCCGGTTCGCAACTGAAGGGAGGAACCCTCTCCGCGGATTTGTCGATTGTGGGCCCCATCGACAAGGTCGTCATCACTGGCCCAGTCAAGGTGTCGGACACGAAACTGGCTGGATTCGACCTGGGATCAAAGCTGGGAGCACTTTCGGCATTCGCCGGGAAGGCGGTTTCCAATCCGGACACGAGCATCCAGAACTTCAGCACGAATGCGCGCGTCGCGCCGGAGGGCACACGCGCGGATAATCTGAACCTGACGGTTCCGGCGATCGGTGTGATCACCGGAGCGGGCACGGTCAGCCCCGCGGGAGCGCTCGCATTCAAGATGCTCGCAAATCTCCACGGCGGTATGGCGGGAGGACTGGCGCAAGTGGCGGGCATGAGCAGCGAAAAGGGCGGCATTCCGTTCTCGATTGCGGGGACAACTTCGAAGCCGGAGTTTGTGCCTGACATCAAGGGGATGGCGACTGGAATGGCGGGCAATGCGTTGCAGGGAGTGATGAGCGGCAAAGTGCCGGGCGCGAAACCCGGAAGCGCGGTGGACGCTCTAGGCGGCTTGCTGGGAAAGAAAAAGCCGCAATAACGCATGCCGGACCAAGACGTCTTACAGCCGAGGTTCTAACCGCGTGATCAGTCTCGACCTTCCAAATGGAGAGGCGGGCGTCTCCGCGCGCCAGCTGTTCCTGTATGCGTGACACCTGACACCTGCGACCCCATACCTACACCTGACTTCTCCGCGGATATAAGATGGACAAATGTTCGACCGCGAATCGTGGCTATCGTTGTTGCCATTCGTGGTCGTCTGCCTGGCGATAGCAGGAATTGGCGCGCTATTCACGAACAGCTCGGTGAAAACCTGGTATCTGCAGTTGCGGAGACCGGAATGGACGCCGCCCACCTGGATCTTTGGGCCGGTGTGGACCACGCTCTACCTGATGATGGCATTCAGCGCGTGGCTGGTATGGCGCGGTTCGAACTGGACCGCAGCGCGCTTCGCGCTGCTTTTGTTTGCGATTCAGTTGGTGCTGAACATGCTGTGGTCGGCGGTGTTCTTCGGCATGCGGAGAATTGGGCCGGCATTCGGAGAAATTCTGCTGCTGTGGATGATGATCATTGCGACCACGGTCGCCTTCTATTCCCTCTCGCTGCTGGCCGCATGGTTGCTGATTCCCTATATTGCGTGGGTCGGGCTTGCGTCCTATTTAAATTTTCGGATTTGGCAGATGAACTGAAATCTGCTCAATGGAGATTGGAGTCCCTCTCCCTGGCCTTTGGATACTCAACCTCGGGGTGAGCTCTTTATTCAACCGCCTGCCCCTTCCTCTCTGTCATCCTGACCGGAGTGAGGCGCCAGCCGAACGAAGCGGAAGGACCCCATCACTTTAACGCCCCACAAGAATGCCTCAGGCTTTTTTCTCCTCGAGCGGCGGTCCGAAAGCGGTTGACGGCATACGCACGCGGAGCGCACCCGAGCTCGGCGCTGAAGGCGTAATTGAAATTCGATACGTCTTCAAAACCGCAATCAAACGCCACGTCGAGAACCTGGGTCGGACCATCTGCCAGGCGCGCGCGGAGGTCTTCCCTTCCCGGGTCTCTTGATTTTCTCTTGCATCAGCGGAAGTAAATCCACAAGCCAATGACTGTGGCCAGCAGCAACAAGCTGAACGCCACATTGATGCGATGTTCCGTCGGAGTCTCCTGCGCCGGCTTGCGGACAGGTGTTCCGACGGGCACGGTTTCAAGTTTCAGATGAACCGTGGCGAAGGTCAATCCGGCAAGTTTCTGGCGGTCGGGAGCCGGCGTCATCAGGCTCACCACGACCAGAACCAACGAGCAGATAACGAACATGAAAATGGCGTAGTGCAGGAAGTTCATCTTCACTAGCCACTCCATGAATCCGTTAAACTGAGTGCCCTGCGCGGCCATGAGCTCGGCAACAAACCGGACCACACCCAGCACGAACCCGGTGAGCAGTGATGAAATCGCGCCCTGCCCATTCAGTCGCGGCCACAAAATTCCCAGTACAAAACAGGCGGCGATCGGCGGGCTGATGTAGGCCTGCACACTCTGCAGATAAATGTACAGCTGGCTGCTGATGAGGTGAATGAACGGAACCCACAGCAGCCCAAGCAGCACCATCACGCCTGTCGCGATGCGTCCGAAATTGACCAACTGCGCCTCGGAGGCGAGTGGCCTGAGCTTCTTATAAAAATCCAATGTGACCAGGGTGGACGCGGAGTTGAATACCGAACTCATTGCGCCCATCACGGCCGCCAGCAGAGCCGCCATTACCAGACCTACCAGTCCGGTAGGAAGCAGGTTCAGAACCAGCGTGGGATAGGCGTAATCGGGCTTGCCGGCCAGCTGATCGCGAAACAAGGCATACGCCATGATGCCGGGCAGCACCAGCATGAATACCGGCAGGATCTTCAGAAAGCCCGCGAAGATGGTTCCGGCTTTGGCGTGGCCTTCATCGCGCGCCGAAAGAACACGCTGCACAATGACCTGGTCGGTGCACCAATACCAGATCCCGAGGATAGGTGCTCCAAAGAAGATGCCGGTCCACGGAAAGCTCGGATCGGAAGCCGGCTTGATCATGTGGAAATAGCTGGCGGGCACCATGGTGCGGAGATGTTCGAGCCCTCCGACGCGATGCAGACCAATCACCGTAAGCGCGACCGCACCGGTGATCAGGATCAGGGTCTGAACGGTATCGGTATAAATGACGGCAGCCAGACCTCCTGCGATCGTGTAAATGCCGGTCGCGATCACGAGGATGATCGCGGTCTTCACCAGCGACCAGCCGGCGATGCGCTCCAGCACCACGCTAGCCGCGTACAGTTGCACGGAAATCTTCGTGAAGATGTAAGCAATGATCGAAATGGCCGCGAGGTATACGGCGCATTGCCGGTTGAATCGGCGCTCCAGAAATTCCGGCATCGTGAAGACATTGGTACGCAGATAAAAGGGTACGAACACCCATCCCAGGATCAGGAGCATGATGCAGGCCAGCCATTCAAAATGACCGACCGCGAGTCCGGAAGAGGCGCCCGTGCCGGACAGGCCAATGAAGTGCTCCGTAGAGATATTCGATACAAATAACGACGCTCCGATGAAGAACCACCCGATGTCGCGGCTGGCCAGGAAGTAATCGGTGGAGGTGCGCTCCTTGCGCGCGAAGTAGAGGCCGATACAAAAAACAATCAGGAAATAAACCCCGATAATGGCCAGGTCGAGCGTGGCCAGCGGACGGTGAGCAGTCGCTGCGGTTGCATTCATGACGGCTTGGTCGGCCTCCATCTGTGAATTGCACTACCGGGCCTGCTGGAATGATTTTCCAGCGATTTAGTTGCAGCAGCAGATGGACACAGTATGAGGTGAGGCGGCAACTGTCAACTTGGTATTTTGTTGCCGATGAAGGTGCGCGGGGAAACGTTTTCAGCTTTCACCTTGAGCCGACCAGCCATCCTTTGTCCCTATCGAACGGGCTTGTCGCCACATCTCATCACAGGCGCAATTTCGGAGAAAGAAGTTCGACAGCGGAAGCAGTCCTAATCGCCTTCGCAATTCTCTTTCCAGCGGCGCATTCTCCGAAAATGTTTTTTGCAGATCAAAATAGACCACACTTTGTCGTTTGTTTTCTCTCTTCGCGAGTTATCATTCTGCGCGAATCAGGAAAAACAAATGAGACCTGCCGCTCGAATGATTTTCATCGTTCTCTCTGTCTGCGTTGCTTTTGGACAAGCTCAATGGCGTCCGCTGGGCGATGTGACTGCCGTCGAAAAGCTGCCGAATGGGGTGGAACTGCGTGCGGGAGCGGCTCACGTTCGCGTCACCGTCCTCGCGCCTACCGTAGTGCGCCTGCGCTATTCGCCCCAGGGATCATTTGGGCCCGACCAATCCTTTGCCGTGCTGCCCGACGCCTTTCCGAATCCACCCACAATCCAGACTAACGAGTCCGGTGATGCAGTCACTCTGGACACTGGTGCGATGCAGATGCGCATCGTGAAGTCGCCCCTGCGCATCGTCTTCCTGGATTCGGGAGGCCAGGTGATCTCGGAAGACGACCCACGCTATCCGGTTTCCTTCGACGGATCGGCATTCCGGGTGTGGAAGTCGATGCCTCTCGAAGAACATTATTTTGGCCTGGGAGACAAAACTGGGCCGCTCGATCGTCGCGACTTGGCGTTCACCATGTGGAACACCGACGTCGGATACCAGGAGTCGACCGATCCCATTTACAAATCGATCCCCTTCTTTCTGAGCATGCGGAAGGGCGCGGCGTACGGCATTTTTCTGGACAACACCTATCGCAGCAGCTTCGATTTCGGCAAGCAGTTTTGGGACGCATATTCCTTCGGCTCGGAGGGTGGCGAGCTGAATTACTACTTCTTTTACGGTCCCGATCCCAAGCGCGTAGTGAGCGATTTCACTGCGCTGGTAGGGCGTACGCCCTTGCCTCCGTTGTTTGCGCTCGGCTACCAGCAGTGCCGCTATAGCTACTATCCGGAAGCGCGCGTGCGCGAGATCGCCAGCGAGTTCCGTAAACGAAACATTCCCGCCGACGTGATTTATCTCGACATCGATTACCAGGAAAAGAACCGTCCGTTCACGGTCGATCGCGAGCGCTTTCCGCATTTCGAGCAGATGATCAAGGACCTTCGCCAGCAAGGTTTCAAGATGGTCACCATCACGGACCTTCACATCGCGAAAGTTCCCGGCTATAAGCCCTACGACGAAGGCATGGCGCACGATTATTTTGTGAAAAATCCGGATGGCTCGGTCTATGTTGGGCCGGTCTGGCCGGGGCCCAGCGTGTTTCCCGACTTCACGCGCTCGGCCGTGCGCGACTGGTGGGGCACGTTATATACCGAGTTCGTAAAGAATGGGGTGCGGGGCTTCTGGAATGACATGAACGAGCCGGCGGTGTTCGTGCCTCCGACGAAAACAATGCCGCTCGACACAGTTCACTACGTCGATGACCGGAAGACCGATCATCGCGAGATTCACAACGTCTTCGGCATGGCTAACGTGCACGCCACCCACGACGGCCTCCTCAAGCTCCAGCCTGATGTGCGGCCCTTCGTGCTCACGCGCGCAGCTTTCGCAGGCACGCAACGCTATGCAGCAACCTGGACCGGCGACAACACCGGATCCTGGAACCATATGCGGCTATCGCTCACGCAGCTAACGAACCTGGGCGTCTCGGGATATGCCTTCGTGGGCGACGATATCGGCGGATTCAACGGCAGCTCGACTCCGGAACTGCTGACCCGATGGATGGAAGTTGGAGCCTTTAATCCAATTTACCGGAACCATGCCACCAAGGGCTCGCGCAATCGCGAACCTTGGGTAGACGGGCCGATGCATGAAGCGATTCGCAAGAAATACATCGAGACCCGTTACCGCTTGAT
>QIAH01000373.1 GCA_003225465.1 Acidobacteriota bacterium | reverse complement strand
CGAGCAGAATAGCAAAGGCAAGAACTTTTGAATTACGCATGTGTTTCTCCTCATTCCGAGAAAAGCAAACAAGCTACCAAAGTTGTAAATACATGGGAAAGACTTCCATCCAACGCAAAGGAAAGGGCGACCGCTGAAAAACACCTAGCGTGGCCCTTGTCTTGGCGTGACCGCTGACGGACCTGGTGTCGGACGGGGGACGCAGAATTCAGAAGCAGTGCAAGCTTCTCGCAACCTAATTGCGTTGCAGCCTTCCTATCTTTTCCTAAATTCAATCACTTGCCTCGTTCTTTGTTTCCGTTCAAGTTTGGCATTCCTAATGCACATGCCCGGTTGTCGGGGCGGCATTCCGGTCGGAATGGCAAGCCCAGACACACACAATAACTTTTAGGAGAAAACAAAATGAACACATTAAAGAAATTGATTGTGAGCATAGGCCTGGTATCGGTCCTGTGCGCTATCCCTGCCATGGCGCAGATCGCCAATAGTGTGGTGTTTGACGCACCCTCCGCCTTTTACGCGGGGAACGCGAAGATGCCTGCAGGAAGTTATCGACTGACTCAACCGGACGCCGACAATAACCTCTTGTTACTGGAAAGCGCCAGCGGTTCGCATTCCGTCTTCGTGGAGTATGAAGTCGTATCCTCCGAAACTCGTCATGCCCAGAGCGATGTCACCTTCAACAAGTACGGCAACATCGAGTTTCTGAGCGCGATCTGGGTCGACGGGCGGAAGTCCGAAATGCAGGTTCTGCCGTCGAAATTCGAACAAAATACGGCCAAAGCGGCGACTGCTGAAAAGCATTCGCTGTCAGCCAAAAGTGCTGGCCAGCCGTAATAAATGACTGTCCCTGGGACATTTCAAAGAGGAACTAAAGGAGAATCATGAAACTACACAACAAAATGCTTGTTTCGATCGCAACGTTCTTTGTATTCGTAGCTGCGTCATTCGCCGAGCAGGTGAAGACCGACTACGATCACAGCGCAAATTTCGGACAATATAAGACCTACTCTTGGGAGAAAGTCCAAACGAAAGATCCGCTGATGGTTGACCGCATTAAAGACGCCGTGAATGCGGCTCTAGCAGCCAAGGGATGGACCCAGGTTGACTCGGGTGGCGATGTCTCTGTCGTCGCAATGGAGATCACGAAGAATCAGCAAACTCTCAACACCTTTTACGACGGTTTTGGAGGAGGTTGGCGTTGGGGAGGATTCGGAGACGCAACGACGACCACTGAAACCTACAAAGTCGGTACTCTGGTCGTCGATCTGTTCGACGCCAAGGCCAAGAACTTAATCTGGCGAGGCTCATCCAGCGACACACTTTCCAACAATCCAGATAAGAACACCAAGAACCTCGACAAGGAAGTGAAGAAGATGTTCGCACATTTCCCCCCGGAGGCGAAAAAGTAACCCCGAACGCAGTTCTTACAATGATCGATACAAAATGACACCGCCGGGAGGGTCTCTCCAGTTAAGGGACGCTGTTCATCCAGGCCGGCGGTTCAGTTTCGAGGAACGCGACATGAGTCGCTTGAAAAGCGCTCACAAGGACAAACGACATGAAGAAACTAACGAAGTATCTGATGAGCATTTTATTCGTCGCTCTCCCACTTCTTTCCTCGCCCGCTTTGGCAGCTGATCACGAAAAGGATGAGGATCGGCTGAAGAACAGCGGCATTGTGTTGAAGGAGATTCTCGATGTTCCCGACGACATCCCTCAGGACTTGCTTGACAAGGCTGATTGTGTGGTTGTCTTCCCGTCCGTCTTGAAAGCGGCCTTCATTGTGGGCGGAAGTTACGGCCGCGGAGCGATGTCCTGTCGCCAAGGCCAAGGTTTCAGGGGGCGCTGGGGTGCACCCACCATGATGGCTCTAGAGGGCGGCAGCTTTGGCTTCCAAATCGGGGGTGAGGCAACGGATTTTGTTCTCCTGATAATGAATGAGCGCGGCGCGAGCGGAATTCTCACCAGCAAAGTGAAGCTTGGAGCGGATGCTTCGGTTGCAGCCGGCCCGGTCGGCCGGGACCTCTCCGCAGAGACCGACGCTACATTGCGCGCGGACATCTTGAGTTACTCCCGTGCCCGAGGTGCATTCGCAGGTATCGCACTCGAGGGATCAACCATTCGCCCTGATGGTGGCGCCAACGAGCAGATTTATGGGCAGAGGATTCCTGCGAAACAGATCGTGCGGTCCGGGAGAGTCGCCATCCCAGCAGCCGCCCAGAGACTGGTTTCGACACTGGACGCAAGGACTCCAAACCATAAGTCATAAAGTAGTCGAAACTTGACCACGAGAAGCAAGACTTGCATCACGAACGGATTCGTAAAACGGATTCGTATGGGGTTGTCTACTGAGCCAAGATTCTAAAGGGCCCGGAAACGCTCTTGTGCGAGAAACTCTGTGTGAGTCTCGACCCTTAGGAGATGATCGCTCTCTTGCGCAGTGAGATAACGCGACGGCTCGAAAGGCGGCCGCTGAAGCGCCGATTTTCCAGGCCAGTGACAAAAGCTGCTTTTCGCGTGAACTCTGAAGAATTGGCTGGCAGTCAGGAGGTGGACTTCTCCGCTGCCGCTGTGTTGCGGCGGATGGGAGAAGCTGCAGTGCGTTGCATCGAACGGGCGAGTGTTATCAACGATTCTTGGCACGAATCGAAAGAAGGCGGAGAGATGGACCGTCGTGCGATCAAATTAGGGATCTGCGGTGGGTACGCACTCCTCTTTGTCCTACTGGGGTCGCATGCATTGTCGGCCGATAGTCCGCCGGTGGGGTCGTATAACCTACCTTCGAAGCAACAGACGCTCGCATTCCTGACAGAAACCATCGAGTGGTATCGTTATTTTTCGGCGGAACGGCAGGTTGGGACCGAGCCCTTCGACCTTCTGTTTTTCGATAACAATCAACCGATCAGTGCGCAGATCGTTCAGCTTTCGTTTGACTTCGCCAGAACCGATGCATCGCTCGCAACGACGGCCCAGGATTCCCCGACTACTCAGGGCGGTGGAATTCCTAACGCTCTCTCTTCAGACTCACTGCACCTGGTTCAGATGGAAGTGAAGTCAGAGGCTGAAAGCAAAAAGGCCGGACAGGATCTGAAGTCGATCAAGACGAAACTGGCCACCGCTCGTAGAGCAGATCGAAAGAAGTTGGAGGCGGAATCGGCTGATGCACAAACGCGCCTCACACTCCTTCAGGCGCGATCCAAGAGTCTTCTTAACCTGGTCGATCTCATCCAGGCCAATGATGTGAATCACCCTCAAACAACAGACTTCAGATCGCTTGTTGAAAGTCTTGCACGCACCATTCCTGAGGCGGCGAACCCCGGTCTTCCAGTACAGCCGGCCCAGCCATCAAGTTTTAGATCAGATCCTAAACCCCCGAACTCCGGCATTCTCGCGCTCGCCTCAGAGGTGTCTATGCTTGAGCGAAAGCTCCGCACTGTTGACGAAGGGGTACAACTGACCGACAAGTTGGCCCGGTTCTCGGACAATCTCAGGGCGCCGCTTACAGGGTTCGTCAATCAAGCCGTGCAGAGCGGCGATCTCGCGGCCGACAACTTGCAGTCCAGGGACTCAGGGCGCTTGCGGCAACAGACGGCGAGCCTCGACCAGCTCACAGATCAGATCACGAGACTGGCTCCGGCCATGGCCGCACTTGACAAGCAGAGGGTCTTACTCACAGTTTACAAATCGCGACTGACCCGATGGCGCAAAACCGTCGTCAACGAGTATACCGGCGCGTGGAAGAATTTGATTCTGCACCTGGTCGTTCTTGCGTTGGTGATAGCCTTTCTGACAGGTGTTGCTGTGGCTCTACGCAGAATCACCGTGAACTATGCTCATGACGCAAATCGTCGTCGCATGTTTCTGGTCGTCCAGCGGACTCTGATCTGGCTGGCGATTGTGCTGGTAATTGCATTCGCTTTTGCTCCCGAGCTGAGTTCCCTGGCGACGTTTCTAGGACTTCTCACGGCGGGAGTTGCGGTTGCGCTTCAAAACGTGATTCTTGCGGTTGTCGGCTACTTCTTGCTGGTTGGAAAGCTGGGGATCAGAGTTGGAGATCGCTTGCGAATTTCTGGTGTGACCGGGGATGTAATTGACGTCGGCCTACTGCAGTTCCAACTGAGAGAAGTTGATCAGGACAATGAGCAGCTCACGGGCAACGTCGCAACGTTTTCAAATTCTTTTGTTTTCGTGTCGCCAGCCACGGGTCTCTTCAAGTTTGGTTCCGTCTATGGAAACGCCAATCAGCGGGAAGTGGCCAAGCGAATGTCGAGGGTCTAGCGGACGCATTCGACCCTCTCTTCACGAGTGTCTCCAGTCGAATTTCGTGCTTGAATATGTCTGCGCACTGGGGCAGGTGCGTACGGCAGCGCTCTGTGGCATTGCGTTTCCTAATCGGACTTCTGGACCGGAATGGTTTGAGAACACGCCTTGAGCCACGGACATTCGTCAATCTTTTGAGTTTGGCTAGATGCAGCCTTGAACAAACTCGTGACGCTAGACCGATAGGGATATCCGCGGCCCAATGCTACTGAAGTCAACATCGACCCGCAGACCAGTAATGTGATCATGCAGCTCCGCGATCTTCGTCGCGCGCAAAATCTCATCACCTGTTTCTGTGAGTAGACGGACATCGCAGGGCCCCTCTTTGCTACCAATCGGTAGCGAATAGCTCCGGATAATGTTTGCCGGATGTCGTAGTCTGACAGATCACGCTCCACAGAGGAGGCCGATTCGTTCGACGAGACACTAAACCAATAGGGCTTTTCCAGCAGCAATCGTCGATTTCGACAACCGGAATCTTCGCATGTCCAGCCATGTCCGGCGCGTACCGATTGGCCTGAGAACACAGAACATCACGCGGCAAACTACCTCCGGGAAGTGAAGCCCTTTGCCACACCCTCCACGTGTTAGTGCTTTGAACTGGTAGCGAAACTAAACTGATGAAGTTTTCGATTCGAGCTCTCATACTCCAGCGGGGGGCCTGCTCCAAAGGGATTCCTCAGTGCGAGCCAGCAGAGCGGATCCCGGTCATACTTGATGGTGCTCTTGTATAGTTCGTACCGGCCGTCGTCGAATTGCTTGCCGTGATCGCGAAGTATCTGCATGCCGTCGGCGGATAGCGTCTTGAAACCGCGTAGGATCGCCAGATTCTGGTCGAGGACTTCCATGGAATCCATGCCGCTGATGGTGGTGGCAACGGGAAGGCTCATGGCGTAGGAGAGGGATTGGGAGCGGGTGAACGCACCCTTCGAGATGAGTTCGCCGGAACCGCCCATGCTCTTCATTCCCAGTATCGAACATTCCAGGCCGGTCTTGCCCAAAGGACGCTTTGGCGCGTGGAAGTTGCAGCCGTTCGCCTAGACGCCAACGAGTCATCTAGATTCGCTTCCGGGGCTATAGCCGATCTCTGAGACCGACATCGGATCGCCGTGAAATTGTGGCACGAAACCTGTCGGGTTGTGAGCGTAGGGAGCCCGGTCGGCAGCAAACACCATGTACTTGATATAGAAGTGAGAAGCCGGGATGACGCGCACTTCAGCCGCAGGGTCGAAGGAGGATCGAAGCTTTCATAGGTCGAGAAGAGGTTTCCAAAGCCATACTGAAGTGGTTCGAAGATGAAGGAAGAGCCAAAGAGTTGGGAATTGTAAAAGACCTGCGGCGCGGCAGAACACAAAGGGCATCTCTGACTCTCATAAGGGAAGTTCAGCGATAGTTGGATAACCATGCTGCTCTCGCCCAACGCTGCCATCGTATTTTTTTGTTGTTTTGAACAACTCGAGGTGGCCATCACCCGAAGCAGGTCTGCATCGCTCGCGGAGGGCTTGCATTTCTTGCGGCGACATCGGCTTGAAGCCGCGCGCAATTTCCACGTTCTGGTGCAGCACGTCCAGCGAGTCAATCCCGCAAATTGTGGTCGCGACCGGCAGACTCATTGCATAACGAAGCGCTTCTTCCGCCCTCACCACGCCATACTGGATCGGCTGCCCGTCGCCCCCGAGGCTCTTCATGCCGAGCGCTGCAATCCCCCGCCGCTGAAGTTCAGGGAGCACCTGCTGCTCGAAGCTCCGATAGGTTGCATCAAAACAGTTGAGCGGCATTTGGACCGTGTCGAATGGGTAATCGTGCGCCAGCATTTTGAGATGTATCGCCGGACTCTTATGTCCGGTGAAGCCAACAAAACGTACCTTGCCCTGCTTTTTCGCTTCATCCAGCGCTTCGACGACACCACCCTTTGCGAAATGCAGGTCCGGGTCGTTCTCGTAGATGACCTCGTGAATCTGCCATAAGTCCAAATGGTCCGTGCCCAACCGTTTTAGGGAATCCTCCAATTGTTGCATCGCGACCTTCTTATCTCGGCCGTGGGTGCAAACCTTGCTCATCAAGAAAACTTTATCGCGCCTTCCCTGTAAACCAAGCCCCATCCATTCTTCGCTGCGGTGGTCGTTGTATTCCCATGCGTTGTCGAAAAAATTGACTCCCGCATCTACTGCCTCTTGAACCAGGCGTACGGCCAGATCGCTCGATTTCACCGACCCGAGATGATATCCGCCAACGCCGATGATCGAGACTTGTTCGCCCGTTTTTGCGAGCGGCCTGCGAGGAATCTGGTTAGCACCGCTGTTCGTCATTTGCGGCGGAACTGCAGCCGATACGATTTGGCTGGGCAAAACTGAAGTCGCAAGCACTGTCCCCGCGGAGGCCAGTCCGGCTTGAATGAAGCACCGGCGCTCGATTTCGGGAGTGACTTGGGATCGCTCGTTTTGTTGACGTTGATCCACCATTGTTCATCTCCTCGACGTCTCTGGTGTCGTCTCTGGCACCAACCAGGGCCCGTCCGCCTTTTCCAACATCTCCGTGACCTCTCTTTGTGTGTGATCGAAGGGAAATCCATGAGGCATCCGGGTCATTGGGTTGTCATACCGCAGCGATACTTTGTATGGCTCGAAGCGGCCGTCGGCCGCCGTCGGGGCGCAACGAAGGCGCAAGTCCTCCATCTCGCTCTGAGTCATCGGCTGAAAGCCGCGCACCACGCGCAGGTTCTGGTGCAGCACGTCCAGCGAGTCCATGCCGCAAATTGTGGTGGTGACCGGTAGGCTCATCGCGTAACGCAACATTTCTTCAGCCTGAACAACGCCGGCTTTTATCCCCCACGCGGTACCGCCCATGCTCTTCATGCCCAGCGCCGCCATGCCTCGCCGATTGACTTCGGGCAAGACCTGCTTCTCAAAGCTGTGGAAGTTGGCGTCGAAGGGATTAAGCGGCATTTGCACTGAGTCGAATGGATAACCGAGTTCGAGCATTTTCAGGTGAAATGCAGGATCCTTGTGACCGGTGAAGCCGGCGAATCTGACCTTCCCTTCTTTCTTGGCTCGATCAAATGCTTCCAGGACGCCGCCTTTGGCGTACGCCAACTCCGGGTCGTTGTCGTAAACGATGCCGTGGATCTGCCAGAGGTCCAGATGATCGGTTTGATACCGCCGCAGCGAGTCCTCGAGCATCTTCATGGCTAATTTGCCGCTTCGCCCATGGGTGCAGACCTTTGTCATCAGGAACACCTTTTCGCGGCGCCCGTCCCGGAGCGCTCTGCCCAAGATGGTCTCAGTCTTGCCGTTGTAATACTCCCAGGCGTTGTCGAAGAAAGTAACGCCGGCATCTACTGCCTCATGGACGAGTTGCACCGCCTCGTCCAACGTCGGTAAATCGCCGAGATGATGCCCCCCCACCCCGATAGCGGAAATCTGCACATCCGTGCGTCCAAACCTCCGATAGATCATGTTGCCCTCGTCCCCCGCGGACGCTGCTGCTGATCTCCCTGATGCAATAGAGGAGAAGCTCTCGTTCGAGTTTGCCGAGACGGCGGATGTGGCGGCCACAGCACCCGCACCGACTTTAAGAAAGTCCCGTCGAGTCGTATTCATCTCTAGGCCTCCTGGCAACTTGCCTGCATGAAATGTGAAATCGGTCTACAACTGAACTCATGTGAAACATGCGCCAAATGCTGGCTCCGGTCCCGTTCATGTTCATAGCAGATTCCATTCCCGTACGCCACGAATCTACAAATCAAAAGCACTTCAGCCATGTCTGTTCCACCTCATCTTTTCATGTTTGCAATTGCGACGACGCAATGTGCATCCATCTAGGCGAATGATGCGGCTGTCAATGCAAATAGCATCGCGATCGAAAACAATATTGTGTTTTTCATGCTTTCTCCTTTGTTGTCGCTCGTGTCAGGGCTTGGCCTGCCATTCTGAGAAGAATGCAGTACCCTTCCCGAGCGTATGCAGTAAGAATGCCAAACGTGAGCGGAGCAAAGCATTGGAACAAGTGATTGAATGTAGGAGAGAGCACGATGGCCGCGATCGCAATTCGGTTTTGACAAGCTTGCGTCAGCTCTAAAGCTTGCGTCCCTCTTTCGACACCAGTCGGCCCGTAGTCACAGAGACAACCCCCCATCATAGAGATGTGTGTTCTGCGTTCACCTTTCCTTGCGGTGGATGTGAGCCTTTCTCAGTCATTACGACTTTGGCAATTGGGTTGCCTTCTTCATTGAATTAGCATAATGGCGCTGGAGTGGGACAAATTCGCAATAGATCGTAATTGTTGTCCGCAGCGGGAGGAGTATGGGAGATGAAGTATAGGAAACTTGGGAATACCGGGCTCATCGTTAGCGGGGTGGCACTTGGCACGATGCAGTTCGGCGGCAAGATGAACATGGGCAACCTCGACCAGGAGGGCGCTACGCGCATGGTGAAGCTGGCCCTGGAAAGGGGAATCAACTTCATCGACACAGCCGACGTGTACAGCCTAGGGGAGAGCGAGACTCTTGTTGGTAATGCTTTGAAGGGCATGAGGAAAGAGATTGTCCTCGCCACCAAAGTCCGCCTCCCTATGGACGAGAATTTCAACCGGAGTGGCGCAACCCGCGTGAATATCCTGCGCGAAGTGGAGGATAGTCTCCGCCGGCTGCAGACCGATTACATCGACCTTTACCAGGTGCATGGATGGGACAGCAACACGCCGATCGAGGAAACCCTTCGGACGCTCGACGATCTTGTGCGCCAGGGGAAGGTCCGCTACATCGGGCTGTCCAACTTCATGTCGTGGCAGGCAACCACTGCGGTTATGCTGCAGGATCGCCTGGGCTTGGAGAAGTACGTAACGGCCCAGATGTACTACAGCCTCGTCGGTCGAGGTCTCGAATACGAGTTCCAATCGTTCGCGGAGTATCACAACATCGGTATCCTGGTCTGGAGCCCACTTGCCGGCGGGTTTCTCACGGGTAAGTACAGCCGCGCCAACCCTGCTCCTGCGGGCACACGCTTCGCCGAAGCGGGCAATTTCGTGCCCTTTGACAAGGAGATGGGCTACCGCGTCGTAGAAGCGCTGAAGGAAGTTGCCGGTCGGCATGACGCCACTCCCGCCCGTGTGGCGCTCGCGTGGGTGCTGGGACGACCGGCGGTCAGCAGCGTGATCATAGCTGCCCGGAAGCCCGAGCAACTGGAAGATAACATCCGTGCGGTAGACCTCCGGCTCTTGGCCGACGAACTCCGACTCTTGGACGCGGCATCGGATCCTGGCGTTCCATATCCGAAGTGGATGGTCCTCCAACTCGACACCGCGGAAGACCCTCGTTCGAAGGTCCTGTATCCCGAGCGCTACGAGGATGGCGGTCCCTGGACGGACCTCCGCCGAACTCGGTGGTCCGGCTAAGACTGCTGCCCCACACAACCGACGGTTAATGAGATCTTCAGGGGAGGCTTTAGTTATGGACTGGAAGAAGAACGGAGTCAAAATCGTACATGCCGACGAACTGGACATGAATACGCCCCAAACGTCGGGCATGACGCGGGCTGCTGCAATTACTCATGCGAAAGCTGGAGCGACTACGTTGTGGGCTGGGACCATGGTCGTCCAACCTGATGCGAAGACAGGACCGCACCACCATGGAGAGTTGGAAACCGTCCTGTACGTGCTGAAAGGACGAGTGCGGATGCGTTGGGGCGATCGCTTGGAATTCAGTGACGAAGCCGCAGCTGGAGATTTTATTTACGTTCCTCCTTATGTACCGCACCAAGAGATTAATGCTGATCCAAATAACCCGTGCGAAGCCGTAGTCGTGAGGAATGGCCAGGAGCCGGTTGTCGTGAATCTTGATTTGCAGACGCCAGAACCAGCCAGCGCTGGGCACCGAGGTATGCCCTTTCACCCTAATAGGTGAAGACCTACGGACGAACGGTGGGGAAACCGAAATGTCGGAATGTGGACTCCATCGTCAGCGCTACGCGATCTGCTGCGCCGCGAAAGCACAGGGTAGCGTGAAATAGAAGCTGGCCCCCCGCGCAGAGTTGTTGGCCGCCCACAGCCGGCCACCATGCGATTCTACGATGGATCGGCTGATGCGAAGCCCCATGCCGGTGCCATGAGGTTTGGTGCTGAAGAATGGATTGAAGATTTGATCCGCCTGCTGCGGCGGCAGGCCCACCCCCGTATCGGCGACCGTTATGACAAGTTGTTCGTCTTTCCCTCGCTGTGAGTTGATAGTGAACTCACGCGTCCCATCCACATCCTTCATAGCATCGATGCCGTTGAGCATAAGGTTCATGAAAACCTGCTGCAATTGGACCCGATCTGCCATGGCGTGCGGAAGATCCTCGGCAAGCTCAACACGGATTGAGATAGAGTGGCGGTTCGCGTCGCTGCGCAGCAGTACGATCATCTCTCGAATTACTTCGTTTACATCCACCAATTCTCGTTGCGGCGTGCCCTTCTCGAAGAGGAGGCGGACTCGGCTGAGGATGTCGGCTGCTCGCGACGCATCTTTGATGATTCGCGAGACTGCTTCGCGCGCCTCTGCCAGATCGGGCTGATCGCGGCCAAGCCACCGCAAGCAAGTGTTGGCATCGGTGACCGCCGCCGCAATCGGCTGCTTGATTTCGTGCGCCAGGGAGGCAGTCAGCTCTCCCATAGTGGTTACACGGCTGATGTGTGCGAGATCGGCCTGCGTTTGGCGCAACGCCTCTTCTGACCGCGCGCGTTCGGTGACGTCGCGCACGGCAGCGGAGACAAGAGTGCCCTCTTCCGTCTCCAGAGGACTGAGACTGATTTCTACGGGAAATTCCGTTCCGTCTTTCCGTCGTCCGTACAGCTGCAGACCTTCACCCATTGGCCGCACCCGGGGCTCGGCGAAGAACTCCTTCCGGTGCTGAGGGTGTAGGTCCCAAAATCGTTCCGGCACCAAAATTTCAACCTCTTGCCCCAGGAGGTCGTCCCGCTGATACCCAAACACCTTTTCGACTTGGGCATTGACCACCACGATCTTGCCCTGCCGATTCATGACGATCATTGCATCCGGAGCGGATTCCAGAAGCCCGCGGAATTTCTGCTCGGCTTGCTTTCGCTGGCTAACGTCCATCACGGCCCCCACATATTCAAGGTTGACCGAGGAGGGCTCCAACGCGCGAGCTATAACGTGGAGGTACTTCACCGACCCGTCCGGCATCAACAAACGATACTCAGCTTCATAGTTTGTTCGGGCATCGAATGCCCTGTCGACAATCTGCTGCCGGGCAGCTCTATCATCAGGATGAATTCGCTGCAGTAACATCTCCAATGTAGGCTTAGCCGCTCGATCGTATCCATAGATGTTGTAGGTTTCCTCCGACCAATAGATTTCTCCACTCGAAACGTTCCAGCCAAAGCTGCCGGAGTGGCTTATGCGCTGCCCTTGAGCGAGGAAAGCTTCGCTGCGTTGTAGCTCAGAATAGAGGGTGGCATTCTCCAGCGAAATAGCCGCTTGCGAAGCCAGCAACTCCAGCACTGCTACCCGGTCCGAGGAGAAGGCGTACGGAGTCAAATTGTTCTCCAGATAGAGTACGCCGATAAGCTTCGTTTGCTTGACGATGGGCAGGCATAGGATGGATCTGGCGTGCTTCGCCCGCACATACTCGTCCTCCGAGTACAAGTTCCCTACCGACGCATCATCAAGCACCAAACGGTCTCGCGTCCGGATGACATAATGAAGCGCGGATTGAGGGAGATCAGACGTGGTGACGGTTGTCTGTCGCACAGTAACTTGGGTGCTGCCGTGGCCCGTAGTCGCCTCTGCCTCAATCTGCGGATCATCCCCGCGCAGAAGGATGAGCAGACCCCGTTCGGCGCCTGCATCCTCCAGCGCGATTCGCATGAGCTTCTCGATCAGCTGGCTAAGAACAATCTCGCTCGAGAGCGCCTGGGAAGCCTTGACCACAGCCTCCAGGTCCAACTGCCGGACCGGCGTGCCGACTGTGGAGGTGATCGAAGCAGGAAGGTGTTCCTCGTGCAAGCGCGGGTAGCGTTCGTCGAGTTGCTTCACCTTACCGAGCGCGCCCCAGCGGTCGTAGCAGTTACGGGCGCTGCGAAGATAGGCGTAGCCGACCGTTTCGACGCCGCGGGCCAAGTAGTATCGCGCCGCGACTTCATGGGCCAAGCCCTCATTCTGCACGAAGCCGTTTTCACGCGCCAAATGGATAGCTTGCTCGTACAATTGCATGGCGTCGGCGTCTCGCTTTTCGAGGCTGGCGATCTCGGCCGAGACCAGTGCGTGCTTGTCGGCGAACGTCGGTGGATAGTTTTCGGCCCACTCGCGCAGTTGTTTCCGATGCGCCAACAGGAGGTCGCGCCAGGCTTGCTGCTCGTCGGCCGACGCGTTCTCATAGCATGCCGCCGCCGTCATTGCGGAATAATAGACGTAGTCGAGCACGTGGATTAGAGCAGAAGAGCTCGAAAGCTGCAGCTTCGCCTTGCCGGCTGCCGCGAGAGCCTCGGCATAGTCGCCCGCCAAGAACCGCGCCTTTAGTTTGAGCGTCCAGTACCAGAAGATCATCACGGACATCCGATCCCCTGTTATATGCGCCTCGAACGTCGCCTCGTCAAACTGCGCGTCGTTGAAGGTGGAGAAGGTCTCAGTCCGGCCCTGCATGGTCGCGATGAAGCGTTGCTGACTCTGGATGATGTCCACGACGTCGCGATACCTGGTCTTTTGAGCGAAGTCCAGCGCGATCTCGGACTCGCGCCAAACCGCGTCGAGCGGATCATTCCGCAACAGCAAGGCCGCGATCAGAGGTACCAGACCGTAGCAAGCGGAGACCAGATCACCCGTCTCAATTGCAGCCCGGAACGTCGCCCGCATGAATTCCACCGCGCTCGCAATCGGCTGCGTCCAAAGGGAGACGTTTCCCATTAGGTGGTAGCTCTTCGCCTTGCAAGCAATGAAGCCGTGCTTCTCGATTAGGTCGCTGGCAAGCTTGGCGAAGCGATAACCATCGCTGTAACGATGAAAGACCGGACCGAGGATGGCCCCGAAGTATCCATAGGCGAGCGCCGAAGCGCCGCTCGTCCCATACTGCATGCCGATCTTCACCAGGCGGCAAATCTGCAAGCAACCCAAACGGGAGTCGGTAAAGTGGGCAGGGGTAGTGAGGCCTGAGAGCACCTGCGTGGCGGCCTGGATCTCCGGATCGGTCATCAGCGGAAGATCGATCAGACTTTCGATCGGGCGTCCATTGAGGGCTTGCCAGACTGTCTCGTATTCGGCCTGGACCTGCTCCTGGGTCGGGTGTATTGGAATGTCGATGCCGAACAGCTTCAGGCATGTTAATCCGCTGGCTACGGCTTGTGGGTATTCACCCTTCACTTCATGCAATTGGACCTTGAGATGGTAGACGGTCGCCTGATCGACTTTCAACGCCCCGCGCTGCAACAACTCCGCAATCAGGTGCTCGGCGCTTTCGAAGTTACCGCTCAGAAGCTCGCACTCCGCTCGTTCGAGCCACAGGTTGAACGCCAACTCCTGGTGGCTGCTCCAGTCCTTTTCGTCCAGCAGCGCCATGCCGGCCGCTAGATACACGCACGCCGACACATAGGCCGTCGACGCCTTGGCCTTTCGCCCGGCACGCAGGTCGAGTGTCGCTGCCTGCCTTTTCTCGTCCCGGTCGATCAGCAGTGCGGCACCCCGATTGAGTTGGTTTGCAACATCGAACAAATGTTCGGCAAGGCCATCCGCCGTCATGCTCGCCAGCAACACTCGGCCAATCCGAAGGTGTGCCGCCGGGCGCTCGCCTTCGGGGATGAGCGCATAAGCCGCCTCCTGAATCCGGTCGTGGAGGAAAGCGTAGGAGGCATCCAGGCGGAGGATCAGTCCAGCTCGGGCGGCCTCCCAGAGCGCCGCGTGCATTTCCTCTTCTGATTTCCCGAAAACCAGCCTCAGTGTGGCAATCTCCACCGCGTTCCCGAGACAGGCGAGTTGGCTGAGTGCGTTCTGTGTCGTTTTCGGCAATCGCTTTAATTTCCCCACCATGAGACCCACCACGTTGTCGGTGTATCCCTTCTCGCGGATCCGAGCGAAGTCCCAGATCCAGGCTGCCGCATGCGGGTCGAACTCCAGCAGCCCTTGCTCGGCGAGAGCCGTGAGGAACTGAATCGCGAAAAACGGGTTGCCGGCAGTCTTTTCGTGGACAAGTTGCGTTAAGGGCCGCACGTGCACCGTCTCATAATGCAGCGCATCGGAGACGAGCGCGCCGACATCGTCGAGCCCGAGAGGCGCCAACACAATCTCCTGGACCCGTACTCCAGCTTTGCGGAGCGTCTCCAGCGTCCGCGTGAGCAGGTGAGACGAACCGACTTCGTTGTCTCGGTAGGCCCCGACCAGCATCAGGTACCGTACGTTCGGATCGGTAATCAGGTGCTCCAGGAGTTCAAGAGTTGCCGCGTCCAGCCATTGCAGATCGTCGAGGAACAACGCGAGCGGGTGCTCTGGCCGGGCGAACGCACCGAGGAACCGCCGGAACACCAACTGGAAGCGGTTCCGCGCGTCTTGCGCCGGCAGGTCTGGAACCAACGGCTGTTTCCCGATTATGAACTCCACCTCGGGGATGAGATCGATGATGAGTTGGCCACTTGGACCAAGTGCTTCATGAAGAGCATGGCGCCAATGGTCTACTTCCGCTTCGCTCCTGACGAGGATCTGCCGGACCAGGGTCTGGAAAGCCTGTGCCAGGGTCGTGTACGGGATGTCGCGTTTGTATTGGTCGAACTTGCCCACGGCGAAAAGACCGCGCGACGGAACAAGCGCCTTGTGCAGCTCGTTCACCACGGAGGATTTGCCAACGCCCGAATAACCGGATACAAGCACCAACTCTGGCGTACCTTCGGCCACGACCCGATCGAACGCCGCAAGCAGGGCGTCGATCTCACGCTCCCGACCGTAGAGCTTCTCAGGGATCAGTAATCGGTCGGATGAGTCGTGCGCGCCAAGCGGGAATGGATCGATGCGACCATGCGACTGCCATTCCTCCAGGCACCGTCGAAGATCGGTTTCCAGCCCGGAAACGGTCTGGTAGCGCTCCTCGGCGTTCTTGGCGAGGAGTTTCATGGTGATTGCAGATAGCGGCTCCGGGACTGTGGCGCGATCACCAGGCGGTCTCGGCTGGCGTGCAAGGTGGCAGTGGACCCACTCGAGAGGGTCGGCCGCGGCAAACGGCAGCGAACCCGTGAGCATCTCGTACAAGGCGACGCCCAACGAGTAGAGATCGCTGCGACTATCAATCGAGCGATTCATGCGGCCGGTTTGCTCAGGCGCCATATAGGCGAGCGTGCCAGCAATAATCTCGGGCGGTACGGGAGACTGGGGCTCCCGCGGCAGTTGAGATGCAATCCCGAATCCGGTAAGCCATACCTTGCCGGCGTCGTCGACCAGCACATTCCCAGGCTTGATGTCCTTATGGATTAGGCCGTGCCGATGGACTTGGCCGAGTGCTGCCGCCAAGCCGATGGCAATGCGCAGGAAGAGAGTCAGGTCGAGCGGTTGCCCCTGGTTTTGCTCAAGAACCAGATCCAGGGGCTTACCGCCAGGATCCCTGAGTACGAGGAGGGTCCTCCCTTCGTGAACTGTGAGCGCCAGAGGCTTGGCCGCCCACGCAGGATCGAGTTCGGCTGCGAGCGAGTATTCGTGCTCAAGCCGCCGGAGACTCTGCGGCGACGGATGTTCTGCGGTGAGTGCGATCGCAAGGAGCGGCGATGGGTTGCCGTGCTGTCGGCCGCGGTAAAGGGTGAACTCCGCGCCTTCCCGGAGGGACTCCAGCACGTATGCAGAAGCCGCTGCCATCTAGTACCTCCTTGCTGCCATGGCTCGCTGCTAGGCGGCGTTGCTCGGCTACGGTCAAACTCCATGGTTTCAGCCCGAAGAGTTTGAGGCAGCATACTAGAATTCCAGTTTTAGCGCATATTGCATAATCCGGGGATTCACCGTTAAGGCGCTGATCACACCGAAGGTGCTGGGGGTCGAGACATCATCGGATGGATTTGCAAAATTTGGCCTATTCAGCAAATTGAAGATCTCCCACCGAAAGATCAGCTTTACACGCTCTGTGAGAGGAGTGGTCTTAATCACAGCCATATCGAAATCCTGCTGATCTGGCCCCCTCAAGATGTTCCGTCCAAGGTCTCCGAAGATCGTCCCGCCACCAGCAACCGGATATTTGCCGTCAATAATGCCGCCATCTGGAACGAACGGCGCCGGAACAAATGTTTTCGTGTTGAAAAATTCATTGACACGGCCGCTGACGCTACCACCCCGACGGGCATCCTTGAGTGTCGCCCCCACAGCTAGGTCGGCTGTTGTGTAAGTGGTTGCGGGACCAAACAGCGTGCCGGCCGCACCGTCTAGAATACTGAATGGAAGTCCCGATTGCAGCGTTACGATATATGAAATGCTCCAGCCATTTCCGAGCTTTTGAACAGCTGCGCTTGTAGCGTGCTCGGGGCCGGGTACATTCCACGTACCGTTGATTACGAATCGGTGCTCTCGATCAAAGTCAGAGACGCTGCGCTGAGCGGCGACATTGTTTTGGTCGTTATACACCAGTTCCCCGAAAATCGGTCTTCCGAATGAGCCGCCGATAGCAGCACCAAGACTATCACCGGCATCATCAATGGATTTTGAAAAGGTATACGCAGCCAGGAATTGAAGACCGTGACTCATGTCTTTCTTCAATGTGGCTTGCAGAGAGTTGTAGATCGCATTGCCGCTGCTCTCAAGACGAAAAATCAAGGGAGACAGCCCGACAAAGGGGACGCGCTCCGGCGCATTGGCCACCGAGTTACTTGTGAGTTCGTTCACAGGGTTAGAGGACTGGCAAGGAGGGGTTGATTGTTGTCTTGTCCCAAGGCCAGGTGTGTGCCCTTCGCGCCGGCGTAGGCGAGTGAGAAAACGTAGCTCTTGTGTTGATACTGAAAATCGAGGTCAAAGTGCTGGACGGTAGACTCTTTAAAATCAGGATCGGTAATGGAGGCGCTTCGCAGGAATGCGTTCCCGATAAACGGTGGACCAGGTAGCATATTGCCTACGAAATTTGGGAACGAGGCGGTTGGCGGCAGATCTGGAAAGGGATGCTGCAGGCTCGCGGCGCGTTAGCGCCGCCAGTAAAAACAGCTGAAAGCGTAAACGGCGGATTAAAAGTTAGTGGCACCCCATTCCCCCCGAAGCTGATGCGGTTGGCATAGATGCCATATCCTCCTCGAAGGACCAAGCCCTTCGAAGAGAACGGCTGCCACGCGAAGCCGATGCGGGGTTCTGGATGCGATTGAATGGGATGATTCAACAGGGTTGAATTCTCACGTGGAAATCCCTCGGGGGCGTTGCCGGAGAAGTTACCGGGCAGAACAAATCCGGAGGTGGCTGGGCTCGTAAAGCCACCGACTGGAGGCGCAACGTAGAATTTAGGGAAGAAATTTGACTGGCGACCGCCGACCTCGCTTTGTTGGCCATTGACCTCGACTCGAACCCCCAGGTTCAGGGTAAGAGTTCGCGTGGCTTTCCAGTCATCCAGGATAAAAAAATGTCCCGCGCTTGCACGTTGCCCGACATGGGGAATTCCAGCAACCACGCCAGACGCGTAAATGCTTGAGAGCGATGTGCCGTTCCCCACTGCACCGGCAGGGCCGGCGGGCAACCCGAGCAGGAAATCAGGGAACGACAAGGTTATCAGGACACCGGCCGTGTTATCGGTTAGCTGGTTAAATTGATTGCGGAAGATCTCCGCGCCCACGCGAAAGTCGTGTTTGCCCCGGGATAGGAACATAACGTCCGAGAGGTAGAAATTATTGCTCGCTGTTTTGCCTCGGTCGTTACTAGAATTTCCAAGCTCAAAAGCGCCGAGAACTTCAATCTGGGGCAGTCCCTCTTGAGTGCCGCTGGGGCTGTTTATCCCCACGTCCTGATCGGTGAGCGTACCTCCGGCAACGCCTTGACCCGCATTGCGAGAGAAACCAAAGCGGAATTGGTTGATCGTTTGCGATGAGAAGGGATGAGTTTCCGAGATTGATAAGTTCCGATTCCCAAAGGAGCGAAGCGCTGGAAAACCAGGCACGGTAGCCCCGAAGAAGGGGACATCTTGATTCGAGTTCGAAAAGAAGAATTTCACCGACAGGTTATCCGCTTTGCGCAAATTGACGTCGAAGTTTGCATTGAACTGGTCTTCGTTGTAGTGTCCCGGCAGCGCCGCGGTGTAGTTGACACCACTCCCCGAAGTCTGGGGGCTCGGAATCAAGAATGCGCCGTCAGGGTTCTGCGCATTTAACAGATTGAGCGCTACAGGGTTTATATTCGAACCGTTTGGGGCCACCGCTACACCTCCGAACACCCCGGTTTGGCCGCCAAATACAGCTCCAAGCGATGCTGGTGTGCGGACCTGCGGTATCGGGGGGAGGCTCAAAGATCGAACACTGCTGCTCAAAGATGCCGCATTCACATCCCTGGTGGCTTGATAGGAAACGAAGAAAAAGGTGCGCTTCTTTGACAACGGCATCGGTCCCCCCAAAGTGCCCCCGGGTTGTGAGCGCCGAAATTCTCCTCTTGGCACCCCGGTTGCGTTCGCAAAGAAATTATTCGCGTCGAGTGCCTCATTGCGGCCGAAATAGTAGACGCTTCCGTGAAAATCCGCCGTGCCCGACCTCGTTTCGACGTTTACGTTCGCACCTCCTCCTCGCCCATACTGCGCGTCATAGAGCGAATTCTGAACCTTGAACTCCTGAATCGTATCCGGAGCGGGGATCGCGATTCCAGCGCCACCGAAAGGAGTGACCTCGCTCATGTTGGAGCTGTAACTGTTCGCATCCACCCCGTTCAGCATGAAGTTATTGTCGCCGCTCCTTGCTCCATTGGCGCGGATCTCCTGGCTTCCGGCCCCCAGTTGGGTCGCGTCCACGATATCCGTGTTCGTTCCGGCAGTCAGGCCTAGGATTTGGGTAAAGTTGCGATTGACGAGCGGCAATTCTTGGACCGTGTTTCGATCGATGACTCGTCCGAGCGTAGCGTTCTCAGTTTGAAGGAGAGAAGGCTTGGCGCTAACCTCGATGTGTTCTTTTGCGCCGCTGATCGTCAGCTGAATCTTCAGCCGACTCACCTCGGTGATTCGAACCTGAACATCATTGAAGGTGAACGGCTCGAATCTGGTTGCGCGAACCGTTAGGTCATAGTGGCCAGGTGCCAAGAATGGGACCGAGAAACTTCCTCCGGCATCCGTAGTGAGATCGCGTTCTTCGTGTGTGGCCTGACTTTTGACGACCAATGCCGCACCTGCGACCAGCGCTCCGCTGGGGTCGCTCACGGTGCCAGCGATGGCGCCGGTATTGGCCGTCTGGCCATGCATCGGCAGAGCGCAGAGAGCAAGCACGAAAATTCTAAGCAAACTGCGTCTGCTGGCAACCGCAATCTTCCCCATGGCGAATCCTTGAAGATCACCTAAAGGCAAGCCCAGATCTGAGCGCATATTTTACAGCGGGCATGACTTTAATGAAGAGGATTGTCATGAACTGGTGCAATAAACTCGCGTACCAACACTGGGAAAGAAGAGGGCGTTCGCTAGGTATCGCCGGAAATACTTGTTGGCTCAAGAATTGAGCTCGGACCAGACGACGAGCCGCATTGCCGATCAAGGTTTCCTAGAGGCGCTGCTGCGGTGAGTCCGATTCAACGGTGATACTGATTCACAGGCATCAATCCCGCTTTTCAGTGCTGCATCTCTGAAATTCCGAGCTCTCCGATCCAACCACTAATTCTGAATCAGTTGTTCGTTCACAGTGTGGGAATTTCGCCTTTCAACGGTGAGAACCTGCAGCGCAGGGACGAAACTTGCCGCGCCAGCAGTGCTCTAGGGAGCCTTCGGAAGCTTCCGTGAACGGCCCAGTGCAAACGATGATTTACAGGATGTTAATCCGTCCAAGTCCACCCTGTTAAGCAACTAAACGGGGTGCAGGATTCAAATGATGCCTGCCAGTCACATCGAGGTAGTAACGTATTGCTGCAAAGTCCGATCGCGCGAAACAGAAAGGTGACCGCCGACGGCTCCGTACACTCTCTCAAAGAAAGGAGCGAGTGCCACTAGGTCTTCTCCTCAGCGTTAAACAGCACTTGGATTCCATTCGGTTGAACCACCAACTGCGGATGGTTGATGTCAACGGTAACGCGCCATAGAGACATCACAATAGAAAAAAGACTCAATGTCTGCCGGTAGAGCATCCAGTCGTCGCCTGAATGTTGAGGATGTTCATGATATTCCCGAATCCCACGGTGGCAGAGGAACGGCTTATGCGTTATTGGGTGGTCGTCTAGCAATACGACGTGCGCCTTTCGTTGTTCTTCAAACTCCACCGCACGAAACATTGTTCCGTAGGGCAAAAGGGCATCCGTCCATGGATCTCGAAAGTCCAGAGACGGTGCTCGCAGGTCGTAATCCGTCAGGTCAAACCGACCCTTGAAAGCACGGACTGCGAGGCTCGGAACTTCAAACGCCACCAACATCATCGTCATTGCGCCCGCGGGCGAATTGGGTGGGGGCAACGGCAGCTGCATTTCCGGGGGGAGCTGCATGCCCGGAGGCGGAGGCATGGCTACTTGCAGAGAGTGTCGAGGGACAATGAGCACATCCACGTAAGGGAACCCTGTTGAACTAAGGATGAAAATGCCACGAGCCTCAAGGATCGATCGTTGATCAATGAGGCGACCGAGCTCGCGGTCGAATTTTGTCCGATTGACTTGTGGGTCTACGCGCATTGTAGACGAGAACACCCGCCTGCACCGACCTTGAGGCTTAAGAACAAGCGCGCCCCGTCCTTCAACCCTAACTCTTTTATGGTGCGATCCGGTTCTAGAAGGACGCCGCCGGAGTCGCGTACCTCCCATTCTCTGGGATCGCGTCTGCCGGTGTTACCGCTAACAACAAGAGCCTTCTCAACAGCAACTAGTAGAGGTGCATTCAAATTCGCCTCAACGGAAAAATTCTCGCCATTGATGATGAAAACAAGTGTAATTTTTTGATGCGCTTCTGACACGTGGATTTCCTTTACTCGTTGTATCCATGTCCACCCGATGTCTAAGGGGTCGACCAGTATTGTACCCGGTGAAGGTCTTCTTAACCACAGAGACGCTTGGGCTATCGTCGGCTGCCACACTTCTTATGACATCTTGTGAGGCACCTGCCTCACGCCCAAACAGCGTTGACCTTTTCACGTACTTTCTTCGAGTCTGCCTTTGCAAGATAACGCATCGTGGACTCAATATCTTTGTGTCCAAGCAACGCCTGCACCGTCTTCAGATCAATGCCGTTCTGAAGGTTCCGAGTTACGAATGTAGCGCGGAATTTATGCGGGTGGGCGTCCTGCACATTGGCCTTCTCGGCAATCTCAATGCAGTCGTCCCAACTGTGCGTGTACTTGTTGCCGTTGCTGTTAGCGAACACGAGTTTGCCACGCCGGGGAAGTTCCTTGAGGATCTTCAGGAGTTCATCCGGCACTTCGATGTCACGAGCTTCCCACGTCTTCGGTTGCCAGTCCTTCTTCGGCGTCACGCGAATAACATCAGCGATGAAGTCCACATCGTCCCACAGTAGGTTCTCAAGCTCTGCCTTGCGCAGACCAGCCATGAGGTACGTCTTGAAGATCGCGAAGCGGTAGCTGTCGCAGTGCTTGAAGAATGCCTCAAGCTCATCGTCGTTGAACACGCTGACTTCCGACTCGGTGAACTTCATGTCCTTCACGGTGATGAGTCCTTTGCCGGGATCGAGCTTGAGTACGCTACGAATGAACTGGTTTATGCGCAGGCATTT
>QIAH01000101.1 GCA_003225465.1 Acidobacteriota bacterium | reverse complement strand
TCAAGTCGCCCGCCTGGTACGTGATGCGGGCACCGATCGCGTCGGGATTTGATTTCTTACCGACCAGGCGTACTCCGAGCCAGTGGTTCCTCCCAACATTATTATTTCGAAGAAGAACCGGGGCACCATCGTTGACCGAAATCAGCACGTCGACTGCGCCATCATTGTTGAAGTCCCCAATCGCCATACCGCGCGCCGAAAATGATTTCGCGAAAGCGGGTCCGCTCTGCGCACTTATGTTTTTGAATCCGGTACCGGTGTTTTGGAACAGCAGGAGCGGCTCATTGTACTTAACCCCGCTATAAACTTCCTCGATCAAGTCGTCAGGATGGCCGTTCGCCAGAAAAAGATCGAGGTTGCCGTCATTGTCGTAATCGAAGAACTTTAGTCCCCAGCCGCTAATGGAACGCGTTGCCATGCCGATCCCCAGTTCCATGGCCTTGTCTTCAAACGTTTCGTCGCGATTGTTTTGATAGAGCGAGAATATTTCTTCATTTATGTTGGCGACAAATAAGTCCATCCATCCATCTTCATTGAAGTCCGCCGAATCAGTGCCCATACCAGAGCGGGACTGGCCTTCAGCGTTGTAGGCGACGTCTGCCTGCAGTCCGATTTCCTCGAAGCGGCCATTCCCGCGATTGGCAAAAAGAAAGTTGGCAACCGTATCGTTCGCCACAAATAAATCCATGCGGCCATCGTTATTAATATCGGTGGCCACTACACCCCACGCCTTGCCTAAACTATTCGCGATTCCTGATTCCTTGCCCACATCCGTAAAAGTTCCGTCCCCATTGTTGTGAAACAACCAACTCGGCATCGGCTGGAACATCCTGGGCAAACAATAGCGACGTCTCCCGGCTTCGCCGCAAGAGACTGATTTAGATTTGCTGAAATCTCCGAATCGTCCAACGAACAAGTCGAGCAGGCCATCATTGTCATAATCAAACCATACTGCGCTGGAAGCCCAGCCGGGCGCGGCAACACCGGCTTTTTCGGTTACATCGGTGAAGGTTCCATCTCCATTGTTGTGATAAAGAATGCTCCTGCCATACTGTGAAACAAAGAGGTCGGGAAAACCATCTCGGTCGTAGTCTCCTACAGCTACTCCCATCCCATATCCACCACCCACGACGCCGGCTTTTTCCGTGACATCTGTAAAGGTGCCGTCGTGGTTATTACGGTACAGCGCATTTCGCAGGGCCGGAGATGGATCAAAAAAATCGCACTTCCCGCTGTTAACCAGATAGACATCCATCCAACCATCGTTGTCGTAATCAAAAAATGCGCAGCCCGCTCCCGTGGTTTCGGGCAGATATTTTTCAGGAGACTTCCCGGCTTTGTGGACCCATTTAATTCCGCTAGCAGAAGGGGCAACCTCCTCGAAGGCGTAAGGCGACGCTGCAGCATAGCCAAAGGGACGGAACCTGCTAAGAGCCAAGCTTCCCAGCAGGCCACGGAGGAAAATGCGACGGGAAGAGGTAAATTGCCGTGCAGTCTGCTTCAGAAAAGCCACCTGCTTTTATGCGGTATTCGAGATCTTATCATGGAGATTGCGTCGGAATTCCCGTGCTAATATTTCGTGCAAGAGTCCGTTTTTCATGCCAATCCAGCGCTTTGGTCGATGCATCATCCCCGTGCTTGCGAGTGCTCTCATTTCGTTATTCCCGGGTTCGATGATCGGACAGCCGGCTCCAGCGCAGATGGCGGAGCAAGGGTCTGGAACCGCGACCTTTGAGGAGCTTGCCCGGCAGGCAACTGCAGCGCGGGAGGAAGGCAAGAGCGAAGAAGCGATTCGTTTCTACGAAGGCGCCCTACAGTTGCATCCTGATTGGACCGACGGCTCGTGGTATCTGGGAAACCTGTACGCCGACGCAGGCCGGTATAGCGAAGCCATTCCGGCTTTCCAGAAAGTAACGACAGCCGATCCCAATCTCGGTGCGGCATGGGCGTACCTTGGCTTATGTGAATTTGAAACCAAGGATTTCAAAAATTCTCTCCGCCATCTACAGAATGCGAAACAGTTCGGATTTGCCGAAGTTCCCGGAGTGGAGAAAGTTGCAACGTACCACCTGGCATTGTTGCTGAACTTGAACGGCCAGTTCGAAGACGCATGGGAACTGCTGGGGTCCAGGTTGGGACACGGCCAGTTGGCAGAACAAACCAAGACTGCATTGGCGCTGGCGTTGCTGCGTGTTCCCCTGCTGCCGGATCAGGTGGATCCCTCCAAGGACGCGTTGATTGACGCGGCAGGTGAAATCGCAGGCGATCTCGTCGAAGGGAATTTCGATCGCGCCTTCCCGGCATTTGAACAGATGTTGAAGACTTATCCGACTACGCCGTTCCTTCACTATGCCTATGGGTCTGCTTTGATTTTCCGCTCTCGCTATTCCGAAGCAGAAGCTCAGTTACGGGAGGAAATAAAGCTGACGCCGAAGAGTGCGCTGCCCGTCATGCGCATGGCAATCATCGAACTGAAGACACATCATGCGCAAGACGCCTTGCCGATGGCTGAGCGCGCCGTCGAGCTCGTTCCGCAATCTGCTCTGGCGCATGAAATATTGAGCCGGACTTTGAGCGAACTCGGAAAAGGTGGGCAGGCAGCCAAAGAATTGGAAGCTGCGGAAAACCTGAAACCCGAGAAGCCGGATATCGATCCTGAAGTCGCCAGGGCCTACGCTCACAGCTCAATTCCCGGAGAGACTGAACAAGCGACTACAGCAAGCAGGATGGCGACGGGGGAACGCGATTCCGCCTTCGACGAGCTCGCGCGAAAAGCAGCGGCGGCGGAAGAGGCGGGCCGAGCTGACGACGCGATCCGTGACTACGAGGGCTTGCTCAAGATGAAGCCGCGCTGGGACAAGGGTTGGGCGGAGTTAGGAAGCCTCTATTACAGTGCCGGTAAGTTTCCGCAGGCTATTGCTTCCCTGAAGAACTCGATCGCAATCAATCCCAAGAATTCTCAAGCCTGGGCTTTCCTTGGACTGACCGAATTCGAGACCAAAGATTACTCGAACGCTTACATCCACCTGGACCGGGCACGGGAGCTGGATTTTCGGGGAACTCCAGCAGTGATGTTATTGGCCATCTACCATCTGGCGGAATTGCGGAACCGGAACGGAGATTTCTTCGGTTCCGCCGATCTGCTGATTCCGGAAGTTCGCCACGGCCGCGTGAACGAGCAGACAAAGCTCATTCTCGGAATGTCGATGTTGCGAGTTCCTCTCTTACCCGCTCAGGTGCCTGCTGCCAGTCGCGCATTGATGCAGGCCGCGGGCGAGACCGCTGTGCTCCAGTATTCCTCCAGGTACGACGACACCTTCCGGGCGTTTGAGCGGATGACAAAGGATTTCCCCGATACGCCCTTCATCCACTACGCCTATGCATCGGCCCTGGACATCCTTTCACGATACGACGATGCCACCTCACAACTGCGCGAAGAAATCCGAATCAACCCCGGAAACGCTCTCCCGCATCAGCTCAGGGCGTCGATTGCGCTGAAGCAACATCGCCCGGATGAAGCCATGAGCGCCGCCCGACACGCCGTGGAACTCGATTCTCAATCCGCCGGAGCACACGAACTGCTGGGTCGCGCTTTGCTGGAACTGGGGGAGATCGAACCCGCGGTGAAGGAACTTGAGACCGCAAGCAAACTTGCGCCCAACTATCCTGGAGTTCACTTTAGCTTGGCGCGTGCGTATACCAAGGCCAAGAGGGCGGAAGACGCCCAGCGGGAGCGCACAATCTTTGCGCAGTTGAATGCGTCCGCGGAAAGCGAGAAGAGCCTTGCCAATCAGGCCTACGGAGATCCCCATGGGCAGAATGAGCCGCCTCCGGCTGAAGCTAGGACGACATCACAGACGGCCCCACAGTGAGGACGGGAGCTGAAAAATCGGGCTCGAATGCTCGCTCAGGACCCTTCCTTTTCCGCGGGAGTTCCCGTAAGATTCTTGCTAACCGGGGGTACTCGCCATGAGACCCAGAATCGGCTTTCTCCTAGTGTTTGCCGCAGCCCTGTCAGCAGTGCCCGCCTTCAGTGATGATCAGCAGAAAGCAGAAAAGCAGATCAGAAAAATCAGCGCCATGGCCACGGATGTAAATGCCCGTAGCATTGTCAGCCGATCGATGTCCGACATGTTGAAGGTGGAGCGGAACCAGCTGCAAAGAGAGCGGCGCGCCATGAACCTGAATTATGGATGCCTGTTTATCGCACATGAGCTGACCGCGCGCGGCATGAAAATGCTCGACCTGGCCATGCGCCTGCAAGCTCATGAAACAATTTTTCAAATCGCGAACGAGCAACATAGCGATTGGAAAAAGATTGCGGACGACGCGAAGAAGCTAAACGGTCGGATTGAAGACAACATCTACAAACACTTTCTGCATGCCGACGCCGACAGGGACCGCGATCTGACCGAAAAATACAACTCAACTGCGGATTGGGTCAAGACAGACGCTGATGCCACCCCAGCAGAAATTGTTGAGGCACAGGAAATCTATGTTCAGTGGCGCGATCGCGCCGCGGCCATCGAAGGAAAGGGCGGCAGCGTCAGCGCTTCGGATAAATTGGCTTCGCAGAAGCTCGAAGACCAGGCCCATGATGTGGGCCGGATGACTGGCCGCGCTCCGACAGGTGCGGGCCCGCACTAAAACCGACCGTAACGGAAGCCGATCGAACCTTCTACGGTCTTGCTACCCAGCATCACGCTCCGAACCCAGAACTAAGTCCTATCGGAACGTAAGCTGATTTGACCGTATCTCCAGCCTTGTCCGGAAGAAGATGAGAAGCACTCCCGGATAGCGGTGAATTATTAGATACATCACGGCTGGGCGTTGACATAGCTCACACGCGGTTGTCAGTTCGACACCGAGGCAAAGGCGGCAAGAGCCACGACTTGGACAGCAGGGAAAGCATGCCCGCGCCACTAAGTCGTGGATGCATTTACTCCATGCCTGGTTTGGTCGTACCGAAAAATAGCCTCATTACGGCGACGGAACCACCGCTTGCGCCTGGTTTGAGTGAAGACTCTCGGTGCCCGTGCTATCCATGGCCGTCACGACGTAATAGTAGGTTTGTCCCGCGCTCACCGTGCTGTCCGTAAATGTTACGCCGGAATCGAGAGAGGTCACCCGCGCATACGGTCCACCCGAGACGGTGCCACGGTATACGTTGTATCCCACAATACCTGTGCTCGTGCTGGCCATCCACGAGAGGCTCACACTATGCTGCACCGGAGCCACTCCGCTTCCGGTCAGCGATTCCGTGACCGGCGAATTGCCTGCGTTGCTCACGAATGAGAACGTTGCGGTTGTCGTTCCCGACACTTGCGGGAGGAAGGTCACTGTAAACGGGATCGACTGCCCGGCCGCCAGCGTCGTGGGAAGAGAGATTCCGCTCAACACAAACTCGGTACTCGTGCTCGTGACCGAAGAAAGTGTTACCGAGGAACCGCTCGCGGTCAGCGTGCCACTCAGGACCGCGCTCGAGCCATCGGTAACGTTGCCAAAGCTCAACGCCGTCGGCGTCAACGACAACTGTCCGGGGGTCGCCGCTGTTCCCGAAAGCCCGACATTCAGCTGGGAATCCGATGCATTGGAGAGGATCGCCATGGTTCCCGAAGCCGAGCCCGATACCATAGGCGAGAACACGACGCCGAACGTGAGGCTCTGTCCGGCTGCAAGACTTGCCGGCAGCGACAGCCCGCTCACTGCAAACGATCCGCTCGACATGCTCGCCTGCGAGATTGACACGTTCGCGGTTCCTGTGTTCGTCAGCGTTTCTGTCAGCGTCTGTGAGGCTCCGGGCGGAATGCTGCCAAAGCTCAAGCTCTGCGGGGATGGGGCGATCTGACCCGTCAGTGTGATGCCTGCGCCGGAGAGAACCGCAGTAGCCGTGGCAGTCGTGCTAGTCGATCTCCACTTCTTGGAGCCCCTGGCGCTGGGCATGGAAGTGCTCGCCGACAGCGTGCCGTTGTCTGTGCCGGTCGCAGGTGGTGTGAATGTCACGCTAACCGACACACTCTGCCCTGGCGAGAGAGTGTACGGTAACGCCAGCCCAGTTACGGCATACCCCGTCCCGCTCACGCTTATCTGGGACACGCTGAGGCTCGAACTTCCAACGTTGCTGATGCTTATGGTCTGCGTCTGACTGTTCCCGACCTGAACATTACCGAATGCCATGCTGCAGGGTGTGATCGCAATCTGCGCCTGGGTATGCGGAACGAGAAGCGTTAAGGCGACAGCCAAGAGGAAGAAATACCGATGCTGAACGAAACGGGAGCCTGTCACAGTTTCACACCTTTGCCTGTGCGCAACTACAGCACAATGGGGGAAATGGTGATGCCTTTCAGCCCTCGGCGGCGCGAACAATCCGACGGGGAAAACTGCTGGTGTGATTCTGGTGGGAAGAGTGGGAACTCGCTAGATCACCAATGGACAATCCGAGAAGGACATCCGGACCCCCACCGAATGAGGAAATCGGACTTGTCAAAGTCCGCAACTGGACGTAGCGCGGGACCGTTAAGAGTGACAAGAACCAAATGCCATCGGACGCTCATACGTACTCCCGTGCCCGATGTCGTATTGCCTTGTAACGCTTGAAGGCTTTTCGATCGTCTTCGGGTCCCAGTAGTGAACGCAGCGTACAGCCGCGATCATCGATGTTTCCGGCCAGTGAGGTTAGAGCGCCATTGGCATACGGACGGCGACCGGAGGCATGTGCTCGAAGTAATCTGGCATGGAGAGCAGAAGGACGTTCATACAGATTGCTCGCGCGCTCAAGGAGAGACCGGTTGCCGCAACCGGGGTTCAATGCGGAGATCGTATGCCCATAGCGGACACTCTTGCAATGGAAAGCCCAAACTGGTTCGTCGCCAAATGTGAGTGGCGGCATTGTCGCAAGCCGCCGATTGGGCTCGGATCACGAGCCGCTCGGAAGTAATCCACGCTGAACCGGCAAACCAAACAAGTGACCGCTACGAATCTCTTGAGAGGGTTTTATTACCTAAGCCCCGTAAGCCTCAGTTCGCTTTCGGGATGCGGCAACAATCAGAGCTGCGCAGTTTGAGCGAGTTCGGGTCGAGGTCATCCACTACGAGCTGCGACGGAAGGGGAGGACACTTAGGGGAGGCTGGGGCACTTTTTTCCGCGCCCCGATGCGTGAGTGCGTACAAGACCAGCTCGACACGATTGGAGACGCCCAACTTATCGTAAATCCGCAACAGCGATTTCTTGACCGTGTTCTCTT
>QIAH01000100.1 GCA_003225465.1 Acidobacteriota bacterium | reverse complement strand
TTGGGCACGTTAAATACATCCCACCGAAATTGCACGCTGTGAGTTTCCCGGTAGGGCATCTTCCAGCTCTTGTATAAGCTCATGTCCCACTCGGCGAAGCCGTTCCCACGCAAAACGTTGCGCGAGCCAACCTGGCCGGGAAGAGGCAGGGTGAAGTCCTGCTGCGCCGCGGCGGGATCAGCAAAAATGTTGACGCTTCCGGTTTTCTTGAAAGTGCCTGTTCTGGGTTTCGAAGTCATCTGAGTGACCGCAGTGAGGAACCAGTCCGTCGGCCAGCGTTGGCCACCGTCGACGCTGAAGGGGAATCCGCTGGTCCAGCGAGCCACTCCGGAAGTC
>QIAH01000098.1 GCA_003225465.1 Acidobacteriota bacterium | reverse complement strand
AGTCTAACGTCTGCCGATGCCCTGACAGGAGGAAATCCAGGCTTCCCATGGGTTCTGCTTCTCGACCTGTGCGCGCCGGCAAGGGTCTCGGAAGCGCAAACCCAGATGGCGGCTACGCCTAGTACGCGGGCATCTGAGTTGCTGCCGTTTCATCTCTGTTTGTGAAGAGCTGTTGCCGAATCCGATGCCTCCAGCTTCAAGAGGCATTCAAGCTGCGCCTCCAACCTTCTCAGGTTGTCGGGATCGCGCTCGGAGTAGATCAATCGAATAAGCAGACGAACCAGGCGTTCGTGATCTGAGGAGAGGAACATAACTCTGAGGAAAAGTGGACCCGAGCACGCCGAACCGCCGGGTGAGCTCTCCCCCG
>QIAH01000099.1 GCA_003225465.1 Acidobacteriota bacterium | reverse complement strand
GTTTGCGGAAATACCGTGATCCTGAAGCCGTCGAGCGACTCTCCGACCATCGCCGCGAAGTTCGTCGAACTTCTGGAAGAGGCCGGAATGCCGGAGGGGGTGGTCAATTTCTGCCCCGGTGCGGGCGGAAGTTTTGGAGACGCCATCGTGGCTCATCCCAAGACGCGCTACGTTGCGTTCACAGGATCGCGCGAAGTCGGACTCCACATCAATAAGAGCGCGGCCACCCAGGCCTCGGGACAGATCTGGATCAAGCGCACGATTCTTGAAATGGGCGGCAAGGACGCGATCATTGTCGACGCCGACACCGATCTGGACGTCGCGGTAGAAGGCGTGGCGCAATCCGCGTTCGGCTTCCAGGGCCAGAAGTGCTCGGCCTGTTCGCGCGCCATCGTGGACGAACGGGTCTATGACAAGTTTCTCGACATGCTCAAGTCGCGGGTGGAGAAGTTCACCATCGGCGATCCCACCGAGAACTACAACCTGGGCGCGGTGATCAACGAAGGCTCGATGAAGAGCATCCTCGAATATATCGAAGCAGGGAAGCGCGATGGCCGGCTGCTCACGGGCGGTGGGCGCGCCACCAATGCAGGCGAAGGCTTTTATCTGCAGCCCACGGTGTTCGCGGATATCCCGGCGAAATCAAAGCTCGAGCAGGAGGAAATTTTCGGGCCAGTGCTGGTGGTGATCAAATCGCGAAACTTCGACCACGCGCTCGAGATCGCCAATGATACGGAGTTTGGATTGACCGGAGCGGTCTACACGAAGTCGCGTGACAAGATTGACCGGGCCGTTCGTGAATTCCACGTGGGCAATTTGTATATCAACCGCAAATGCACGGGCGCTATTGCAGGAGCGCATCCGTTCGGCGGATTCAATATGTCGGGCACCGATTCGAAGTCCGGGGGCCCCGATTATCTGTATCTGTTTTCGCAGGGAAAGTCGGTGGGAGAGAAGCTCTAAATCGGAACCATCAGGAAACAAAACAGAGCCGGAGACAATCGTCTCCGGCTTTTTCTAGTTTTCCTGGGAAAGTCCCCACCCAAACCTCGCACAGAACGCGAGGTTTGGATGGGGCACCCTCCGAGTTTACTGTTCCATCGCACCGTCCTTGGAGTGCAGCACGAACTCTACCTTTCGTTCGCGATTCAGGCGTACGGTCTGATAGAGGTCTACGTTTTCGAGAGCGAATGCTTTCTGCTCGCCGGCCTCGGAAACAGCCTGCAACTGCCCTCCCTGCAGCCAATACTCCCGCGACAGGAACGCCGATCCGCCTTTCAGGATGATCAACGTTGACCTGGCGCTTTTGGCAGGACCAGAACCGATCGGCTGAGCCGTGGGCGGCTGTTCATCCCAAGAGCGTTGTGCCGGGATTTGTTCCATCTGCTCCACGTACGCAGGCGAGTTCGAAGGAGCAGCGGCCGATGCGGCCCGCGCATCGGTGCCGCTCGGTTCTCGCGTGACCAGGGACGCCGGCCGCAACAATCCGTAGGGCGATGGAATGTAGCTGGTCGGCTGCGCCCACGGTGGCGACGGAACCGCGGCGCGCGCCGGCAAAGTCGCGGGCACGATTACGTCCTCCATCAGCTTGATCGTTAAACGGGACTCGCCCTTCAAGGCAGGATAGGGTCCGCGCCTCGGCAGATTGATGATCTTGATCGGCCATAGCACTGGGATCATCCATTCGACGGCATCGCGCCGGGGATGTCCGCCGCCGCGAATCTTGCCGGTTTTGTCAGTTTTGAGGTGAGGAGCAGCGACAATCTTCGCTTCCAGCGGAAGCACTTCGGCTCCGGGCAGAATGATGCGGTCGAATTCCAGTTGCAGCCATCCCTTGCCAACGAAGTGGCCGGGATCCTTGGATTCCTGGAGGTGGCCGCTCAGCATCGCGCCGCGCGGAAACAGCGAGTGTCCGAACGTTGCAATTGGGCCGAGGTGGCACAACACCGGATCACCGGCTTGTGCCGTTTTCGAAGAGAAATTCGGTTCGTCCATCGTGCAATGCAGAAGCGTTCCGGCAGGAACGATTTCGTCCCTGGTGGCGGCGCGCGCGCCCACTGCCGAAACACACAGAATGAGGGAGAGAAGCAGGGACTTTCCAGCCATGGTGGTCTCCTTGTGAGTACTCAACATGCCTGACCTGTCGGGCACAGAGGAGGAGGGTGTGCTCAGGAAAGGCTGAGACCCCCGGGGGATGGACGGGGATTGGTCGAAGCGTATGCGATTTTCGGGCTGGCGTCAACCGGAGTGTTCCTTAGGGCGAGTCGAACCGTCCCAAAAAAGAGATCTATTGGCTAAGCGTCCAACTGAAAATAGCACTTACGCAGAGCCGGTCAGGATAGTTATCCGTGGTGGAAAAGCCTTCAGGGCCGCCGGTGCTGCCAACAGGCATGGGGTCCCCTTCGGCTTCGCTCAGGGCAGGCTTTCGACTTCGTTCGGCTGGAGCCTCACTGCGCTCAGGATGGCAGCGTAGGTTTCTCCGGCCTAAATCTCGCTTTGGGCCTGGCTGCCGGGTTCCAGAGACTACACCTCCGGGCGATTGTGCGCTATGCGCAGAAATGCTACGCTCGCCGACGAATATGAAGATTCTATGGAGCTTGTCTCGGATTCTTGTCTTTGTGTGCCTGCTTAACTACGGCTCGGCGTTTCCTCTGTTCGGCCAGGTGGTTCCTCCTCGGCCGGCTCAAGCAGGTCCTAGCGGTCCCGGCGGAGCGCCCGGGACGGGGCCCTCCAGCAGAATGACTCCGACAGGATTGCACGAGACCGGGGGTTCGATTGCTAGTGATGTTTACAGCAACTCCATTTACGGTTTCTCGATAAAGATTCCTCCGGGATGGGTGGTTCTTCCATCGCGGGAGCCAAAAGTCGCGACCCAGGATGCCGCACTCCTGAAGGCAGCCCAGATTAGCCGTCCGCTGCTGGTCATCACGGAAAATGCTCCGCTGAAAAAGAGCAACCAGCGTAAGAACATTCAGATCATCGCGACCCGCATGCGCGCGGCCTCGGGTCCGACCGCAGCGCAGGATTACCTGGCCTATTCGCAGAAGACAGTTAAAGAAAAAGGTATGGACGTGGAATATCTGGGCGATCCGCAGGAGGTCACAGTCAACGGACAAACGCTCTGGAAGCTTGCCTCGAACGAACCTTCGAATGGCGTGGTGCAACACGTGGAGCAATACGTGATCACTCACGAATCGATCTTGCTGCAGTTCTTTCTGGTGAGTCCTGATGAAGCTGGATTGAAGCAGCTGGAACCATCCATACAGTCTTTGGAGTTCAAGGCGACGGCGCCGAAGACGGTCACGAAGGGGTCTGCCAAGAAAACAAAAGCCACACCACCCTCTAATTCGAAGACTCAATCCAGCGATTCGAAGCCACAATGAGGTAGCGGCTTTACTCAAATTGTTTTCGGAAGCCAGCGAGCTCCTGTTTGAGCTCGTCGATATCCCTCTTCAGGGCCTCGACGGTCTCTTCCAAACGGACGATGCGCTCGTTGTCAGATCCGTCGTCGGCTCGAACTTCAACTGCCGGCGGGGGCGCATCCCACTCTGACTTTGCCCCGCACAACAAATGCGCGTACCGAGCTTCTTTTGTGCCGGGCTGGCGAGGGAGGATTTTTACCAGCGGCTCTTCCCGCGTCATCAGCTTCTGCAACGTCGACTGCACATCGGTCAAATCTTCAAAACGGTGCATGCGCTCGGTGCGTCCTCGCAGTTCACCCGGGGTCTGGGGACCGCGCAGCATGAGCACGCACATCACGGCGGTTTCGCGCCGGGTAAAATTGAACGCTTCCTGCATGCGATGCTCGTATTTTGGAACGCGGCTATCGGCGCTGCTGGCAGTTCCGGCCAGGCCTTTCTCGTTAAGGGAGTGCAGGGCCTGCCGTACCAATTCGTCGTTCAGGTTCATCACAGGATCGCGATTGGATTTCTGGTTGCAGGCGTTCACCAGCGCATTGAGCGTAAGCGGATAGTAATCTGGAGTGGTGATGTCTTTCTCGACCAGCGAGCCGAGGACACGAGCTTCATTGTCAGTTAATACGACGTTGGTAGCGCGAAAGGCGGTCATAGATCCTGAATCGCTCCATCTCGGGCGATGAGCCCGGGACCTCGTGATGAAGGGGAAGTCTGGCTATAGTATCGGGCCAGTGCGGGGTCTGCAAAACCTCTTCGTAACCGCGATGCTTTGTGGGTGCCGTTTGGAGGGGTGCGGCGGATCAGCGGGCGGATCGTCCGTAGTTCTTCAGCGTGGAGATCTCACTGCGCAGGCGCTCGATTTCCCTTTCCTTGCGCTTCAGGACGTTCCGCAAATCGGCTTTCGATTGGGGAACGGCTGGCGCAGGGGCGTTCGGTTTGGGCGACTCTGCACCCAGCGGGGTCAGGAATTCGAGGCCAAAGCAGTATCCCGTACGATAGCGGACGATGGCTGAGATCCGCGTGCGTCCGGGGGTTTGAAATTCCAGGTCCATAAAGTCGCCGGGCTTGAGCGGCAGGCCAGCATAAAGGGTCATTCCCCCTTCGCTGATTTCAATACCCCGTCCAGGAATGGCAAACTTGGAGTCGCCGCCCCGAGGCACCACCAGGACGGCTAGTTCAACCGGATGACGCGGCCAACGGCGCGTGTTTTCAGGGGAGGACATCTTTTTGACCCGCCAACTGAGGCATCGATGTTAGTGGCGTTGAACTCCGTAGGCAAGATTACGAAGGTTTCCAAAAGTACTAGTTACGAGGGCGGAAATGGGCAGGAAACTGGAGCAGGCAAATGCCCCGAAAATCGGGTATGACAAAAAGCGGTATTGAGAATTTGTGCTTTGGTACCGGTAAGTTGCAGTTTCAGTGCGTCAGGCTGTGAACAAATGTGGCGTTCGGGTGGGCCCATCCAGATGGCCAACCAGGTTGTGCTCCAGGCCTTCTCGCGCGGGCGCCAGGTCGCGCCGCAGTCGGTCCATTTCGGGTTCACTGTAAGCGGAAAAATTGCGCGCGACGTCGACGTTGTGTTCGAGCATCTCGAGGTGAGGCATGCCGACGACGGCCGTCGTGACCGGGAGGCTCACGGAGTAGCGCAGCAGGGAATTGATGTCGGCCTTCCCCGTCCCGTTGCCCAACAGAAACTCCTGCCCGGTAATCTTCATCGCAATGACGCCGAGATTCTTCTTGTTAGCGGCCGGGAGGGCCAATTCTTCAAACCGTCCATTGCGCGATGCATTGAGAGCCATCTGGACACAATCCAGATCATGCCTCTGAATGGCTTGCGCCATGACTTCGCCATTGGTGTGGCTGGTCATGCCGATGAAGCGGGCCATTTTCTGTTCGCGCGCTTCCAGCAGTCCTTTGAGCGCGCCATTGGGCGCTTCGATCTTTCCGAGGTCGTCCGCCTGGCCAAGGCTGTGGATGTGGAGCAGGTCCACATGATCGACGCGCAGCCGCTTCAAGCTGCCTTCCAGCCTGCGTAGGAACTCGTCTCGCGTGCGGTCGGGAATCTTGGTGGCGAGCCAAACGTCCTTGCGGCGCGTAACCATCACCTGCCCGACGCGGCTTTCACTCTTACCGTCGCCGTAGGCATAGGCCGTGTCGACGTAGGTGATGCCGAGGTCGATGGCGTGGTTGAGCGCTGCCAGAGCTTTGTCCTCCTGCTCGTACATGAGGAAGCGGCTGCCGCATCCGAAGGCGAGAATTGAGACTTTGGAGCCGGTGCGGCCCAGGGTGCGCGTGGGCAGCGGTTTTGCGGGCACTTCGCCATGCGCGACGTCCTTCAACAACCACGCGCCCGCGCCCGTTGCTGCTCCGAGTCCGATCTTTTCGAGAAATTTTCTGCGCGAGAGGTCTTTGCCCATGGGATTCTCCTGGTTCTGGACTCGAAGTGAACTGCACGCGTTGATACGATTGGGGCCGGCAAGATGCCGGCGCTACACGTGCTGAGACCCTCCCTGATCGGCCTCAGTTGATAAGTGTAACCCTGCCTCTACCTGCTAACATCTACGACCGCTACTTTGTTTACACCGCTACAGGCAAGATACAGGTGCCCATCCGGAGTTGCGACCATGTTGCGCACCACTCCACCGCCGGATGGAATGGGCTCCTTTCCGAAGCTCTCCGTCCTGGGGTCGAAACGGACCAGCGTATTTGGCTTCACGCCCGACTCGCTGTACCACACATCACCCACCTTCGTGACCGCAATTCCGTAGGGTTCCGAGTCAGCTCCGCCCGGGGATGTCCATTCCTTGAGAAGCTTGCCCGCGGCCGGATCGAAGTGCCCCAGATAGCCACGCGCATAGTCGGTGTAGAAAACCGTGCCATCCGGCGCGAGCGCGAGCCGGCGCGGACGGGCGCTGTTAGCGGGCAGGGTGTATTCGTGAATCGCCATGGTGCGGGGGTCAATAGTGGCCAGCTTGTTGGTCCCGAACTCGCAGAACATGGGCGTGTTGTTGGGCAAAATCACGATGCCGTAGGGAACCGCTTTGGGCGTGGGCAACTTCGCCAGCGTCATCTTCCCGGTCTTGGGGTCGAGCCGACCGATGTAGTTTGTCTCCTCGTTGGTGAACCACAGAATTCCATCGTGGTCGAAGGCGGGCGTATGCGGATCGATCTCGGTATCGCCGGGCGCGCGGTATTCGGTGACTTCGCCCGTCTTCGGATCCAGCTTCCCGACGTAGCCTCCGGAAATTGCAGTAAACCAGATGTTCCCCTGCTGATCCGCAACCAGGCCGTGCGGCCCCGAGCCGGGCGTCTTCAGGGGATACTCCTTGAACTCTCCGGTTTTCGGATCGAGCCGGCCCAGCTTGTTAGCTGCCTGGCCCGTGTACCAAAGCGAGCCGTCGGGGGCGAGCGCCGGATCATGCGGGCGCGATTTGGGGGTCGGAACCTCGTATTCCTTGATCGTCACGCTCAGCGTTCCGACAGCGGCGAACGCGAAAACAGCAGCAATCATTGTGAACACACAGACTTTGGGGAGGGACATGGCTGTGTACTCCGTAGCCTGAAATTTTAATCCCTGGGAGCCTTCCAGTGGCGGCTAAGCCGGCAAGCCCGCATTTTGGACGGTAGCCAACAAAAAATCGAAAAAATGCTTGACATGGTTTAGTGTTGTAGTTAAGTATGACAGTGTATGACAGAGATCGCTTGTGAGTGCACAGCGCGATGTCCTCGGAAGCCAAAGAAAACAAATAGACTTGAGGAGATAAATATGAAATCCATCCGCCTTCTGCTGTCCCTGGTTTTGCTTGCTCTCTCGACCACCGCCGGTTTTGCCCAGGCCGATGCGCAGAAGTCTTTTGACTCCCTGAAGAGTCTGGCCGGTACCTGGCAGGCAACTTATGAAGGCAAGCCCATGCAGGCGACGCTGCGCGTGACCTCCATGGGCAACGCAATCTTGCACGAAATGAAGGGTGAGGGCCCCGACAATCCCATCACGATGTTTTACCTGGACGGCGATCGCCTGCTCCTGACGCATTATTGTGACGCCGGCAATCGTCCGCGTATGGCAGGTAAGCTGTCGCCCGACGGAAAGACGCTGGAATTCGATTTCGTCGACGTGGGCAATTACAGCGCTTCACAGGGTGGACACATGCAGCACGCAGTGTTCACGATCATCGACCCGAACCATCACACGGAGGAGTGGACTTTCATGCTGGAGGGAAAGCCGCCCATGATCGCGCGCCTGGACCTGCAGCGCACTAAGTGAACGGCAATCTCACCCAAGGACGATCTGGAAAACAGGATGGACCGAGAATGGAACGACAGTCAGCCGATTTACCGCCAGCTTCGGGATCGTGTGGTTGCGATGATCCTCGACGGCGTGCTCAAGGAAGGGGACCCGCTGCCTTCCGTACGCACGGTCGCGGCCGAGTATCGCGTGAACCCGCTCACGGTTCTGAAGGGATATCAGCAACTGGTGGAAGAGCAACTGGTCGAGAAGCGGCGCGGACTTGGGATGTTCGTCAATGTGGGCGCGCGCAATCTGCTGCTCGCGGGCGAGCGCCAGAAGTTTCTCGCCGAACAATGGCCCGTGGTCTATGCAACCATCCGGCGGCTTGGGCTGAAAGCGGAAGAACTGCTGGATGGTTCCGCAAACGGCCGGCTGAAGTCGGGAACCGGCGAGGAGGAGCGCTAACGCTATGGCATGCATAGAAGCACGCGGCCTCCGCAAAGCCTTTGGGTCGACTGTCGCGCTGGACGGTATCGACTTGCGCATCGAAGAGGGACGCATTGTCGGACTCATCGGTCCCAACGGCGCCGGCAAGACTACGGCGCTGAACGCCATTCTCGGGCTCACCCCCTATCACGGAGAGTTGAAGGTATTGGGGCGCGATCCCTGGAAAGAACGCGATCAACTCATGCGGGATGTCTGTTTTATCGCCGATGTCGCCGTGTTGCCGCGCTGGTTGCGGGTTTCGCAGGCGCTCGACTACGTCGAGGGCGTCCACCCGCGATTCGATCGCGCCAAGGCGGAAGGCTTTCTCGCGAAGACGACCATCAAGAGCACCAGCAAAGTGCGGGAATTGTCGAAGGGCATGGTGACGCAGCTGCATCTCGCGTTAGTGATGGCCATCGACGCGAGATTGCTGGTGCTGGATGAGCCAACGCTTGGGCTCGACATCCTGTATCGCAAGCAGTTCTACGATTCGCTGCTGAACGACTACTTCGACCGCAGCCGCACCATCCTTGTGACCACGCATCAGGTGGAAGAGATTCAGCACGTCTTCACCGATGTCATGTTCATCGACCGCGGCCGGATTGTATTCACGTGCAGCATGGAAGAGTTTGAGTCGCGCTATCTGGAAGTGACGGTGCATCCCGAGCGTGTGGCTGCAGCCCGAGCACTCAAGCCGATGCATGAGCGGCAGATGTTGGGGCGCAGCATTCTGCTGTTCGATCAGGTAGATCGTCAACAACTGACAGCGCTGGGCGAGGTGCGCACGCCCAGCATCGCCGACTTGTTCGTGGCCGTGATGGGGAACCATTCGGGTGTGGCCCAGAATAAAGACAAATATGAAGGAGTGACTCGATGAATACGCCATCGAATGCGGTGCCTGGTTCTCCGCTCGACTTGCAGCCAAACGCACCCGCCGTCGTGTCGGCGACTCGGCCCATCTATTGGTCGATACGCCGTGAATTCTGGGAGAATCGATACCTCTACATCGCTCCTTTGGCAGTGGCCGCCGTATTTTTGTTCGGATACCTGATCAGCGTAATTCATTCGCCGGACCAACTGCGTGCCCTGGTGGCACTCATTTCTGCGCACCATCACGAAGAGATCTCGGGGCCGTTCGACATCTCGGCAGCTCTACTGATGGGCACTGCCATCCTTATGAGTGTGTTCTATTGCGGGGAGGCACTGCATGGCGAGCGCCGCGATCGCAGTATCTTGTTCTGGAAGTCGCTGCCGGTCTCCGATGTCACCACCGTACTGGTGAAGGCAAGCATTCCGCTGCTGATTCTTCCGGTACTGGTTTCAGCAGTCACGGCGGTCATGTATTTGCTTATGTTGCTGCTGAGCAGCGTAGTGCTTCTGGGGACAGGCGGCAATGTCGCGATGCTATGGGCCCATGTGCCAATTTTGCAAATGTCGCTGCTGGCGCTCTATCACCTTGTGACAGCACATGCTCTCTGGCCTGCGCCCGTATATTGCTGGCTGCTGCTGGTTTCGGGCTGGGCACGCCGGGCGACGTTTCTGTGGGCAGTGCTGCCGATCGTCGCCATCGGCGGTCTCGAGAAGCTCGCCTTCAATACTACGCACTTCGCTAACCTGGTGGGTTCCAGATTTATCGGCGCGACTGCGCCCATTGCCTCCACCACGGATGTCTTCCCCACTAATCCGATGACACACATTACTCCGGCTGCATTTCTGGGTGCCCCGGGTCTCTGGATCGGGCTGGGAATCGCCGCGATATTTCTAGCGGCCGCCGTACGGCTGCGCCGCTATCAAGGACCAATCTAGTTCGCACGGCCCTGCATTTAAACATTTGTTGAAGGAGTTACGACTATGAGCACAACCATGAGCACCAGTGTCTTCACAAGCCGGTTTGAACTGAACTCCATTGCCGACATCGCCTTGAAGGCGGCAGTCCGGTTCTGGTTTGGAGTGATGGTGATCGGCCAATTGATCTTCGCGTTTACGGTTGCGTCTTTCTATGGGATGACGGCAGCGCGAGGGGATTTGCTGGCGTGGAGGAAATCCATCACGCATGGGTACATTCCCGGCGATACCATGGGCAATCTGGCCATCGTCGTCCATCTGACTTCAGCCGTCATCGTAATCCTCGCGGGATTGATTCAGCTTATTCCGCAGGTCCGGGAGCGCGCACCGGCCTTTCATCGCTGGAATGGGCGTATTTACGTCGTGACTGCTTTCACCATCAGCCTTGCCGGCCTGTATATGACGTGGATTCGTGGGAGCGTGGGCGACCTTGTTCAACACCTGGGAAGCAGCCTCATGGCCGTCCTCATCATGCTCTGCGCCGTCATGGCACTGCGTTACGCGCTGGCCCGAGACTTCAAAACTCATCGCCGGTGGGCCCTTCGCCTGTACATTGTGGTGAGCGCATCCTTGTTCATCCGGGCAGGACTTTTCCTGTCGCTTCTCCTCAATCACGGTCCCTTTGGTTTCGATCCGGCTACATTTTCCGGCCCGTTCCTCACGTTCATGATTTTCGCGCAATATCTCGTGCCTCTTGCCGTGCTTGAGATCTACCTGCGCACACAGGACCGCGGCGGTGCAGCAGGCCGGTTCGCGATGGCCACCGGTCTTTTTGTGCTGACTGTCGGCTTGGGCGCGGGAATCTTTGCCGTCACCATGGGCGCGTGGCTGCCTTCCATCAAGCGGGCCTACGACCAGCGCAAATCGATTGCCGAGACGCTCTCTGCGACCATCGCCTCTAGCGGCATCGACGACGCTACTAAGCAATACCGTGACTTCAAGATCGCAGCACCGGCCACCTACAATTTCGATGAGGACGAACTGAACACTTTGGGCTACCAACTTATTCAGTTGAAAAAGCTCGCGGAGGCGATCCGTATTTTCCAACTCAACGTCGAAGCCTATCCGCAGTCGAGCAACGTCTACGACAGCCTGGGCGAGGCCTATATGGACGATGGCAAAAAATCAGAGGCCATCGCGAACTACAGGAGATCGCTCGCAATCAACCCGAAGAATCGCAATGCCGTCGGTATGCTTCAGAAGCTCAACAGTCAGTGATCAGCCAAGCTTCTCTTTGACAAGCACGGCCCCGGAGCCTACAGTGGGCGCGCACACAGGCCAGGCTGTTTCGAAAATCTCGACCAAAGGAGATGTCCATGAACAGAACTTGGACGTGGTGTCTGATTGCTGTGCTCTCGCTAGCGAGCGCCGCGTGGTCACAAGACAAGAAGGCGGGCGGTACCGAAGGAGCTGTCGCAGCCCTGGAGCAACAATGGCTTCAGTCGCAACAGACAAATAATCCTGACTTGGTGGCCCCGCTGCTGGCCGACAAATTCGTAAGTACGGGGAGCGACGGAAAGGTCAGCGACAAGGCCCAATCGCTTGCAGACGCGAAAAAGACTAAGTATGACAGCGTCGCGTACGAGAATCTTAAGGTAACAGCTTTCGGAAACACGGCGGTTGCGACGGGCGACTTCAAGGCGAAAGGTACCGATGCCTCCGGAAAGCCTCTCGATACGCACGAGCGCTTTACTGATACATGGGTGAAGATGCCGAATGGAAAATGGCAGTGTGTCGCGAGTCAGGCGTCACCAGTAAAAATGTGAGCAATCGCCTGCTAGCGATAGGACAACCCAGCCTGGGCGGATTCGGTTGCGGGTGAAGCTTGTGCTTGGTCGAATGCGCGTGCCTTGAAAGATGCAGTCGCGGCGCCGCGCGCAGCTTCGATGAAGCCGCGTCGGCGCTCGCGGACGATTC
>QIAH01000097.1 GCA_003225465.1 Acidobacteriota bacterium | reverse complement strand
TCAAAGTCGAGTTGGAAGTTGCCGCCCGTCCAATGCAAGACTTTGAAGACGGCCTGGTCCCCCTTCAATGTGCCGTACACGGCATGCACGACCTGCCCTTCGCTGAAGTACACATCGCATTTTTCGTTATCGCGGGTCAGGGTCAGAAGACAGCTTTTGCGGCCCATTTCGAGCGACTGCATCAGGTCAATCACATTCATCTGGGCGAGGCTGCCGCGCAGCACCCCGTCGGAAGGCGCGGCCTTGGTCATCTTCTCGAGAGCGATCTTGTCGATTACGCGCTTGATGCGGCGAGTGGCCTCTCTCAGGAAGAAGGGCTTCTCGACAAAATCGTCGACCGGATCCTGCGACGAGAGACGCTCGGTGATATCGGTCTTGGTGGCCAGAATGATGGCGGCGAAGTTGGCGGTGGCCTGGCGACTGCGGAGCTTTTCGATCAGCTGCCGGCCGTCCATTCCCGGCATGCGGTAGTCGGTGACGAGCAGGTCGGGCGGGTCATCGACCGCCTTCAGCAATGCATCCGCAGCGTCGGTGGCCGTTGAGACCTGCCCGAGCGTGGACAGGGATTGCTTCAGCATCCCGAGCACCATGGGATTGTCGTCGACCAGCAGCACTTTGACGTTCGTCGACATGCCTGACTACGACTTTCTTGGCGAACGGGCATAGTCCCCGCTCTTGCCGCCGGACTTGCGTTGCAGCACAATCTCGCGAATTTCGATGCCCTTATCGAGAGCCTTACACATGTCGTATACGGTCAGGGCAGCGACGCTGGCCGCCACCAGCGCCTCCATCTCCACGCCGGTTGCGGCCGTGGTGGTAACCTTTGAGGTAACAGCGACGCCATTCTCGCACAGCCGCATAGTCACTTCAACGTGCGCCAGCGGCAGCGGATGGCACATCGGGATCAGGTTCGACGTCTGCTTAGCCGCCATGATGCCCGCCACCCGCGCGACCTCAAGCGGGTCTCCCTTGGGATTTTTCGGGAGCGCCCTGAGTACGGCGGGTTTCATCGCGACGAACGCGCTCGCCTCGGCTTCGCGGTGAGTCACCGATTTGTCACTGACGTCCACCATGCGCGCCTTGCCGGCACGGTCGTAATGGGAGAGCTTGCGGGGCATGAAGAAATATCTTACAGGGAGAGAGTTTCAGAGTTTCAAAAAGTAGCGCCGGCATCTTGCCGGCTAAAGCCTGCGTAGGAACTACTCGAAGAAGCATCTTGCTCCGCGGTTGCGGGCGGGACGCCTGCAACGACAGCCGCCGGGACGGCGGCGCTACTCTTAAACTTTCATCTCATCAGGATTGCCACCCACTCTCCCGCCGCAATCCGTTCGCGATCGGGAGGAATGACGATGTAGCAGTTGGAGCGCGCCATGGCCGCGACATCCCCCGAGCCGTGCCAGCCAGCCAACTCAACCTCTGCCTGCTCAAACTCTCCGGATAGCAATCCCGGCAGAAATCGCCTGAGCCCCGTCTTGGTTTTGATCTCTGATTTGAGCCTGGCATGCACAAACGACAGCTCGCGGGCCGCCATCCCCGCCAAGGCTTCGAGCAGTGGCCTTGCAAACAGCTCGAAGGTGACCATCGTGGAAATCGGGTTTCCTGGCAGACCAAAGAAATAGCGCTCTTGTACTCGGCCGAAAACAACCGGCCGACCCGGCTGAATCTGCGCGCCTGTGAAGAAGAACTCAGCACCAAGCTCCGCAAGCACCTGCTCGACCAGGTCGTACCGGCCCATGGAAACTCCACCGGTAAGCAGCAGTAGATCGTGCTTCAGACCTTGCTCGATCAAGCGACGCAAGGGGACGGCTTCGTCGCGGGCAATCCCCAGCATTTTGGGTACGCCGCCGGCGTCCTGAACCTGCGCGGCCAGTGAATAGCTGTTTGAATTGCGGATCTGGTGCGGACCAGGGCGCTCGCCTATTTCCACGATTTCGTCCCCAGTGGAAAGGATGGCGACTTCCGGACGTCGAAAAACAGAAACCGATTGCAACCCGACCGATGCGGCTAATGCGACATGGTGCAGGAGGACTTGCCCCTTGCGTGCCTCCGATCCGGCCGCAACGATGTTGTCGCCACTGCCAACAGCGCGGGTCACGGTCACCCGCTGACCGCTCAGCGACGTATATTCGACCATGACGACCGCATCGGCGCCATCCGGCGCGGGGGCTCCCGTCATGATGGCGGCGGCTTGCCCCGCGGCCACCTCGCGCGGCAGGGCCGCCGGCTCGGCACCGGCTTTGATCTCGCCAATCACCTCGAGCGTCACCGGGAGGTTGGTGAGGTCCGCGGCTCGTAAAGCGTAGCCGTCGCGCATGGCTCGGCGAAAGGGCGGGTAGTCGCGATCGGCGGCAATGGGCTCAGCTAAGACTCGTCCGATGCTGGCGAAGAGCTCGACTTTTTCTTTGATTTGAGGCTGCACCTGCGCGGCGTGCCCTTCTACAACGTGGCGGGCTTCTTCGAAGGTCAGAATTGAGGGTGGTTGCGGAAGCGCGGCCATGCCGCTGATGATACGGTATTCAGTCGTCAGTCGTCAGTCGCCAGCGAAGACAGTCGTTGGTCGTTAGTCGTTGGCAAGAAGCGACGACTGCCCTACTTCGCCAGTTCCTGCCCCAACACAGCGGCGTTGCTGGAGAACGAGACTCCCGTTTCCAGATCGACCAGCCCGTTGCGGACCAGCTTGGCAATTTCACTGTCGAAATACTGCATGCCATCAGCTTCGCCGCTCTTGATGGCCTCGAGCAAGGTCTTGCCTTCCTGCTCACCCTTTTCGACACACTCCCGGGTTCGTCCGTTGGACTTCAGCACTTCAAAGACCGGCAACCGTCCGTTGCCGTCGGCGCGCGGGATTAAGCGCTGCGAGATGATGAAGCGGAACGATTTCGCAAAGCGCTCGCGCACTATTTTCTGCTCTTCGGGTGTGTAGGAGCCCGCAATGCGCTCGACCGTCTTGGACGCGTCAATCGTATTCAACGTCGAAAACACGATCAGCCCCATGTCAGCTGCTTCCAGCACCAGCTCGATCGTTTCCCGGTCACGCATTTCGCCGACGAAAATGACTTTGGGAGCCTGTCGCAGCGCCGCTCGCAGCGCCAGCGCAAAGTTCGGCGTATCGCTGTGCAGTTCCCGTTGATGCATCGTCGACCGCTTGTGGTTATGCAGGAACTCGATTGGATCTTCAATGGTGATGATGTGGAAGTCGCGTTCGCGATTGATGCGATCCAGAAGCGCTGCGGCGGTCGAACTCTTGCCCGAGGAAGTTGGCCCGGTCACGAGCACAATGCCATTGCGCAGATTGGCGACATCCCCGAGATGCGCGGGCAGATGCAGAGCTTCGAACTCCGGAATTGCGGTCGGAATGACGCGCATCACCACCGCGCAGCTCCCGCGCTGTATGAAGGCATTCACCCGGAAACGGGCCAGCCCCGGAAGTCCATAAGAAATGTCGCAGGATCCTTGTTCGCGCAGGGTGTTAATCGCCTGCTTGTTATTGCCGATCAAGTCGGCAGCGATGCGGCGGGTGTCATCCGCCGACAAAACCGTGAGCCCTTCCATTTGCACCGGCACCAGCTGTCCGAAGACTTCCACCTGCGGTGGGCGCCCGGGAGAAAAGATCAGGTCGCTGACCTTCTCGGAAGCGCGCAGCATTGCAGCCAGCAGCGCCTGGGTGGGCACTTTGCCGGATTCATGGACTCCCTCGATGGCAACCGATATCGGGGCTATGCCCGGTGCAGCCATTGCATTCCTCGCAGCGTACAGGGATTCCTTGCCACAGTTGGGAGAGCGTCCACGAACGCCTGGGGGGTCTATCGTTAATGTAACGCGGGAAAGGGGTTCCGCGAAGGACGGAAGGTAGGTGCCCCTTAGTAACCTCGGCGCGGTTACTGGCGGTCGAATGGCTGATGTACTAAATAAAAAAAGCGGCTCATCGAGTGGGCCGCCATTGACTAGGAGTAGCGCCGGCGTCTCGCCGGCTTACCCCACGCCGAAAAGCTACTTCTTGCTGGCCGCTTTCTTCTTGTTGAAGCCGGTTTCTACCGATGCCCCGATGCTGGCCAGCATGTCCTTGGCGGGCTGAGCGTACGGTCCGGTAGGAGCCAATTCCAGATACTTGTTGAAGGCCTCCGCGGTGCCGTCGGGAGCGACCATCTTGTCGCCCTTGAGGCTGGCTTTACCGATCATGTTGACGCCCTTCCAATAGTAGGCGTCGGCCTTCGTGGGGTCGGCGGCGATGACCTTGTCAAAAGCAACGATTGCGTCATCGACTTTGCCAGCGTTGGTCAGCACTGCGCCGACATTGAAGTTGTACTGTCCTGCGCGGGCGGGGTCCAGTTGGGCGGCTTTATTGTAGTTCGTGACCGCGTCATCGATCTTGCCCGACTTGGCGTCGGCCTCGGCCAGATTGTTGTAGTAAGCGGCAAGCTTCTGACCCGCGTCCTGCTCTTTGGGGTCGGGATGGGCCGTCTTCAGATCGATCGCTTTCTGATAGGCGTTGACAGCCTGCTCGTAACGATTCTTCTTCTCCGCAGGATCGGTCTGCTTGTTAGCGGACATGCGATACGCGTCGCCGAGCTTGAACCAGAGGAGGTCGCGACTGGCATCGACGTCGGTCGCGTCCTTCAGAGTAGTGATTGCGCTCTCAAAATCGCCCGCATCAGTCGCGGTCTTGGCGGCCAGCAGTTTCTCATTGAGCGTCTTGACCGTCATGTTTTCTTTTTGCGCTTTCGCCTGGGCCTCCTGTTGCGCTTTTAGTTGCTCCTTTTGCTCCGGAGTCAGGCCCTGGCCAGTAGACTGGGTTGCCGCTTCCTTCTTGAGGTCAATATCCTGCGTGAGTTCATCCAGACCGACAGGAATGCCCGTCATGTGGAACATTTCTTTTCCATCTGGACCGAACAGCGTGACTTTGTATTTGCCCGGCGCGATGCCCAGCGAAAAATACTCGCCTTTTTTGTTGAGTTTGAGAATGTATTTGCGGCCCGTATCCATACTTAGCCATTCCACGGTGCCGCTTGTTACGGGATTTCCCTCGGCATCCCTGCAAACACCCTTCACCGTGCCCGTGGCCTGGGCCAACAAAGGCGGCACACACAGGCCCAGCACCAGGGCGACCAGCAATGTCCATGCAAAACGTTGTTTCATAGGAGCCTCCCGGCTAGTTCCATTTATGATTGCAGATTTCAGATTGCAGAGTGGGAAGTCGCGAGCGAATCTTCGTCAATCTGCAATCTCAAATCTGAAATCTCAAAATCCAAACTCCTACAGCCTAGCTCAGCGACGCGACTGCCGCGGTGGTGTTTCCCACATAGGAAATTGGATCCGCCGCTCCAGCTTCGTGAAACCCGCGCAACCGCAGCACGCAGCTATCACAGACGCCGCAGGCCCGATCTTCCCGGCTATAGCACGACCAAGTTAAATCGAAGGGCGCGCCCAGTTCAAGGCCGAGCCTCACAATCTGATGTTTGCGCAGCGCAATCAGCGGGGTAACGATTTCGATGTTGCCTTCCTTAGTTCCAGCCCGAATTACCTGGTTGAAAGCATCGTAATATGCAGGACGGCAATCGGGATATCCGGAACTGTCCTGCTCCACTGCGCCAATGTAGATCTTTCCTGCGCCTAGAACCTCGGCCCAGCTCACGGCCACCGAGATAAAATGCGCGTTGCGGAAAGGCACGTATGTCACGGGAATCTCTCGCCCAATGGCATGCGGCTCAGGCACGGCTATACTGGTGTCGGTGAGAGCTGAGCCACCAATCGCCCGCAAAGCATGGTTCTTCGCCAGCAGCCGGTCGCGGATGCCGAGCCGGTCGCAGATCTCCAGGAAGGCCTTACGTTCGCGTTCTTCAGTCCGCTGGCCATAACTGATGTGGAGTGCGGCCGGGTGGAAGTCGCGAGCCGCAAGCGCCGCGCAGACACACGAATCCATGCCCCCGCTTAGCAATACCACTGCGCGTTTTCTGCTTTCCACCATGGTTTAGATGCAATTTCCAGGAGCCAACGGCGGCCCAATGTCGATCATCTGTGGCGGGCTACCAGTCCAACTCAGGTGTTCTTGACCACCGAACGCCCCGCTTCTCAAACGCCCTTCACGGCTGGATCCCAGATAAATTTATGGATCTGCAGTCCCAGGCGGGCCGGGACATCGTCGGCGAGCATCCAATCGGCCAGTTCCTGCGGATCGAGTAAGCAATGTGACGAATCGCGCGCCCCGGTCGCGTCCTTGCGGAAGGCCGGGGAGAAGAGCACGGCATTCACACGTTGCGCCAGTCCGTGGCGTGTGACGAAATCGCGCGCAAATTCGTAATCCACGCGATCGCTGAGCACGAATTTCACCTCATCGTCCGACCAGAGGGCATCCAGATTTGCCAAATCGAATGTGTCCGCCTCACCCGAATGTGGACACTTCACATCCACAATCTTAATGACCGATTTAGGCACGCGAGCCAATGGCCGCTCCCCACTGGTCTCAATCAGCACCTTGTAACCAGCGTCCACCAGGAGCTCCATGAATGGCACCAGTTCGCGCTCCTGCAGCATAGGCTCTCCGCCTGTGATTTCGACCAGCCCGCCATGCGGGCTCAAGCGCTTTACCTCATCAAAGACGTCTTCTGATGCCATCCGCCGTCCGCCGGTGAAAGTGTACTCGCTGTCGCACCAGGAGCAGCGCAGGTTGCAGCCCGTCAGGCGCACAAACACGCACGGCAGCCCGGCATGTGTCGATTCTCCTTGCAATGACTTATAAATCTCGGTGATTTGCATGAAACAGTCTTTGGTCGTTAGTCGTTGGTCGTTAGCCCAGAACCAAGGCTCCCGCACATCAACGATTTTGCGCACAACCTTTGAGCTTTCCACGTTCGGCGCCAGTGGTTCGAGCTAAAAGCTGAAAGCCAACAGCTGAAGACTGCGAACAATCGTGACTTCCTACTCGGAATATTTGGCGGTCGTGGTGTCCGTCTCAAAGATCGTTACATCGCGCACGAACACCCGGCCGCTCGTCACGTTTTTCAGGCGACCATTGGTTTCGTCGTAAAAATATTTGGCGAGATTTTCCGCCGACGGATTCAGTTGGGTAAAGGGCGCGATATCGTTAATCATCTGGTGATCGAGCCGATCGATCACGTGTTTCATCACTTCCCGCAAGTCCTTGAAATCCAGAAGCAACCCGGCCTTATCCAGCTCTTTTCCAGCAAGCGTCACGCGCACTTTGTAGTTGTGTCCGTGCGGGTTTTCGCACTTGCCCTTGTAATTGCGCAGATAATGACCCGCCGCGAACGTATCCTCGACTGTTACTTCGTACATGAATCCCCCGGCAGGCCTGCATCAGCACAGCGCCTCCGCACACGCCTACCCAATTCAATATTCTACGCGAGGAGCTGATTTTACGCCGATTTCCGGACTGCGCCAGTGCGTGGAAAATCGGCGTGCGGTCCGAGGATTTTCGACCCCAATTCAGGGCCATCTCAGTCCGAGCCCGCTCCAAAAAACTGCTCCACCTCGCGTAGGTCGGTCGTGCGGCGGTAGTTGGGCAAGCTCTCGACGAACATCCGCCCGTAGGCTTTCTTCAGGATACGGTTGTCGAGCAGGGTAAGCAGGCCGCGGTCGTGCAGCGAGCGGATGAGGCGACCGAAGCCTTGCTTCAGCGTGATAACGGCAGCGGGCACCTGGTAGTCGAAGAACGCGTTTCCCCCTTCGCGGTCGATCGCTTTCACGCGCGCAGCCACGACCGGATCGCTGGGCACCGCGAAGGGCAACCGGTCGATGATCACGCAGCTGAGTTGTTCGCCCTGCACGTCCACGCCTTGCCAGAAGGAAGATGTCGCGAACAGCACCGCGTGCGGGGTCAGGCGGAATTCCTCGAGCAGGGCGCTTTTGGGTGCGTCACCCTGCAGAAGCATGGGGAATTCGAGTTCGCCCAGCAAGCGATGGTAGACCTCGTTCATCTGCGCGTAGCTGGTGAAGAGCACGAAGGCGCGGCCACGGGTGACCTCGAGCAGGCGGCGAATGCGGTCGGTGGCTTTCGCGGCGAATTGTGGGGTGCGCGGATCGGGCAAATCTGGCGGAACATAAAAGAGCGCCTGCCGCGCATAGTCATAGTGCGACGGTAAAACGACCTCGCGCACGTGTTCGAGACCCAGTCGCCGCTTCATATACTCGAAGCCGCCGCTAACTGCCAGAGTGGCCGAAGTCAGCACCGCGGTTTCCAGTTGCTCAAAGAGCGTGCTCTTCAGGATGGGCCCCACATCGATGGGCGTAGCCTGCAGGTAGACGGTTTGCCGCCCGCCCGCGGAAATCGCACGAGAAGTGTCCGCCGATTCTTTAGCTGCGTCCGGGTCCCGCTGTCTTCGTGGAGAGAATCCCCTTCCTCTGCGTTCGATCCAGAAAACCGTGTTGTGGTCCTCTGATTCCATCAGAAAACCAAGTTGCACTTGCAACTCCCGCGCCCGCCGCGAGAACGTGAAGATTTCCTCCGCTTTGCTGGGCAGGTTTTGCAACTCCGCGCCCAGTCGCTCCAATGACTGTTGCAGCGCGAGGAATTCGTCGCCATTCTCTTCAAGGAATTCACGACGGTTCTCGAAGGCGAATCGGCCTTCGCCCGCCGGCAACACTGAAAAGAACAGGTGCGAACGATCGCGCAGGCTCTTCAGCGCACCCATGATCGCCGCGGAGAGCAGTTTGTTGCGCATGAGGGAGGCTTCGACGTCGCGCACTAGCTCCTCCACGCGCTGGTTGCTGACCGCTACTCCGAAGTAACTCCCGGCGACGTCCTCCAGTTCGTGTGCTTCATCAAAAATCACCGCTGCCGCCTCAGGCAGAATTCCCGCATCGGGTGCATATTCCGACGCCCGCTTGATGGACAGATCGGCGAAGAACAGATGATGGTTGACGATAATGATGTCGCTCTCCATCGCCCGGCGGTGCATCTCGGTAATGAAACAGGTCTCAAACGCACTACATTTCTGGCCGAGGCAGGTGTCAGAACGCGCATCCAATTTGTGCCAGAGAGCGCTTGCCTCCGGTAGGGACGCGAGTTCGGCACGGTCGCCGGTATGCGTAGTCTTCTCCCAGGCAGCGATCGCGCGGTAGTGCTCGATTTCCTCGAGCCCGGAAAGTACGGGTTGATCGGTCAGGTCGTACAGCTTCTTCTTGCAGAGATAATTGTTGCGCCCCTTCATGTAGCAGACATTCAGCTTGCCCTCGCCGTTCGGGAAGAGGGCCTGCTCGAGGAAAGGAACGTCTTTATAGAAAAGCTGCTCCTGCAGATTCTTCGTTCCGGTCGAAATGATGACGCGCTTGCCGGAGCGAATCACCGGCAGGAGATACGCCAGAGTCTTGCCGGTACCGGTGCCGGCTTCGACGATGAGGTGCCGCTTCTCGGCTAAAGCCTGCTCGACCGCCTGCGCCATTTGTAATTGTCCGCGGCGAAATTCATAAGCGGGATGTGTTTTCGAGAGCACGCCTCCGGGCGCGAAGAAGTTGTACAGCGAAACGTCATGGGTGCTTCTGGAAGAGACGGGCTGTGAGGGGCTGAGCACAGGAAACGTTCGCGCATGCGCAAGTGTCATCGGTCTCCACAAACTAGAGGCCGGGCGCCTGTGCCTGCGTCGTCCGTGCACTATTATAGAGCTTGTGAAAATTGCTGCCGTGCCGATCCCAAAATCCATGTTGCGTGCTGGAGCGACGGGCGTCCCCTCCCGTGAGGAGGCGAAGGTTCCCCTGCTCGCCATCGTGGGCCGCCCGAACGTGGGTAAATCCACGCTGTTCAATCGGCTGGTGGGCTCGCGCCGTGCGATCGTCGGCAATGAACCCGGCATTACCCGAGACCGCCTCTATGGCGACAGCGAGTGGCGTGGGCGCGACTTCCGCGTGGTGGACACCGGCGGTATTGTTCCCGACGACAAAGACTTCATTCCGGCAGAGATCCTCCGGCAAGCCCGGGTTGCCCTCGACGAAGCTGCCGCGATCGTGATGGTCGTCGATGGCCGCACCGAGCTCGCTGCGCCGGATCTCGAACTCGCCCACTTGCTCCGCATAACCGGCAAGCCGCTCTACATCGCTGTCAATAAAATCGACAGCGACAAGCAAGTCGGGCTCGAGGGCGATTTCCATCGGCTGGGCGTGAAGGAGCTGTTTCCGATCTCCGCCGAGCACGGCCGCGGCATCGACGATTTGCTGGATACCTTCATCGCGACCCTGCCACCTGCGGAAGAAAATCCAAACCACCTAACCACAGAGGACACAAAGGTCACGGAGAAAACAAAAGACAACGGTGGAACGGCCCAGGAAGCCCAAACTGCATTTACCGAAGAGCCGACGACTGACGTCCGACGACCGACGACCGCCCCTGCGACGACCAACGACCAACAACCACCGACTGATCTTCACGACCAACGACTACCGACCGAAGTGAAAGTTGCCATCATCGGCCATCCCAATGTCGGCAAATCGACCCTGCTGAACCAGCTCACGGGCACATCGCGTGCCATCGTTTCACCGATCCCCGGCACCACACGCGACGCGATTGATGAACTGGTCGAGCGCGATGGCCAGCGCTTTCGCTTCATCGACACCGCCGGCATCCGCCGTAAAGGCAAGACGCACCTGATGGCGGAGAAGCTCTCGGTCGTGATGGCGCGCAAGCACCTCGAAGAGGCCGACATTGCGCTGCTCGTCATAGACGCGACCGAAGGGGTCAGCGCACTCGACGCCACCATTGCGGGCTATGCGCACGAGAGCGGCCGGTCGATGATCATCCTGATCAACAAGTGGGATTTGGTGACAACCGGAAAGAAACGCGCCATCAGTCAAGCTCGCGCAGCCCGCATCCAGGATTCGAAGAGTCCGAATGATCAGAGTCTCTATCTTCAGCGTCTGCGCGGAGCGCTGAAGTTCCTCAATTACGCGCCGGTGCTGTTCATCTCGGCCAGTACCGGCAAGAACGTCGAGAAAATCTTTCCGTTGCTCGAGGAAGTTGCGCGCGAGCGGCGCAAGCGCATCGGCACGGGCGAAATGAATCGCTTCCTGAAGACGGTGGATTTCGAACGCGCCTCCGTTCCTATGCGGCAGCGGGTGAAAATTCTTTATATGACGCAGGCCAACGTCGCACCACCCACCTTCATCCTGTTCACCGACCGAGCTGTGCAGCTGCACTTCTCCTATCAGCGCTTCCTCGAAAACCAAATCCGGCATGCCTTTGGCTTCGTCGGAACCCCCATCTGGATCAAGAACCGCGCCAGGGATTAGCTCGCGTATGGCAGAGGCCCCGTCTGCTCAGTTCAGTGAAGCTTTGTCTTATTTCCGGGGCTGTCGGCTCATATCCTTTCCGCTCACCCCAAGCCGGGCTGCCGCCCGGCTGCCCAGACGAGGCGTCTGGGCCTACGCAATGCGCATTACTGCCATGATGGTCGCCAGCATGGTGGCCACCAACTTTTCCTGGCTGTTCTTTAGCGCGAATGCGTCGGCGGCGCACACGATCAAGTTCTTGCCCGCGCGCTTCACGTGGGAGCGTGCGCAAAACTCCTCGCCCACCGCGGGCGACAGAAAATTTACCTTGAACTCAATACTCAAGACATCGTGATCCAGGGGAGCGACGCTTAAAGCGGCATAGCCACACGCAGAGTCCAGAATGCTGGTAATCGCGCCAGCATGCACGAAGTCATTCTGCTGCGTCAGCGAACGATGGAAGGGAAAACGGATCTCTACCTCGCCCATTTTCCGCGTTGCGATCTCGGCGCCTAATGTCTTCATGAAGGCCTGGCGCCGAAAACTGTCCTGTACACGCCGTTCGAATTCCTCCACGTGCAACTCCCAAACCCGGTCGGATCAAACTTTCCCAGGGCTGGTAGTTGTACCTTCTCGATCGAAATGAAAGCAATGCGGGCGCAGCGACCATGCTGATTTTCACATTTAACGGCGGACGCCATTTCCTTTGGCAGCCCTACTCTTCCGCTGCTAATCGGCGGACATTTCTCAGCAGATACCACAAGATCAGCAGAGTAACAGCAAGAACAACAATGGCAGTCACTCCGCCGCCGCCCAGAAAGCTAAGCGTGGAACTCAGGACGGCCAGGCCGATGCTGGCGTAGAGCAACACAACGATCCAGTTCGAGGAATGCTGCAGAAGTTTTTCAAGAAACAACCCCACATAAAGGAAACCGAGCGCTAAACCTGCGCTTGCGACTCCTGTCGCGATTACAAGGATCATGACAGGAGAGATCCCGGCCTGAAAATCAGAGACCAGGCTCTGAAATCCGAACCAAAGACTCACAAGCCCGCTTAAGATAAAATAGATACGCAAACTCCGGACCGTTTCCCTCATCGCTTACTTCTCCGCGACCAGTCCCTTGGCCCGGCTGAGTTCCGGACGTTCCGAATTCGATCCCGCGCACACCTTTACCAGCTCCGCGTAGTACTGCGCGGCCTTCTGCTGCTTGCCTGCTGCTTCGGCGGCCTGCGCCGCACCGTACAGGCCATTGAAGCGGTTGGGATTGAATTTCAGATCAGTCTCATACTCCGCCAGTGCCTGCTCCGGACGCTTCGCCATCATGAGAACTTCCGCCAGCATCTCTCGCGTCGGAATTCCTGACGGTTCCTCCCCAAGCGAATCGTTCTTGTCCGCCAGCGGACGCAGGATCGCGAGCGCATCGTCATACTTGTCCTCCGCCACGCTCAACCACGCCAGCGCCTGCTTGTGATCATCGTCCACGGTTTCAGCGAAGTCTTTTTTCTTCTCCGCAACCAGCTTCGTATGGATCGTGTCGATCTGCTCGGCATCCTTGCGCACCTGCTCCGCGTTCCCCAGGTGTGCTGCCCCGATCGCGCGCGCCCAGTAGATCACCGAATCTTCGGCCGTTCCCGCGACAGCCGTCGGTGTCAAAGCCGCCGCGTCCGCCCAATGACGCATCTCAATCGGATACACCGCCGTGAAGTGCACCAGAGTGGCCGCGCGCGGGTTGTAGTCCATTCCGTACATGTTGTGGATCGTGTCCGGCATCGCCTTCACTTCTTCGATCAGCGCCCTGGCATCCGCATTGCGCCCGCTCTGCAGGTACGCATAAAACAGGAAGTCCATGGCGTGGAACTGGTGGCCCTCTCCGCCCATGTGCATGGCCGCCGTCCTGCGCGTAGCTGCCACCGAGGCCAGATTCGAATTGATGTCCTCCTGCCACATGCCAACCCTGGCGAAGATGTGCGAGGGCATATGCAGCGCGTGCGGCGCCGCCGGAGCCACTTGCGCATAACGCCGCGCCGCGGGCAGCCCCAACTCCGCCAGCTGCGGCTTGTCATAAGCGTGAATCAGATAGTGCGCCACTCCCGGATGATCCGGCTCAGCCGCAAATAGCTTCTCCAGGATGGCCGCTGCTTTCTTCTCAGCGGCAAAGGTCGGATCGTTTCCCTCATTCGCTGCCAGGATCGACAGCGCATAAAAAACCGCCGCCTCGTGGTCCTCCGGATTGCGCTCGTAGACCTTCTCCATGCCCTTTGAGTACGCGCCGGCCCGAGCATAAAAGTCTCCCTTGCCCCCATAAAACGTCTTCATCGCAGCGATGTAATCGCGCTCCCGCGGCGTCGCGGCATGCAACGACTGCGCCCTTTTCATCTCCGTGAGACCCTTCTTCGTCGTGGCCGCATCGGGATGATTCCACAGCTGGTGCCACTGGCTCATCGCCAG
>QIAH01000096.1 GCA_003225465.1 Acidobacteriota bacterium | reverse complement strand
AATGCCCCTTCTCCTTTGAACAATTCGTATGCGTGAAACTCTTGGAATCGTTCTTCTATTTCATCGACAGGAAAGAGTTGCGTTACGGCAATCGAATGCATCCGTTCCGCCCATCCGAATTCACCGTTGGGAATTACAATAGCTCCAAACATCGCAAGAGCCCCCTGCTGTTGCGAATCGTCGAGATAAGCAAGATGCACGAAGACTTTCCTACAGTTGAATTGACTTTTGACACACAACTCTCTACCCTCGATTCTGAAGGCAAAGAGAGCCATGCCCCAAAAGCCAACTCGCCCGACGCATCCCGCCAAGAATGAACAGGGCGAATTTGCGAACTTTACGCGACTTGTCGATCAGGTGCTCTCCGTTCCGCACAGCGTTATCAAGCAACGCATCGAAGAGCACCGAAGGGCGGTAGCGAGAAACCCGCACCGCCGTGGTCCCAAATCTAAGAAGTCTTGATTCTTCCCCGTTTCAACCGCAAAGGATTAGAACGCCGTTTCTCCCACCTTGCCAGTCACCTCCGCATAGGTGAGCCGCTTTCCAAGGATTTGTGAAACTGCAAGACTGAAACGGTCTGCGTCGTTCAACTTGTTGCATCCGCATCTTTGCGATTGTTGTAGCGGAACGCCTGCTCATCGATGTATCGGAAAAGATGGAAGGGCTCGACGCTCACATAGGTTCCATGCAGGCCGCGCTTCAACAGGCTCCAGAAGTTTTCCATCCCGTTGGTATGGATGTTGCCGTTCACATATTCAACCGCGTGATCAATGACGGCATGGTCGTACTCGGTGCTCAGTCCTTTGTACGATGCCAATTCATCAGTGAAAATTGCCGCGCCTGCTTCCACGTGCTCACGCACTTGCTTCTGGAGTTCGGCTCGATGGCGATTCTCTACCACCATGGCGCGCACTTGTCCGCCACGCTCCAACACTCCCATGACCATCGCTTTGTCTTTTCCGCCAGTGCCGGTAATGACGCGCGCACGTTTGCTGCGGTGCATGTTGCGGGATTTGCCTCCGATGAAAGTTTCATCGATTTCGACTTCAGAGCCGGGACCGCCGAGCTTGCCCGCGTTCTTGCCCTGCATCGCTAAGCGAATCCGTTGCAGCATGAACCATGCCGACTTCTGGGTAACTCCTAAAGTGCGGTGCATCTCCCACGAGCTAGCGCCGTTCTTGCAGTTCGCCATCATCCACATCGCAGTGAGCCATTTGTCTAGGCCGATAGGCGAATCCTCGAAGATAGTTCCGACCTTGATGGAGAACTGAGACTTCGGATGGCGAGTCTTGCACTGCCACACGCGCCGCGAAGCAACGAAGCTTACGTTCTTGGATTCGCAGGTGGGGCACACAACGCCGTCCTTCCAGCGCCGTGCGATGAGATACTTCAGGCAGTTGTCAGGATCGGCGAAGTAGTTGATTGCCTGCTGGAGGGTTTTAGGTTCGCTTGCCATGAACCTAATCTAGCGGAAATGTGTTGATGAGTCAAGTATATTCTTGCCCTAATTTGGGCGCCCGCCCTCTCGGTCGTTGGTGGTTATCAGGGGAACCGAAGGGCGACGCCTGGCCAGGGCCACCCGCCGAATGTTTATAGACTTCCGGTTGGGACTGCGCCGGCACGCTCGTAATTCACGATGATGACGCCTTTCGAGGTGACTGTGCTTTCCGTCACCTTGAATGCCGCCGGGATCGTGCCCTCGGCAAACAATCGTTTTCCAGCGCCCAACGTGATCGGAAATATCTTCAGCCAGAACGCATCGACCAAATCATGCTTGAGCAGCGTCTGAACAAGATTTGCGCTTCCATACACGTGCAAATCCGGCCCTTCCTGTTGCTTGATTTTGGTGATTCTTTCCGCAATATCTCCGTTTAGAAACACCGACGGCTGCCATTCGTGAGAAGTCAGGGTATTCGAGGCGACGTACTTGGTCGCTCGGTTGACGGCTGGCCACACGTCATTATGTTGCGGCCAGAATCGTGCCCAAATGTCAAAGGTTCTGCGCCCTATCAATAAGTCAAACGGCAGGTTCATCTGCTTTTTTATGGCCGCTGAAGAAACGGCGTCGGAGTGTGGACTTGTCCACCCGCCATACGCGAAGCTGCCACTGGTATCTTCCTCGGGCCCGCCTGGGGCTTGTATGACACCATCCAGGGAGACAAATTCAAGCACATTGACTTTTCTCATGACTGAGTTCCTTCGAGTCCTATCTGATTTTGTTTAATTTACGGGTGTCCCGGTTTTCGATGAGCTGGTTTCGATGAGCAGGGAATGCCACTTGGAAGCGGGGATGCTGACCCGGCTCGCGGCACAGCCCCACTCAAGCCAAAACCGGGCTTGAATGAGCCATCCAGTCAGGCCGGCATCGCCGGCAGTGTTGTCACTGCCGCTCAGTTGCTTCCGTTGGGTCCTCCGTCAGTTAAACGGGCGCACGGTTCCGGACGCGCCCGGGCGAGCGCCTTCTCGAATGTGAGGGAAACCCTTCCGGTATCTATCTGCAATTTCCGAGGCTCAACTGGGTTCGGTTACGTCGGTCACTTGGCCGTGGCTCTTTGGCAGATCAGAATCAATGTGAGCGTATTCGTCTGCGCGCTCAACTGCGAAGAATAATTAAGGAGAGAGGGGCCCGGCATGGAGCGCGAGCACCAGGAAAACCTGTCCGGCTTACGCATGCAGCTTGGCCGCGTCATCCTTGGCAAGCCCGAAGTGATTGAGAACGCGATCATTGCCTTGCTCAGCGGAGGTCACATCCTGGTGGAGGATGTGCCGGGGGTAGGCAAGACCACCCTGGCAAAGGCTCTGGCGAAGTCGCTCTCCGCGGACTTCAAGCGCGTGCAGTTTACTCCGGACCTGTTGCCCACCGACATCCTAGGCTCTTCCGTCTACAACCCGCGCGATGGAAGTTTCAACTTCAAGCAGGGTCCGATCTTCACCAACATTCTGCTCGCAGATGAAATCAACCGGGCATCGCCACGCACGCAATCCAGCTTGCTGGAGGCGATGAGCGAGCGACAGGTCTCTATCGAAGGAAAGACATACCCGCTACCGGCGCCGTTTCTGGTGATCGCCACTCAAAATCCCATCGAATTCCATGGCACCTATCCTCTACCCGAGGCCCAACTCGACCGCTTTGCCATGAACATCAATCTCGGGTATCCCACACGGGCTCAAGAAGTCGAGGTCCTATACGGACAATTCCACCATCATCCGCTTGACGACGTAACCACTGCGGCAGATTCGGCATCAGTTGTTGCTCTGCAAACGGCGGTGCGCAGTGTGAAAATGGACAGGCGCATTGGAGACTATATCGTGGAACTGGCCGATGCCACGCGCCACCACCCATCGCTGAAGATGGGCTGCTCTCCACGCGGCTCGCTCCTGCTTTTTCGCAACACACAAGCGCACGCCTTTGTTGCTGGTCGGGATTATGCCGTAATAGAGGATGTGAAGGCCATCGCAGTGCCTACTCTTGCCCACCGCGTTGCTTTAGATACTAAGGCCAAATACTCAGGTGTTCGGAAAGAAGAGATCGTCCGAGAGATTCTGGAGAAAGTTCCTGTGGGCATCTTAAAAAAGGCCGAGCACGCTTGACAGGGGTGCCGGGATTCGAATGGCCTACAGCTTTTTACAACTTCCCGCCGTCAGCAAAGTGGTCCGGCTATATCGCGAGCGCCTGACGTGCCGTGGCCAGTACTTGCTGTGGTCGATGGTCGTCCTTGCGATACTGGGCTTGGATACCCGACGCACCTTGGTCTTCTGGCTCTTCGCCATGGTCGCCGGCTTGTTCGCTGCCGCGGCTGCATTCACTGTGATACGCCGACCTCGGGTGCATTTTGACTGTCGATTCCCCGAGCGCGCCACCGCTTCCCGGCCGGTCACAGTGCATGCCCGCGTCTCCAACGCACCAGCCCCGGTGCCTTCGGACCTGTGCCTGCTTTTTCGTCAGCCGCCCGAAGGGACTGGCGAAATTTCTTTCCACCCCACCTCGGTTCTCCTCGAAGAGGACGAAGGCACACTGGCTCAAGCATGTGTCGAGATGCGGCCTGCTCGCCGCGGTCGCTATGTTGTTCCCGGGCCCGTTCTCGGTCGCACCGACCCGCTCCGCCTGATGGTCTCGCGTGGTTTGGACTTACCGGAGCACCCGCTGCTCGTCTATCCGCGTTTCTACTCCATGCACGAATTCATTGTCCCTCTCGGGCGACGACACCAGCCCGGCGGCATCCCGCTCACTTCCAGCACTGGCGAGGCGATCGAGTTCGTCGGTACGCGCGAGTACCGGCCCGGTGATCCGGTGAAAAACATTCATTGGCGCTCCTGGGCGCGGCGCGGCGAGCCCGTGGTGAAGGAATACATGGAGGAGTATTTCTGCCGCATTGCAATCGTTCTGGATACATTTCTGCCGTCCAAGTTCACGCCAGCACAGCACGCTTCCTTTGAAGCTGCTATCAGTGTTGTTGCCAGCATCGCCGACTACTTCAGCCGCAGCGAGGACATTGTTGACATCCTTGCTGCCGGCCCCGACGTTTATGAAGTGAGCGCTGGACGCAGCCTCGCCTACCTTGAAAACATTCTCGATGTGCTGGCCTGCCTCGGCCCGTGCCACGATCCGCCATTTGCGACCATTGGGCCGAACTTGTTCGAGAAACTCTCGCAGATCACTACGGTGGTCGCCGTACTCCAGGACTGGGACACGCCGCGCGAGGATTTTCTGAAGCGCGTGCACGCACTCGGCACCGCAGTGCGAGCGATCATCGTACACGATGGGTCCACCCAAAAGACTTGGGAGCAGGCGAGTGAGAACCTTGGCGAGGTGAGCGTGCTTTCGACCGCCGATGTGGAACGCCTGCTGGCCGCCGAGTATCCCCATGCCTGAGCCGATCAACGCACGTCTCGAGCAGTTCATCTTGTTCGTGTTAGTTTGCGTGGCAATTGCCGCCTTCGGTACTGCTCTTGACCAACCCCTTGTCTGGAGCTTCTGGCTTCCCTGCGTGGTATCGGTATTTTGGCGAATCCAGCGTGTACCCGCATGGCTGGGGACTGGAGCGCGTTTCCTCGCCCACATCTTCGAAACTTTCGCTTTAGTGCTTGGCCTGATTTTCATGGCTTATCCCGTGTTGTCGGCGGGAACCGCTACAGGTCTCACGCTGCTGGCGGGTTTCGGCCTGAGCCTGTTCGCCAGCTTGTTTCTCTTGGGTACGCCGGTCTGGCCCCGCGCGACCACGCTGTTCCCTGCGACGCTGGGGTTGCTGGTGGTGGCCTGTTTCAACCCGGGAGCGAAACACCGGCCATTGCTGGCCGGCGCGGGAGCCGCGGTGTTTGCGTACTTGTCGCTCCCTATCCTCGCTCGAGGCGTTCGCAAGGTGCCTTTTGCACAGTGGTTGCGTCTGGCGAGCTTTGCCCTTTTGAGTGCCATGGTGGCGGGCTTCTCCATTGTGGTGGTGCCCCGACTCCAATCCCAAACGGAGAACATGGCATTTCAATTCTTTCAAACGAACATCACCGCATATTCCGGGCTTTCCGACGCGACCCGCCTGGGAGATCTGGAGGAGTTGAAGCTTTCCTCCCGCGTGGCGATGCGCGTGTGGACCGATCATCCACAGGACCTCCGGGCCCGTGCCTACGCCCATTTTGACGGACGCGGTTGGACAGCCCGCCCCGGCATTTCCAACTCGCTTCGGACCGTAGGGCTGGACGCAATTCCAGGCGGCGAAATTCGTGAGTGGTTGCAGCAGATTCCGGGTAGCGCTTATGCCGTCCTCGGACCGGAGCCTTCCCAGATTTCAAATTCTTGTGTGCGTACGCGCATCATCCAGAACGCATTCAACAACGGCATGATGGTCACACCTGGCAACAAGCTGCTGGTCCGCGCAGCCCTGCCGAGTTTGCGCGTAGACGCACAAGAGAACATCCAACCTTCATCCGTCGCCGGAGTAGAAATCTACGGCATCCTCAACCGCTACCAGGGCGATAGCGTTCAGGTCGGCCAGGCTTCTGGTCAGGAATTGAAGGAAGCGCTTGAGCTCCCGGAAAACACTGATCCACGTGTCCACGAACTTGCCACGCGGCTGGCTGAAGGCGCTTCCTCGCCGAGAGAGAAACTCAGACGCACAGTCAGCTACTTGCAGCACGAGTACCACTACACCCTGAAGGTGGGAAGCTTTCATTCATCGCAGCCCGTCGCGGAATTCTTGTTCGAAAAGAAGAAGGGCTATTGCCAATATTTCGCCAGTGCGGCGGCAGTCTTGCTGCGGCAGGAGGGGGTACCAACTCGCTACGTTAGCGGATTCCACCTGACAGAGAACAACCGGAGCGGTGACCATTACGTGGTGCGGGAAATGGACGCGCACGCCTGGATCGAGTCCTATATTCCGGGCGAAGGCTGGGTCCAAGCAGACCCAACGCCGGCTGCGGAATATGAGTCCCTCCACGCCGGCCTGAGCCGGGGTTGGTTGGCCGGTGCGCTGGAGTGGGGGCAGGCCAAGATCGCGGCAATTCTGGTACACCTGCGCGCAGGAGATTGGCGTACTGGACTGCGGTGGTTATGGGAACAATCGAAGGAATCTCTTCCAGGGTTCCCCTTCATTTCGAGCGGTCTGACGCTAGCTGCGATAGTCCTGGTTTGGCGGGCGCGCTACATGCGATGGAGGAAACTCGTCCACCAGAATGGCACAGCGGGGGTACAACTCGAACCCATCGAGAGCGCACCGGAGCTGGCTCAGTTGCTCGGCCACCTAGACGCGTACTGGTCCAAATGTGGGGTCGCGCGTCCCGCACATCGCGCACCGCTCGAACATCTGGAGACCATTACCGCCGAGAAAGTCTCACCTGATATTCGCAGGGCATCTCGTCACCTGATTGAAACGTACTACCTCGCCAGCTTTGGTGGAATGGCCCCTCCCACAGAGGAACTCCGTACTCTTCAACGCGAATTCGCCTGCCTGACCTCGTCCAGCAGCACTGACGAGAGACCCCGAGTTCAATAATTGAGTTGGTAAACTTGTGTTTTCAAGCTAGGACCGGCAACAGACAGAGTTGTGTCAGCTTTGGACTGTTTGTGAGAGGCAAAAGACCGTTACTCAGCCAAGTGGTCTCCGGTGGTAGTGGGCCGCCTACGACAACATGGGACGCCTGATCGGCACGACCACGCAGTACGCGTTCCTGCCCAGCAGTCCGTTCTCGAACGCCTACACCTACGACACCGCGTCGAACCGAAAATCCCTGACCGCGCCCGACGGCAGCATCGCCACCTACGGCTATGACACGTTGAACCGGCTGAATGGGATGGCGAACTCCTGGGCTGGTTCCTTCGGCTTCAGCTACGACGCATTGAGCCGACGCACTCAATTAACACGGCCACACGCAGGTCCTGACCCGCACCATCCCAATGGCCTTTGGACGCTTGCCTTCGGGGATAGCGCGGTGCTCAATGCTTGGGACGACCCGTCGCGAGATTTCCACGGCAATGTTTACTACTCTAACTCAGATGCCATTGTCCATTCCGCCAAACACTTCCCGCATGGCTTTCGGAGTCGTGCTCAGTTTCTGTTCCGACACTACTTCACCCACTTCGTCTAGCAGGCAATACCAACTCGATCGGTTGCCCAGGTCCAGGCCAATTGTCAGCTTCGGTTGAGAAAAATGCTTCGTCGCCTTTACCGCAGGGGTGCTAACC
>QIAH01000095.1 GCA_003225465.1 Acidobacteriota bacterium | reverse complement strand
CGGTCGCCGCCACCACCAGAATCGCGCCATCCATCTGGGCCGCGCCCGTGATCATGTTCTTGATGTAGTCGGCGTGTCCGGGGCAGTCGACGTGCGCGTAGTGCCGGTTCGCGGTCTCGTACTCGACGTGCGCCGTGGCAATCGTGATGCCGCGCGCCTTCTCTTCCGGTGCATTGTCGATCGAATCGAACGAGCGGAACACGATCTTCGGGTTGTGCTTCTGCAACACCTTCGTGATGGCCGCCGTCAACGTCGTCTTGCCATGGTCAATGTGACCAATCGTGCCTACGTTGCAGTGCGGCTTATTACGCTCAAATTTTTCCTTCGCCATTTCCTGTCAGCCTCTAGCTTTCGGCCGTAGCCTTTAGCTCGTTATTCATGTGGCGCGGGCGCCCTCGCCCGCGTATCTCAGTAATACTGAAAAACCTTGCGGAACTTATGTCGCAGTGCCTCTTCCACCTGCTCGAGCTTCGACAGGTAGAACTCGCGCATCTGCCCCTGATCGGTAAGCGTCAGTACCTGGTACAGTCCCTTGGCAGTCTTGCCGCTCTTCTTTAGCGACGCATCCACATACTCGATGATCTGCTGATCCAGCACGCCATCGAAATTACGGATTCGAATGCCACGACTATCCAGCCGCTTCAGCAGCTTTTCGACCGAACCCGGAGCAAACACGCGTTCAATCGCTGCTTTCAGTTCCGTGAACTGTGCTTCTTTCTCAATTTTTATGACTGCCTGCTCGTAGGTCACCGTCGTTCACACCCGATCAGAATTCTGGAGCGGGAGACGGGAATCGAACCCGCGACCAACAGCTTGGAAGGCTGTGACTCTACCACTGAGTTACTCCCGCAAGACCTAGCTGTCAGCAAAACCTCACCGGCTGAAGCTGCGCTCTTGCCGGCTTTTAATTGCCATCAGCCCAACGACCACAAGCCATTCGCTAAACTGGAGCCGATGACCAGGATTGAACTGGTGACCTCTCCCTTACCAAGGGAGTGCTCTACCAACTGAGCTACATCGGCTAGAAACCTCGCTGTCAGCCATTGGCCGTCAGCTCTCAACCATTCACTCTTCCGGCGGGCGCGACAATTCTTTGCGATACAACCACGTCTTCACCGCAAATAAACCCAGAATCACCAGCGTTGCCGCTCGTATACGCTCATCGGGCAGCGTGCTCCACGCCAGTCCGGCCAGAACCGCGAAAGCCGCAAACGCTACCACCAATCGCTTCACAAAAATCCTGGTGCACAGGGAAGGATTCGAACCTTCGTACCTCGCTAGGAGGGACAGATTTACAGTCTGTTGGCTTTAACCACTCACCCACCTGTGCAGAAACCGCCAAGCTCTTGCTTCCCACGGGAAGCACCTATTTTCCCGACAGTCCTCTACAGGAATTACTTACACGCGGAGTAAATCTGCAGGCTTCGCAACAACACAGAAAAAACAGGAATCGCGCGAGCACACTCGCGCACGAAAACCACTACACGTCGGAAAAATTCCTAATGGAGTGCGTTTGGAAAACCTGTTGCGCCGCTATACCACTTCCGCTGCTCTGCCGGATAATCGTACTTGGAGCTGGCGAAGGGATTTGAACCCCTGACCCTCTGATTACAAATCAGATGCTCTACCGACTGAGCTACGCCAGCAAACTGAGGGACCGCGCCTTCTCAGACGCAAATCTCCCTACGGATCCCTTTCAGATGACCGGGACAATTCTAAAAGTTACCATAACGGCAAATTACGTGCAACCAATCTGATATCGAGGATTTGAGGTCTTCCGCCGTGACCCTACGACTCATTCGCGGGTCGACTCGCCCTTGTCTTTGGAGCGGCGGGCGCCCTCGCCCGCCGACACGCGCTGTAGAAACCTTGTCAGCGTGTCCTCTTCATTCTTTCGCCCGCGGCTTCTTTCGCCCGCGGCCGGGGCCCGCTTCTGCCTCGATAGGGCCGGGACGCCCGTCGCTCCATGGTCCCGCCCTACGCCGTCGAACGTCATCAGCCGTCCGGCAGTGCTATGATAAGTGCTTCCTGTGCGTTGGAAACGTAAACTCCCCATACTGATCGCGGTCTTGCTGGTCGCTGCCGCCGTCGTCGCCGTGGTGCAATTACGGAGGCGCGCTCCCCCGGAAGCAGCACGCCTTTTGCCCGGGGCAGATGGCTTCTTCTACGTGAATATCAAGTGGCTGCGGACACTGAAGGCGGTAGGAGAGTTGCCGCCCGTACCGCACGATCCAGACTACGAGCGCTTTCTGGAGGAGACAGGATTTCAGTTCGAGCGTGATTTAGACGAGGCCGCCTTCGCCATTCACTACCCGGCAAAATGGGGGAACGGCGCCACTGGCGGATCCGCTCCCGAACCGCGTTTCTCGGAAGTCTTCGTGGGAAAATTCCAGGGAGAGAAACTCACTGCGTATCTTCACAAGATCGCCGGATCGGTGGAGAACTACCACTCCGCGGAAATCTATAACATCCCGCTTGAGGGCCGCACCCTGCGTGTTTCCATTCTCAGCGTGGACACCGTTGCCGCCTCAAACCATGACAATCCCGCCGTCATCCATGGCATGGTGGATCGCTCCCGGAAGCTGGCTTCTCCCTTCGGTGGACCCGCTCTGCTGCGCCAGTACTACAAATCGCTTCCGGTCGTGAGCAAGACACTGCCGGTGCTGAAGCTCGCCTGGTTTATCGGGCGGATCGAACCCGCCGCGATGTCCTCGCCGGGAACGTGGTCCATGCTGTTTCAGAAACCGGCCTCGGTGGTCGTCTCGGCTTACTACGCCGTCTACTCGCCCACGTTGCATTTGCGCGCGGAAGCGTTTCCCGCGACCGAAGACGAAGCACAGAGTCTGACCGACACCGTATCTGCTTACTTGAATCTGTTCCACGCAGCTGAGAATTCAGTTGCCACCCGGGGAGCCGATCCGGACGTGAAGGCGTTCTTCGATAGCCTGCATATCGAGCGGCAGGGCAAGCGCGCAGTCCTCACGGCCGCCATGCCGCCGGCTTTCCTGCGTAAGGTCGTCGGTGAACCGCTGCAGGAATTGCCAGCAGCATCTTCGGAAGGCAAAGCGATGCAATCCGAAGAGTCAACACCCGTCCGCAAAACGCCCAATTAGACTCCTCACCCTCCCATAAAATGCCAACGCCCGGGTTTCCGGAGGCGATCTTGTACGTCTAATGGACCGGCGACCTTGCAAGCAGGCTTGGGACCTCTGACTCCCGTGCGCCAACGTGACAGGGGAGGGGCTGCGACTCGTATGGTGCGTGCGTTCTGGTGCATGTCGAAATTCGCTGGGCGACCTGTGCGGACTTGGGCTCTGACGCTTTTGCTGGCGCCACAGCTCTTCGCCGAGGGGCCCACGATTCGCATTCCGCGCATTGAAGTTGCCCCCACGCTCTCCGACTTCAGCGACATGGAGCCGAACGCCCGCTTTGCCGGAAAAATGCTGAAAGTGACCGGCTTCATCGTGCGCGATCCCGCCGACGGCGCCCAACCTACCCAGAACACCGAGGTCTATCTCGGCTATGACCAGCACAATCTTTATGCCGTTTTCGTCTGCTGGGACACCGAACCTGGCAAGATTCGCGCTCGCATGACCCGCCGGGAGGACATTTTCTCCGACGATTCCGCCGAGATCATGATCGATACTTTCCACGACGCGCGCCGCGCCTATGCGTTCGCCGTGAATCCTTACGGCATTCAGTGGGACGCGCTTTGGACGGAGGGTTCGATCGGCACCGGGACGTCGGGCGACTACTACGGCTTCGATTCTTCGTTTGATACCGTTTGGCGCTCGGACGGACGTCTGACCGACCACGGCTATCTTGCCTTGATTGCGATTCCGTTCAAGAGCCTGCGTTTCCCCAATACCGATGAACAGAGCTGGGGCATCATTCTGAACCGGAGTATCCCGCGCACGAACGAGAATATTTTCTGGCCGCGCATCTCAAACCGTATCCAGGGCCGCTTCAATCAGGCCGCCACGGCAACCGGCCTGGAGCACATATCCCCTGCCCGCAACGTGCAACTAATTCCTTACGGGCTCTTCCGCAGCTTCCGAGACATCGACCAGCGCGACCCTAACCATCCTCTCTTCGAGAGCCGCACTTTCAAGCCCGATGTCGGCTTGGATGGCAAGTTCATTCTGCATCGCCGCTTCGTCCTCGATGCCACCGTGAATCCCGATTTCAGCCAGGTGGAATCCGACCAGCCTCAGATCACGGTCAACCAGCGCTTCGAGGTCTTCTTTCCCGAAAAGCGGCCTTTCTTTCTCGAAAACAGCAACTTCTTCACGACCCCCATCAATCTCGTGTTTACGCGCCGCATTGGACATCCCGAGTTCGGCCTCCGGCTGACAGGCAAATCTGGCCCCTGGGCTGTCGGCGTCCTGGCCAGCGACGACCGGGCCCCCGGCGAGGCTCTGCCGCCCTCCGATCCGCATTCTGGCGATCGGGCCACCTTTACCATCGCCCGCGTCAGCCGCGACATCTTCGATCAGTCCACCATCGGCGCCATCTACACCGACCGGGAATTCGGCGGAGGCTTCAACCGCGTGGGGGGTATGGACGCCAATCTCAAAATTGATCAAAACTGGCGCATCCAAGGCGCGGCCGTGGCTAGTTCCACTCAGAACACCGACGGTACGCACTCGGCCGGCCCCGGCTACAAAATCGACCTCGAGCGCGCCGGACGCAAGCTGAACCTGCAAAGCCTCTACCTCGACTACAGCCCGGGCTTCGTGACGGAAACAGGTTTCGTGAATCGCGTGGATATTCGGCAGGAGAATTTCAATGCGGCCTACACGGTGCGGCCTGAGGGGAAATTCCTGATCTCCTGGGGTCCAACGATCCAGCAAGCCGGCATCTGGGACCACAGCGGAACCGCCCTCGACTTTTTCACCTTTCCCGGCTTCCGCGTCGACATGACCCGCGGTACCTGGGTCAACTTCCATCCTTACGCGTACGACAACGTCTATCTTCGCCCGAAAGATTTCGCCGGACTGACCAAGGTGAGCAACTATCCGCAGCCTTTCTGGGGCATCGAGGGCGCAACCAGCTGGATCAAGCAGATCGACTTCACCTGGTTCTTCGTCTCAGGCGCGGGCGTGAACTATAACCCGGCAGCCGGCCGCATTCCGTTGATCGGGCACGAAGATCAGGCCAATACGACGCTTACCTTCCATGTTTCGGGACGCTTGCGCATCGACAACAGCTACCTGCTCGAACACTTGCGCGAGCGGGATACGCACTTGACCGCGGTCACGAACCACATCGTGCGCAGCAAATGGAACTGGCAGTTCACGCGCGAACTCTCCGCGCGCATTATCTTGCAGTACACCGGCGTGCTCTCGAACCCGCTGCTCAGTTCTTTGTCGCCGACCAAGAATTTCAATGCGGACTTCCTGATTACCTATCTCGTGCATCCGGGCACGGCGATCTATGTCGGCTACAACAGCAACCTTCAGAACCTCGATCGCCGGCTCATCCCCACGCCCACGGGCCTGCTCACCACGCCCAACGACTACATCAACGACGGCCGCCAGTTCTTCGTGAAAGCCTCGTACCTCTTTCGCTTCTAGAAACGTTCATACCCCACGACCGAGCAGTGGCGCTATGCCTTATGGAGCGGCGGGCGTCCTCGCCCGCCAGACGGCCAAACGCGCCCTCCACCGTTCGCAAGGACGGCTTACTTGTTGCGTGTTTAGCCGTCCATCTCCCTGTAACATCCGGAGGGTATCGTGCATCTGTTCTAAGTGGCCGCGTTTCCCGGTCGAAGAGAGAAGCCCGGAGTCACGCCTTTTTTCGCGGAAGGACAGGTAAAATAATCCCAATGTCCACACTCCCACTGCCGATTGCGGCTTTTGTCGCGGGACTGATCTCGTTCCTGTCCCCGTGCGTGTTGCCGCTTGTGCCCGGATACGTTTCGCTGATTTCCGGCGCCGGCGTGGAGGAACTCAAATCTAACGACGCACAACTCCTGCGCAAGGTGATGGTGAACTCGGGTGCGTTCATCCTTGGCTTTGCTATCGTTTTTGTGACTCTGGGCGCGCTGGCGACGGAAGTCGGACAGGTTCTCGCCCGCTACAAATCGGTTCTGGGGCAAGTGGCTGGAATTGTCATCATCGTTTTTGGCCTGCACCTAACCGGCCTGTTCAAGATCAAGGCGCTTTACACCGACGCGCGCCTGCACAGCGTGAAAGGCGGCAGTACGGCCTGGGGATCATTCGTCATCGGCTTCGCGTTCGCCTTCGGATGGACCCCATGCGTGGGCCCGATTCTCGCCGTCATTCTCGGCTTGGCCGCGACCCAGAATTCCGTCGTGAAGGGAGTCGCCCTGCTGGCCATCTATTCGCTGGGCCTTGCCGTCCCGTTCCTTCTGACGTCGCTCGGGATTCAGCGCTTTCTGAAGTTCTACAGCCGCTTTCGTTCGCACATGCACGCTTTGGAAGTGGCCAGCGGCGCTCTCCTGATCGTGCTCGGAGGCTTGCTCGTGCTGGGCCGCTTTGCCGTGATTGCGCGTTATTTTTCATTTCTCAATCGCTTTGCGCTTTAGTGAGGTTGAATCTGTGAAACGAAACCCCGCAGCTCTTTTCTTCGTGGCCGCCGTGGTGGCTGCCATGCTGTTCGTCGGCTTTCATGCCGCTCGCCGCGCCGGCGGAGATGCCAGCGCCGACAGTCTGGATGTTGCCGGCAAACCTGCGCCCGACTTTACGCTCCAGTCACTCGACGGAAAAAACATCCAGCTCAGCAGCTATAAGGGACAAGCGGTGCTGCTGAATTTTTGGGCGACCTGGTGCGGTCCCTGCAAAATCGAAATGCCGTGGTTCGTCGAACTGCAGAAAGAATATGGGCCCCAAGGCTTGCAGATCGTGGGCGTCGCCATGGATGACGCGAGCAAGGACGAGATCACGAAGTTCGTGAAAGAGATGGGCGTCAACTACACCATCCTGCTGGGCAAAGAGTCCGTCGGGCAAGAGTACGGCGGAGTCAACGTCCTGCCCACAACCTTCTTCATCGACCGGGACGGCAAGATCGTGGCCCGTGAATTCGGCTTACAAAGCCGCAGCCTGTTCGTCGATAACATAAAGAAAGCGCTCAGTCAGCAGGGACACGCGGTACAGGCGCAAAAGTAACGTAGGCGCGCCGGGAAGTTCGATCTAGTATTCCGTTAATGCAAATGACAAACAAGCCGCTGGCCATCGCGCTGCTTCTGGTTACGAGTTGCGCCCTCGCGCAGTCGCCCGGCAAAAAGGCTCCTTCGGTCACCATGGCGCCGGTCGAACCTGTCACCGTGACGCGAGGCAAGGGCGGAGCCGTAAGCCTGCACTTTCGCGTCGCATCGGGCTTCCACATCAACTCCAACACGCCAAAGTCCGAGTTCTTGATCCCCACAGCGCTAAAAATGGATGCGCCCACGGACATCGTGCTTACGAAACTCACCTACCCGCAAGGCGCGGAGATGAGCTTCCCATTCGCACCCAATGAGCCTCTGAGTGTCTATAGCGGAGACTTTACGGTGTCGATGACGGTTCGG
>QIAH01000094.1 GCA_003225465.1 Acidobacteriota bacterium | reverse complement strand
ATTTCTATCCGAACGCCGGTTCGTAACCCAGCCATTTCCTCAAATACGTCATCTGGCCGACGTGAATGCTTTCGTGCAGGCAGAGCAGCGCGATGGAACCGCCCAGGGTGCCGTCGAGCGACGGCTGTTCCTTGGGGACTGGCTTGCGGAGCGTTTCTTCCGAGATGCCGGAGAGCGCCGAGGCGACCTTCTCAGAAACTTCTTTAAAATTGCGCTGGAGTTCGACGGGATCGGGATATTGTTTGGGATCTACCAACTGAGCACCACGCGCAAACAGTTTCTCCCAAGGAGCGGACCATTGATGTCCGAGCATCTTGGCGACGAATGCGCGATGAACGACCACGTGACCGGTGATCCAGGTGAGATGGTTCGAGTTGTTGGACGGACAAAACAGCCACTTATCTGCGGGAACGCCTCGAATCGCCTTATCAAATGCCTGGGCATTGGTGTTGAACATAGTGGCGATGGTTGCGAATTCCGTGTTCATGCAATCTCCTCTTTCTGTCTATTTGTGCCTTTGAGTTCGGCCCAACTGTCGAGCCATGCCTGCGTCGAAGCTGGGGATGAGCGGAGTCGAGTCGCGTTCCCGCCAGCGGCGTTCGACCTCGGAAAGAATCTGGTCGCGATTCTTGTCCATTTTCAGGATCAGGGAGCAGGAGGCATCCGCCGGTTCGTGGCGCGCTCCCCAAATCAGCAAGTCCAGGAGAACCGGGGCTAGATCGATTCCCTTTTGCGTTAAACGGTAATTAATTTTGCGGCCATCGGTTTCCTCCGGCTCAGGGTTAATGATTCCCGCTGCCTCCAGCTTCTGCAGGCGATCCGCGAGAATGTTGGTCGCAATCCCCTCGCCCGACGTCTGAAACTCCTTGAAGGTTCGGTAGCCGCGCACCATCAGATCACGCACGATCAGGAGCGACCAGCGATCGCCAAAAACTTCCAGGCACATGTTGACCGGGCATCCCGAACGACGTTTTGGAGCTGACCTCCGTGGCACAAATTCAAACTAGCAAACTCACTTTCATTTTGCAAGTTATCTACGGAGATCTGCCAGCGAATATTCTTGGACGTTCTCCTTTGACTTTGGTGAGACAGTGCGGCGGCTATTTCAGCGAAATGATTTCCACAGGGAAGCATGCGCGCTTACTTCGCGTACAACCTTTGATACATCCCTAATGCTCCAAGGTCGAGGTATATTGAAGGCAACTTTCGGGTAGCGCCCGCGTCTCGCCGGCCGTCTTGCAGCAGCAAACATGCCGGCAAGTGCCGGCGCTACCGATGCCTCTGGCGCAAATTGATCTCAAGGAGAACAAACGAAATGCCTTCACTGATGCGGCAGTTTCTCCGTGTAGCCACGGCCAGCACGCTGGCCGTCGTGTTTATGATCCCGCAGGATTCGCTGGCACAGAGCCATGTCGTGAGCCCAGCGGATCTTCAGAACGCGGTGATCGCCACCACACAGGCACGTCAGAAGAACGTCGAGACCATTCGCCAATTCGTGTCCTCGCCCACTGCGGAGAAGGGCTTGAAGTCCGCACACATCGACGCGAAGCAGGTGAAGGATGCGGTGTCTCGACTGAGCGATAGCGAACTGTCGCAACTGGCGGCGCGTGCCAGCAAGGCGCAAGCAGACTTTGCCGGCGGGCGTCTAAGCGATCGCGACCTCATTATCATCCTGGTGGCCGTTGCCGCCCTGATTCTGATCATCGTGGCCGTACGCTAGAGAACCTTGATGCTTCGCAGGATCTTCAGCCACATCGCGGCATTCTTATTGGCAGGCGCATGTTTGTACGCCGCCGAAGGCTCCGCGGTGTGGCTGGATGTTCCCTTCGTGAAGCAGGAGAAGAATGCTTGTGGTGCGGCGAGCGTCGCGATGGTGATGCAATTCTGGCAACATCAGCAGCGATTGCTTCCAAATGCGGACGCGGACGAAGCGCGAATTCAACGCGCGCTTTATTCCTCGAAAGCACACGGTATTTATGCTTCGGATCTGCAGAATTATTTTCAGCACCATGGCTACCAGGTCTTCGCATTCCAGGGTCGACGGGAGGATCTGAGACAGCATCTTGAAAAAGGGCGTCCGCTGATCGCCGCGCTAAAACCCGCGCCGGGAGCGCCGCTTCATTATGTCGTGGTGGTTGGATTTGATGCGGAGCACGGACTGGTCTTGCTGAATGATCCCGCGGAGCGCAAGCTGATGAAGCAGGAACTGGCGAGCTTCGAAAAGGAATGGAAGGGCGCGGGCTATTGGACGTTGCTGGCGGTGCCTCAATCCGGGGAAGCGTCATCCGCTCCATAAAGCTTGCTCTTTTTCTGGTGGCAGCAGTTTTCCACGGTCATGCGCAGGGGCCTCGCCCAGCCGATCACGATCCTGAGCTTTCCCGCAAAATCAAGCAACTCGCCAGCGAGAATCGATGGCCTGAGATTGCGCGGAAGCTCGAGACGGTTTCTGGTAAGGATGCGGATCTCGAGTTCTATTACGGCAGCGCGCTGGCACAAAGCGGGCGGTTCGATGATGCGCGCCAGGCATTTCTCGCCGGCCGTCGCTTAGCGCCCGGAGACAAACGCTTTCCGGTGGAGCTCGCCGGGGTCGCTTTCAAGCAGAGAGACTACCGGCGGGCATCGGCCTGGATGCGGCGGGCTCTGCACATCGATGCGGCCGATGAATATGCGAACGATTTTCTGGGGACGATCTACTTTCTGGAAGACAACCTGGAAGCCGCCCTCAAGTACTGGAATCGTGTTGGGAAACCTTACATTGAGACGGTGCAAGCAGATCACCCGCTGCGGGTCCGCCCCGCACTGTTCGATCGCGCGCTCGCGTTTTCGCCGGCGTCGGAAATGCGGTTGCCGGATTTTGAGACCTCGCGCGCGCGCCTGGAAGGTCTTGAAATTTTCCCCGCGGCACATGTTCAACTGGCGGCAAAGTCAGAAGGCAAATTCGACGCAATCCTGAATCTTCAGGAGCGCAATGGATGGGGCAGCAATGTTTGGGAAGCGCTGATATCGACCTTCAGCGGCATTGCGTATCAGACGATCTATCCCGCATATGACAACATCGATGGCGACGCGCTCAACGTCGCGTCCCTGCTGCGCTGGGACGCACAAAAGCGACGGGCTGTGGTCACGTTGTCCGCTCCGCTCCGCAATAATCCCAAGTGGCGGTATCGCGTTGGCGTCGACCTGCGCAACGAGAACTGGAACATCCGCAGTTCATTCGTGGGCCCAGCACCTTTGTTGGGTGCGTTGAACCTGCGCCGGGAGGCGGGCGGGGCTCGAATCGACTCTTTCAATAGCGGTCGTTGGGGATGGTCGGCAGGCGCGGAATTCTCTCATCGGGATTATCGCAGCGTGGTGACGGGATCGGCTTTGAGTCCGCAATTGCTGCTTAGCGGTTTGCAGCTGAAGCAAACGACGCAGATCCACTACGCGCTGCTTCGGACTCCTGAGCATCGGTTGAGTGTGAACACAGAGGCTTCGTTCCAGGTGGCGCGGATCTGGTCTCAGCCTGCGCATGCATTTGTGAAACTGCAGGGAGCAATCGACACGAAGTGGCTTCCGCAGGCGCGAGGTGACGACTACTTTGTGCAGTCGCGAATACGCGCAGCAGACACGAGCGGCCAATTGCCATTCGATGAGCTCTACATGCTCGGGATGGAACGCGACAACGATCTGTGGATGCGCGCCCACGTGGGCACGCGCGACGGACGCAAAGGCAGCGCGCCTTTGGGCCGCCGATATTTCCTGGCGAATCACGAAGTCGACAAGAATGTTTACAGCAATGGTCTGCTTACCGTGAAGTTGAGCCCGTTTGTGGACACAGGCAAGATTACCGATCCCTCAGGCACGCTGGGAGCGCGCACTTGGCTGTGGGATACGGGCGTGCAAACCAAAGTCCGCGTGCTCGGGGTGGGCCTAAATTTCGTGTACGGCAAAGACCTGCGCACCGGGAACAACGCGTATTACTTCACGGCGGGAAGACTATCAGGCCCGACACAAAATGGGTCAGGCATCGGGGACTGAAGTCCGATCTACTGCGCGCGCGCGAACTCGACAAAGCTCCTTCCCGCATACAAGCGGTACTTGCCGCCAGAGCTCACCACCTGCAAAGGCACGGGACGCTTCATCCCGCTGTCTTTGGATGAATCCACCTCAAAGAGATCGTGGGCGCCGAGGTCCATTACGATGAACTTTTCTCCGGAGATGAAACCGATGCCGTAGGCTCCCGGCGGCAGCTTTTGTCCGCTGATCTCAAGGGGCACTTCGCTGATGAAGTACGCCTGATATTTCTGGCGGATGGCGGTGGAGTATCCGGAACTGTCGACCATGCCCGCCAGCACAAACATGTCGTCGCTGAAGCGGACGCCGCCGGTATTACGCATCTGCACGGGGGCGACCTGGCCTCGGAAGAATACCTGCTCAGGGAAGATCTTGCTGGTGATATCGGAGGCCTTGAGAGCGGTTTCGGTACCGGCAGCGGCTCCTGCGACGGCGAACAGCAGAACTGTGAAAATCACAACCGTGAGCTTGGTCAGTATCGTCGATCGATTCATTTCCCTGATCTCCTTCGCCGCAGATTCCTCCGCCGCGTTCGGCTTCGGAATGACAAGCTCGAGGCGGCCGGCAGATTCTCCGACTGTGCTGGGCTTGCCGTGGGAATGGCAAAGACAATAGCACAGGGCCACGGAGTTCGGCACGAACGTGTCCGCTCGCGGTCGAGGCCGAAAATGCAAGCGCAAAGAAGCTGCGGAGAACGCTAACCAATGTAAAGATGCCCGGGTTAGCGTCCAGAGAACGGACGCGAACCTGGGGCACCAACGCAACGCACGTAATTTTCGAGAGAGTTAATGATGAGGGCTCAGGAGGTACGCCCACGGCTTTCGCCGTGGGCTTTATTTCTCGTTACGAAGTGACGCCCGCTCCGGCCTGGGGCTGATTCGAGGCGGCGGTTGCGGCGGCGGCTTCGTTCAGAATGCGGTGGTGAATGGTGAACAGCGCAAGCTCAAGACGATCGGACACTCCGATTTTGTCGTAGACGTTGCGCAGGTAGTTCTTGATGACCTGCTCAGTCGTGCCCAGCTGCGAGGCGATTTCTTTGTTTTTGTAGCCCTGCACGATTAACGCCACGATTCGCAGCTCTTTGGCAGTCAGACGGTCGCGCACGCGCAGACCCACCATATCGTTTTCGGTGAGCTCGCTGGGAACGGCAACGTCTTGCACCCAGGTTTCCCCGCGAGCGACTTTGCGCACGCAATCCACGAGCGCCGGGCTGGTCACGTTGCGGTAGACCACTCCATGAGCGCCGTTGCTCATGTAACGCTGCGCGCTCTCGCCGGTATCGGCCAGAACCACGATGCGGGTCTTGTTCTTGGTCGCTCCCTGCACGATGGCGTTGAAGTCGGATTGAAATCCGCCCGCAACCACCAGAACGGCGGCGCGGAACTTGTCCAGCGCCATGAACATCTGCTCGGGAGTTTGCGCCTGCGCCACGATGCGCATTTCGTCTTCCACCGCCAGAACTTTAGCGATTCCCGCGCGAAATATAGCCTGATTATCGGCCAGTATTAACTTGAGCATCTCGACACCGCTCCGAGGTTAAGAGTTGCGAACGAACTCGTAAGAATCGATCACGCAGGCTACCCCGCGGGTGCCCTCGGGATCGGTACTGGACTCGTCGGTGCGGACAACCCGTCCGCGACACTGGATGACTACGTTTTCTTTGCCACCGGTCACTTCAGGGGGAAGGGTAATTTCAAATTCCACCGGGGAACCCATTTCGAGCGAGGCATCGGCGCGGATGTATACGCCCGCGGCGCTGAGGTTGCCCGTCATGCCACTGGCCTCGCCAGGAGCGTTTTCCTTGTGAATCTTGATCGGCAGTTCTAGCGGAAACCTTTTACCGGTCCGTGCTTCGGACACAATCCCTCCTCCGTTGCGGCCTTGTTTGAACGCACAGGCGCGCGCTACCACATTTCCTGAGGGAGCAGAAATCGTCTGCTATGAGGCGGTTATATCATGGATGCTACCCCTGATAAAAGCCTGATCACTCATTAGTTAACGGTAGGAAGTAGATTCCCCGATTGTGGTTACCAGATGGTCACCAGCCCAAAATGCCCGTTGGACGGCCATTCTCCGGGTTGCCTTCCCTTCTTAGCACAGTCCCAGTACCCAGACGAGGGCATCGGGGCCTGCGTTTCTGGCACAATACCCCGTGCCCAGACGAAAGCGTCTCGGCCTACGCTTTCGGGGACCAAAGAACCGATTGAGGAGAGAGATCGCTATGCCAGTCCAGCTTCGCTGCGCGTCTGCATATATGCGGGCGGCCATCCCGCTAATGCTTATGATCCTATCACTTACAACGAGCTGGGCCCAGAGCGGGAAGGATCGACAGATGGTTCCTGCTGCTCGCCCAGCGACAGAAGAGGAAAAACGCAGCGAGCAGATCGAGGCACGCGCGGCGGGCACACCCGATAGCCTCGTCCAGCTGAACACAGCCCTGGAGGGGCTCGCCGATAAGGTTTCTCAGGGCGTGGTGCAGATCCTGGTAACTGGTTACGGTGCCGTCGAAGAAAGCGGGCACCAGGAAACCGCTCTGATCGCGAGGCAGCGGGCCATCGGGTCCGGTGTGGTAGTGGACCCGAGCGGCTACGTGATGACCAACGCACACGTGGTGGAAGGCGCGCGCCGTATTCGCGTCATCCTTCCCGTGCCCATCGTGGAAGGCGGAACGCTCGAGCCGGAAGGCAAGCGCCGCATCCTTGAGGCCAAGCTGGTGGGCGTACACCAGGAGAGCGACCTTGCATTGCTCAAGGTCAGCGCGAAGGAATTGCCGGCTCTGCCTCTGGAAACGAATCGCCGGGTTCGACAGGGTCAATTGGTGTTTGCGGTGGGTAGCCCGGAAGGCTTGCAGAACACCATCACCATGGGCGTGATCAGTTCGGTGGCGCGGCAGCCCGATCCTAACAAGGGAATGGTCTACATCCAGACCGATGCCCCGATCAATCCGGGAAACAGCGGGGGGCCGCTCGTCGACATGGACGGGCACGTGGTGGGTATCAATACCTTCATTTTGTCGGGCAGTGGCGGCAGCGAGGGTCTTGGCTTCGCGATTCCCGCACGCATCGTGCGCTTCGTGTACGAAAGCTTGCGCAGGTACGGGCATGTACACCGCTCCGAGATCGAAGCAGGAGCGCAAACCATCACGCCTGCATTGGCTGCGGGACTCGGGCTCAAACGCAGCTGGGGAGTATTGATCTCCGACGTGAAACCCGACGGACCGGCCGAAGCCGCAGGCCTCAAGATAGGCGACGTTGTGCTGGCCGCGGACGATCGTCGCATCGACACGCTGCCGGCCTTCGTCGGCGCCCTGTACCTGCACCCCACCGACAAGGTTTTGAAGCTCGACATCCTGCGCGAATCACAGAAGAAGACGCTGGAGATTCCCGTGTTACAGCAAAAGAACGCGATGGATCAATTGCTCGATGTTGCGGACCCGCAAACCAGCCTGGTTCCCCAGTTAGCTATTCTCGCCATCAGCATTGACGACCGAATTCGATCGGCGGTCGGCGATCTGCGGATCTCGTCCGGCGTCATTGTGCTGGGACGCGCGGCCGACTTGTTCGGTCCTAACATTGGCCTCACCACGGGCGACGTCATTCACGCGGTCAATAATCGTCCCGTGGAC
>QIAH01000093.1 GCA_003225465.1 Acidobacteriota bacterium | reverse complement strand
ATAGTGCCCAACCATCATGGTGAAGCGTGTCTCGAATTCGTCCGAAAATTTCATGCCTGCAAATCTCAGGTTTTTCAGGAACCAAGTTACCCGATCACGAAGTTACATTCCTCACCGGTCGATCTCCCCGAGCACAATGTCAATGGATCCGATGGCGGCCACGACGTCCGCGATTAGCCGGCCCTCGCACATGGTGGGTAGCGTCTGCAGATTCGCCAGGCAAGCCGCGCGCATGTGCACTCGATAAGGTTTTGCCGTGCCATCGCTCACCACGTAGTAGCCCATCTCGCCGCGCGGCGATTCCACCGCCTGATATACCTCGCCCGCCGGAACCGTGAAGCCCTCGGTGATGATCTTGAAATGGTAGATGAGCGCTTCCATCTCCGTCTTCATCTTCTCGCGATCCGGAAGCACGACCTTGGGCGCGTTCGCTTTGATCGGTCCTTCCGGCATTCCATCGAGCGCCTGCCTCACGATATCGATAGACTCGCGCAGTTCGGCCACCCGGCACATGTAACGATCAAACACGTCGCCTTCTGTGCCCAGCGGCACCTTGAACTTGAAATTCTCGTAACCCGAGTAGGGCATGTCCCGACGCAGGTCGAGATCCACACCGCTTCCGCGCAACGTCGGCCCGCTCGCGCCCAGCGCAACCGCATCTTCTGCGCTGAGCTTCGCAACGCCCTTGGTGCGCATCATCCAGATCGGATTCCCGGTCAGCAAGTTCTCGTATTCGTCGACCCGGGCAGGGAAGCGGCCGGCAAAATCGCGCACCCGTTCGAAAAATCCGATCGGCGGCTCGAGCGCAATGCCTCCGATTCGGAAATAGGAGGTCATCATGCGCTGCCCGCTGACCATTTCGAATATACGCAGGATGTCTTCGCGCTCGCGGAAGCAATACAGGAAAACCGTCATCGCTCCGATGTCGAGGGCGTGCGTACCCAGCCAGACCAAATGCGAATTGATGCGCGTCAGTTCGTTCAGGAGAACGCGCAGCCATTGTGCTTTCGGAGGAATCTCGAGACCCAACAGCTTTTCGACCGCCAGTGCGTAGCAAAGATTGTTGGTCAGGGGACAAAGGTAATCGATGCGGTCGGTGAGCGGCACAACTTGCTGGTAAAACTTGGCCTCGCAGGTCTTCTCAATCCCGGTGTGCAGGTAGCCGATGTCCGGCATGATGCGCACGATGGTCTCGCCATCGATCTCAAGTATCACGCGCAGCACCCCGTGGGTAGAGGGGTGCTGCGGCCCCATGTTCAGGATCATCGTTCTGTCCTGATTGGGCTCGATGACTGGCGTGGGGGTGAGGTGGGCCATCAGCGGTAGCCCTCAACCGGATAATCTTTGCGAAGAGGGTTGCCCTCCCAATCCTCCGGCATCAGGATGCGCCTCAGGTAGGGATGGCCCGTGAAGCGCACACCGAAAAGGTCGAAGACCTCGCGCTCGAAGTAATTAGCGGCTGGCCAAACCGCGGTGATCGACTCGACCACCGGGCTTGAGCCATCGAGCCGCACTTTCAGCCGGACCCGCTCTTTCTTTGAGATCGAGAGCAAGTGATAGATGACCTCAAACCGCGGTTCAGACGGATACCAATCCACACACGTCACGTCCGACAGGAACTCGAAGGAAAACTCCGCGTGATCGCGCAACAGGGCACACGCTTCGCGGATGTGCGTCCGATCGACGATGATGGTCATCTCATCGCGATCGAACTTCACGCCCTGAATCGCGGCCGGGTTCCAGTCCAGAAGAGCCGCCAGCGCGGGGTGAGTCTTCAGCTGTTCGAGATCCGTGATCGGAGGAGCGATCGCCATCTGATCTATCCTCGCCTCAACAGCGATGAACGATTCCAGTCAAGCACTCCCTTCTTCCACACATAGAAGAAGCCGACCAGAACGATTGCGATATACACCATCATCTCCCAGAATCCGAACATCTTCAGGTCGCGCAGAATGACCGCCCAGGGATACAGAAAGACGGCCTCCACATCGAATAAAATGAAGAGCATCGCGACCAGGTAGAACTTCACCGAGAAGCGTTCACGGGCGTCGCCCACCGGAACCATGCCACATTCGTAAGGAGACAATTTTGCGCGTGTCGGCCGGCGTTTCCCGAGGATCCACGACAAGGTCACTATCGCGCTCGCCACGATGGCAACCGCAAGAATATGCAGCAGCAAAGGCAGGTAGCGGGCGAAGTAATTGTCGGGCATAGGAGAGCTATATATAATTCGCGCGAAGACTGGCTTAAACGTTCTAGATTAGAGTTCGCAGGGAGTAGTGTCAAGCGACGGAGACCGCCTGCGCGCGTCTTTTGAGCAGCATTCAATCTGTTCTCGCGTTCCGAGTCGAACCAGCATGATTTTTGGCTTTAACACGGATGTAAAGCAGGGCGATACGGTCTATCACGTACAGAGCGAGGCTCGCGAAAACGAGCTGGTTCTGCAGACCCAGGTGTTCGTGCGCGGACGCTGTATCGGGAAACGAGCTACTTCCTACGCCGAACAGATCGCCCAGGGCAATTTCACCGATCAGCAGAAGGAACAGATCCTGCGCGACCAGCATCGCCTGGTGCTTGACTCCATCCGCGAGGGCCGTGTGGAGAATGTTCTCGATCGCAAAGACACGCCGGAAATGCTGGCTGCCGTGAAGGAACTCGACCTGCAATGGGTCAATGCCGATTCCGTTCACTCCGATAGCAGCCTGGTGATGAGCCTGCGCGTGACCGAAGGGGGCGCGGCGGTCGAGGGCGCTCGTCTCACGTTCCGCTTCGCCCGTCCTGACGCTGCACCTTTCTATACCCAGGTCGCGACCAATTCCGGCGGTTACGCCGAAATGAAAGTCGAAATGCAGGAAGCGAGCCTGCCGGATGCCTCGGTGCTGGTGCAGGCCAGTTTCGGCGGTCGCACAGCCACCCGAAAATTCCGCCTCCGCAAAATCGACTGACCACGCTCCAGTCGATCTCCTAAATGAATTTCCGGACGAACCAAAGGTGCCCCACCTTCACCTCGCGTTCTTTGCGAGGTTAAGGTGGGAATCCCGCGACCAACACCCGACAGTGACCCTGACGATCTGCGACTTTCAGCGCCATTTCACATTTCAAACGGCTCCCCGACTTGCGCGAACCGCCTTCCCCTTGCGAAGATCAGCAGGGATGAAACTCGTCATCAACGGGGAAGATCGCACTGTCGAAGGTCCTCTCACACTGAGCAAGCTGGTCGAGCAGTTGGGGATGAAGTCGGATCGGGTGGCGGTGGAATTGAATCTTGACATCGTGCCCCGCGGGCAATGGGTGGGAACACAGCTCGCGGAGGGTGATCGCCTGGAGATTGTGCACTTCGTTGGTGGCGGCACGCCTCATCCAGCCGGAGGTGAAGCATGAAAAGGGTGGCAGCGTCGACAATGATCGCAATTCTGGCAGTCGCCTTGGTCTGGGCCCAAGGTCCTACCCAGTTCCACCCGGGTTTCAACCTGTTCACAAAGGCACAAGACGTACAGCTCGGGCAGGAGAACGCAGCCCAGGTCCGCAAACAGCTCACAGTGATCCACGACCCGTTTCTCACAGAATATGTGACCCGCGTCGGCAAGCGCCTGGTCAGCGCACGGGAAGCACAGGAGAGCGGGTTTCCCTTCACTTTTGAGGTGGTGGCCGATCCGTCCATCAACGCCTTTGCCTTGCCTGGCGGGCCGATGTTTATCAATACCGGCCTGCTCCGCGCCGTCGATAACGAAGGTCAGCTCGCGGGCGTGATGGGTCATGAAATGTCCCATGTCATCTTGCGCCACGGCACCAACCAGGCTTCCAAAAGCAAACTCATCGAGTTGCCTGCGGTCCTCGGGTCCGAGATGGCGGGCAGTTCGATGGTGGGCAAGCTGGCAGCGATGGGCATCGGCTTGGGCGCCAACAGCGTGCTGCTCAAGTTCTCCCGCTCCGCCGAGAGCCAGGCCGACCTGATGGGCTCTCACCTGATGGCGGAGGCCGGCTACAACCCCATGGAGATGGCGCGCTTCTTTGAGAAGCTAAACGCACAGGGAGGTAGTCACGGGCTACAGTTCTTGTCGGATCACCCCAATCCCGACAATCGCGAAAAAGCCATCGAAGCAGAAGCCCACCGACTGCCGCAACAGAACTACGGCTATGGGACCGGAGAGTTCCAGCGCATGAAGCAGGTGATCGCGGGCATTCACGAGCCAAAGCCGAAAGTACAGGCGCAATAATTCGCAGAAGCGGCCTGAGCCGAGCCGTTCAAACCAATTTCGCGCCGCACACGTAGGCCCAGACGCCCTCGTCTGGGCGGCCGGGCGCCAGCACGGCGGCAGCTTGCGTACATTCCTGATCACTCCCTGTGCAAGACTCTTCCTTGACACCAACGAAACTAGACCTAAAATGTTTCAAACATTTACGCTCTCGATTGTTTCGAGAGCGCGCCGCGACATTTGAAAACAGAATTCACATCCCGCGAAGTAGTGCAGCTTACCGGCATCAGCCCCCGGCAGTTGCAGTGGTGGGATGAACGCGGCATCGTCGTGCCGGCCCGGCAGGGAAGACGGCGCCTCTATTCGCTCGAAGACCTTTCCGAGGTGGCGGTGATCTGCGAGTTGCGCGACCGCGGTTTTTCTCTCCAGCGCGTTCGCAAGGTCGTTCGCTTTCTCCAGCGTGAATTCGGCAAGCGCCTGGCCGAGACGGTCAGCGGATCGTCTGACTACAACCTGCTCACCGACGGCAACAGCCTATATCTGGAAACCTCAGCCCAGCAGATTGTGGACATCCTCAAAAACGCTCGCCAACCGATGCTGGCCATTTGCCTGAGCGACACGGTTCGCCGGGTGCGCGCCAACATCCAAGGCGGCAAGAAACACTGTCGTCCGGCGGAACGCAGCGCAGCCCGCAGGAAAAATGCTTCGTAACGTACGACCACGGGGAGGACGCATGAATGCCGAACTGGATTTCTTGAGCGAGTGGATCCCCGAGCAGATGGCGCCGGGTACGCTATTCGTGCTGGAAAACGCAGGCGAGGTCGGGGAGAAAGAAGATCCCTACTGGGCGGTGCTTTCCTGCCCTTCGTGCGGGACTCTGGGGCTGGTCACGCGCAAACAGGTAGCTGGCCTCCTGGCCGTGATCTGCGGCTCCGATCAATGCTCGGCACAATTCTTCATTCACGACAACGAAATCGTGCCCCGGAAACCGATCTGATTGTACGAAGCCGGATGCCCCATCCTAACCTCGCATTCCTTGCGAGGTTAGGGTGGGGACTTTCCCAAGAACATCAAGGCACGATCACACTGACCATCTCTGGCGTTGAAAGGGCAAAATTAGAGGCCTGCCTTCACCCGCTCCAGGGGAACCGGAACCTGCTCGACAATCTCGATATCAAATCCTTCCAGCGCCGCCACCCGTCGCGGGTGGTTCGTAAGCAGCCGGATCCGCCTCAAATTCAAATCCGAGAGAATCTGCGCGCCGATGCCGATCTCCCGCTGCGTTTTACGCTCGCTCTCGGGCAGGGTCGGAAGCGCTCGGTCGCGATGGAAGCTCAGGATGGTTCGGTCCCCAATCTTATCGGCCGAGAATCCCTTTGAGCTCTGGTGCAGGTAGATGATGGCGCCCTGTCCGGCCTCCGCGATGGCGCGCATCGAGCCTTCGATGGTGGCCCGGCAATCGCACGCGGTCGAGCCGAAAACATCGCCCATCACGCAGTGCGAGTGCATACGGACAAGAACAGGTTCGGTGGTGTTCTCGATGTCTCCACGAATCAGCGCGACGTGCGACTCCCCGCCTTCCACTTCGCTTTCGTAGGCGATCAGCCGGAACTCGCCCTGCCGCGTGCTCACCAGCGCTTCTCCCACGCGGTGCACATAGCGCTCATGCGCCATGCGGTAGCGGATCACCTCCGCCACCGTGAGCATTTTCATGCTGTGGGTTTTGCAGAATTCGATCAGATCTGGAACCCGCGCCATGGTGCCGTCGTCCCGCATGATTTCGCAGATAATCCCCGCCGGAATCAACCCGGCCAGCCGGGCCAGATCAACGGAGGCCTCGGTTTGCCCGGCACGCACCAGCACGCCACCCTTGCGGGCGCGAAGAGGGAACACGTGCCCCGGCCGGGCCAGATCGGAAGGCCGGGTGGCTGGATCGATCGCCACCTGAATGGTGCGCGCCCGGTCGTACGCCGAAATCCCGGTGCTCACGCCATCCCGCGCGTCGATGGCCTCGCAGAATGCCGTCCCGTAGTTCGACGTGTTCTCCGCCGTCATCGGCCCGATACGAAGGTGCTCCAGTCGCTCCTCCGTCATAGCCAGGCAGACCAGACCCCTGCCATATTTCGCCATGAAGTTGATGGCCTCGGGGGTAACCTTCTCCGCAGCCAGCGTCAGGTCGCCTTCGTTTTCGCGGTCTTCGTCATCGACAACCACGATCATGCGCCCGGCGCGGATTTCTTCGATCGCGGGAGGAACGTCCGTAAATGGAGGTCGGGGGCTCATATCGTTGCAATTCTAGCAAATAGGCTCTCTCAACTCGCTCATCCCTGGTGTACCAGTCCGCTCTCCGCTCCACGGAACAGCGCCTTCACCGCCTTCACTACCCAGCGCAGCAGCAGAATAATCACGGCCAGAAAGCAGATCGCGAGCGTCGCGGCTACATAAGGATGCTGGGTCGCAAACCAGGTCAGGAAGATCGCCAACGCGTCTTCTCCCAGGCTGAGCCCGATGTTCGAAAGCGGCTCCGGCGAGGGCGTCACAGCTGCGCGTACGGCCGTTTTTCCCCCGTGGGCAGCTAGCGCGATCGCTCCCCCCAGCAGGGTTGCGATCAATTGCTTTTCCGGGGACAGCTGAGAAGTGGCCCCATAGGCAAGCAACGCGGCCACCGGAACGCGGATGAAAGTGTGCAACGCGTTCCAAAGTAGATCGAAAGCCGGGACTTTATCGGCAAAGAATTCAACCAGAAACAGCGCAATGCTCGCCCCGATGATCCACCAATTCGTAATCAAATGCAGAGCGGGCGGCAGCGGCAAAACTCCAGCATGCGCGAGCAGGCCCAAGGTCGCCAGCGTCGCATAGACGTTCAATCCAGCCGCGAAACTGATCGCCACCAGGGCCGCCGCAATCTCATTCGGCGGGAGTTTGACTGCCTCCAGCATGGGTAGAAACCTCAACCCCCGATTGGGGCGGATTCTCCTCCGCCAGAATAGTCCTTACTCGATGCAACAGAAAGGGCCGCTCAAGGCGGCCCTTACTTCGATAGCTTTGCTTGTTCTTTAGAGGGTGGACTCAATCTCGAATCCCCAAGCTTCCAGCAGCGGTTCCGGGATGTACTTCGAGTTCTTGTTCCGGCGTGCCCACTCCCGCAAACGCGTCGACCGCAAGTACTGGTCGGGGGAGAGCTTGTATTCACGAACCACTTGTTCGAATTCAGTAATCGTGGGGGTGATCGGCCCAATGGGTTCCGGCTTACCCCAGTTTGGGTTTCCGCGTCGCTTTGCCATGAAAATTACGCCTCGTACATTGGGATAAAATTTTTGACCGCCTGAAGAGCTATTTCCTAAACCTTAGATTCACTGGCCCTTAGGTAAGATGCAAAACCAACTCGATAAGGGCAGCAAAAGGTGAAGATCCTGTTTGACAGCAGCCTATGGGATATTGGAGACGTAAGAACATAAGCCAGTTTCGCCCTTAAGTCAATCAAATTCTTAGCTCGTTGCGTTGATCCGTCTCATATTAAGACCAATAAAATTAATGACATGGATGGAAAACAACGCGTATGACCCGAAGTGTACACCCTGTACCCAAGTATGTGATTTTTGGAAGCTTGGCGACCCTCGCAACGTTCCCGGTTACGCCCGTAACCGCAAGGAGGTCAGTCTCATTGACGATATAGGTATCGAACCTTACATTGGCCTTCAGGAGGCAGTTTCGTGAGAGATATTTACGAGGTGCTTCGCAAGAAGCAGGCCGAACAGGCCCAGTTAGGCAAGCAGATCGAGGCTTTGCAGACGGCAGCCGAACAGCTGCGTAACGTGGCCCACCTCCTGAATTCGGAGGAAGAGGAAGAAAAAGGCGCCCATCAAGGCTAAAACCTCCGGCGTTCCCTAATCCCCCGGGATTTTGAAGCGATCCTATGAGTCTGAAGTCACTGGTGCTGTGTTCCGATGAGAAGATCGTACGCGTGCTTCGGCGTGTTTTGAGCGATCTCGACATCGGGATTGAGCACTGCTCGGATCCGGACGGCGCGATCCGCAAGCTCACCCGCCAGCGATTTGAAGCCATCATTATCGACTGCACGGACCTCAAGACCGCCAGTTCCGTTCTGAAAAGCGCACGCTCCGCACCCTGCAACAAGCGCGCCATCGCCGTCGCGATCATGGACGGTCACAGCGGCCTGCGCTCGGCCTTCGATATGGGGGCCCATTTTGTCCTCTATAAACCGCTGATAACCGAGCGGGCCAAGTCCAGCTTCCGTGCCGCCCGCGCCCTGATGAAACGCGAGCGTCGCCGCAACACCCGCGTCGCCATTCAAGTCCCGGTCACGCTCAACAATGCCGCAACCGGCTTCCGCCAGACCATGGTCACCACCGACTTGAGCGAGGGGGGTATTGCCGTCCAGTTGCCGAAAAAGCAAAAGGATCCAGGCCCCTGGCAGGTCAGCTTCACGCTCCCGGGTTCGGAAAAGGTCATCGAGGTTACCGGAGAAGCGGCTTGGCAAAATCCTGGCGGCCAGGTGGGCATCCGCTTCACCAATCTCGAGGTCGACGTTGCCCACGACCTCCGTCTATGGCTGAACCAGAACTCGCCCGAGAGCGAAAAGGACGATCCGCCGGTCCGCTGCAAATTGACAGACCTGAGCCTGGGTGGCTGCTACCTGGAAATCGCCTCGCCCTTCCCGCCACGGACAAATATCGTGCTATCCATGCGGGCGGGCCATCACGAGTTGCGTGTGGAAGGCGTCGTTCGCGTGATGCATCCGGATGCCGGGATGGGGGTAGAGTTCACGAAAGCCACCGTCGAGCAGCGTAATCACGTGGAAAAATTCATTCATACCTTGATGAATGCCGGCGACCTTCTTCCGGAACTGCTGGTCGAGCCCGAAGGGCTCGACGCCTCCAAATTAGAAACGCGCGCCTCTTCAACTGCAGCCAGCGAAATTGAAGACCCACTGCTTGAACTGTTTCGCCACAAATCCTCTCTGCCCGCTGAGCAATTCCTTAACGAGTTGCGCAAGCAGCGCACCACCCATCACCCGGACACAGCCGAAGAAACCATCCTGCCCGTCTAACCCGTATCCTATCGTTTGTCATTCCGAAGCCGAACGCGGCGGAGGAATCTGCGAGCCACGGTGCCCGACAGGCGATATCACGTCTACATCATGGCGGACGCGCCCTCGTTAGCGTGCTTCAGGCGTCATCCGGTGGACCCGCCGCCCCGGCGAGATCCGTGGGCTTGATCTTCTCGACATTGAACTTCGTAGCTCGCTCCCGCATCGTCTTGAACACCTCTTCAAACGACGGAGCCTCGCCCTTGATCCACCGCAGCGGGTTGATCCGTGCCACCACGAAGGAACGCAAATAAGGGCTTACCAGCCCACGCTCTTTTAGTTTGCTGACCACCGCCGCCACTTTTTCTTCCAACTCGAGCACCATCGCAGCCCGCTTCTCGTGAACTTTCAGTGCCGCACGCAGGGGCTCGTCAGAGAATTCTTCCAGCCGCCGCAATATCGAGTGATAGGCCCCTCCGCCAAAACGTGGCGCGCGTTCGTAACACACTCCTAGAGTGACCAGAGCACTCTCTTCGAGATAGTAGGCGAACCCAGACTCAGGGCGGGAAGCATCCTCTTCCACCAGCCCGCGATAAATGCGAATCACCTCCAGAGCCCGTTCCTTGAGGTTGTGCGCCTTTTCGGTGTTCAATGCCAGAATCTGCCAGGCCACCTCCCGATCAACAACAATCAATGCCGTAATAGATTTCGCGCCCAGACGCCGCAAGGCTGCCAGCCGATGTCGTCCGTTCGGAGTCCAGAATCCTTGCGTCGGCGCTATTACCGCAATCACCGGGTCGAGATAACGCCCGGTCTTGGAGATCACGTCGGCCAGGCGCTTGTGATGGGTGTCGGAGAGATCGCGCTGAAACGGTGTCGGCTCCACCGCCTCGATCGGCAGAATGGCAAGCAACACCGGATGCCCGCCGAAAGGCTCCTTGTACGCCGCTATCAGTCGGCCGCCGGATTTCTCAACCACCGCCGCGGCCTCAGCGGCAGGACCGTCGAGCTGCTCAAGAATGGATTCGGCGGGAGCCAGGCCCCTGGTACCGGCCTTTGCTTTCCGAGGGCGCCTCTTCGCGGGAGCACGTTTGACCATGGCAGCATATTCTAGTCGGTCGGCAGCATTGTACCCGGGTCTCCGGGCGGGAATTGAACCGGCAAAGCCCGTTCGGGCCCCGGGGGGATTTTACGTCTGACCTGGTTGCTTTTCTCGAAACTGCCTCTCTGCCGAACTCACGACCCTTCATCATCTGACGCTTCGGGGCGCTCAACCGGGGCAGGCCTGCAGTAAGTCAGATGTTCACTTTTACCGTCCATGGGAGCAAAACATTTGCCGCGATAGCTGCCGCAGGTAGACGAATCTCGGAAAGATCACTATTGTCCCCGCGAGGTCGAATTGGGCGCATTCAGGCGCGTCGATTGGCGCAAAACCAGATTGGTCTTGAGCACATATTCCGTGCCATTCGGGGCAGGGCTTTCCCGTTCCACGTCCGCCATCAGTGCGTCAAATGCCAGTCGGGCTAATTCCGCCTGTGACATCTGTATGGTGGTGAGGGGTGGAATCATAAACTGAGCGAGCCGGATATCATCAAATCCAATCACCGATAAGTCTTGCGGTATAGCGATATGGGCTTCGTGACTTTTTCGCATCACGCCGATCGCCGTCATGTCATTCGAACAGATCACGGCAGTCGGACGGCCCGACTGCGCCAGAAGTTTTGCAAAGGCTGCCATCCCACCTTCCATAGTGTGGTCGCCCTCGACCATAAGCGCCGGGTCTGCCTCCACTCCGATCTCCCGTACCGAACGCAGAAACGCCTGCTGCCGTGCCAGCGAGGACTTAAGCTTCAGGGGCCCAGAAATGAATGCGATCCTTTCATGCCGGAGTGCGGCCAGGTGTTGCACCCCCTGGCGAATGCCGTGCAGATAGTCAATCCTGATGTTACTGACCCACGGACGCTGAGGACCGACATCCACGAAGACCAGGGGCACTTCCCGCACATGTAAGTGCTCGAGCAGCGGCTCTTCCATGCCAAAGGTCAACACCGCGACGCCCTCAACACGACGTTCGATCATCCTGCGCACGGAACTCTCCATCCTTTTTGGATCGTGGCTGGTGGAGCTGAGCAGAATCTCGTAGCGGTTCTGGACCGCAATTGTTTCGAATACCTGCACGATCTCAGGGAAGAATGGGTTCGTAATATCGGAGATGATTAGGCCGAAGATTCGACTTCGGCCAGAAACAAGCGCGCGCGCCTGGGTATTCGGATAGTATCCGAGTTCTTCAATGACGTTCCACACGCGCTTGGCCATTTGCGGATTGACAGTCGGCACGCGATTTACTACCCGTGATACCGTGGCAGTGGAGACTCGCGCTCGCTTTGCGATTTCCCGGATGTCCATGCGCTGGCTCGAATTCCATGGAATTCTAGCATGGTAAACGTTCCCCCTCCCTAAACGAAGATGCGCTGTCAATCAGGTTGTAGCTTGACTTTGGATACAATGTCCATTCGCAGTTTCTTCTGAAGCGCCCAACAATAAAATCGGTAGCCGCCGCGCTAACCGGGGCCTCCACCATTGACAAAAGCAGGCTGCTGCTCTAGCTTCACGGAACGTGGTAAACGATTACTGTAGCGGTCGACGCGTGTCGTAGGACTTTTCCCCGCATGCTGCTGCCTAGTTTGCGCGAACACGTTTTGCAGGCCAACCTGGACTTGGTTCGGCAGGGGCTCGTTCTCTTTACATTTGGAAATGTCAGCGCCATCGCGCGCGAAAATGGTCTGGTGGTCATCAAGCCAAGCGGCGTCCCCTATGATTCCATGACGCCTGCTCAACTGGTGGTTACTGATCTTGCCGGCAACATCGCTGAGGGTGAACTCCGTCCTTCTTCAGACCTACCCACCCATCTGGCTCTGTACAAGGCATTCCCTGCGATTGGCGGGGTGGCGCACACGCATTCGGAGTATGCCACCGCATGGGCTCAGGCCCGCCGCCCTATCCCTTGCTACGGGACTACCCATGCTGACTATTTCCATGGCTCCGTGCCCGTCACGGAGGTTATGGAACAGTCGGAAATCTCTTCCGACTATGAACTCAACACAGGACATGCGATAGTCAGAGCGTTTCAGAAAATCGACTATGCTGCAGTCCCTGCGGTTCTGGTCGCGAACCATGGTCCATTTTGCTGGGGACCGGACGCGGAGACGGCGGCCCACAATGCCGCGGTTCTTGAAGCGGTGGCGCGCATGGCTTACTTCACCGTTCGAATCAATGAGCAGGCTGAACCAGTGGGGCGCAGCCTGCATGATAAGCACTACTTGCGAAAGCATGGATCGAATGCATACTACGGGCAGGCAAAGGAAAGTAAATGATGCCAGCATTGGCAGTGCTTGCGACGGATCGCCTCGTTCACCTATCGGGCGTCGATCTGGTGATCGTCGTTTTCTATTTCGCCCTGGTGCTGGGCATCGGTTTTTACCTGAAACGTTTCGCCAAAACAGGCGAAGATTTTTTCCTGGCAGGCCGGGAAATGACGGCTTGGGTCGCCGGACTGGCATTCGTGTCAGCGAACCTGGGCTCGCTCGAATTGCTGGGCTGGGCGGGGAATGCCTATCAATACGGCATTATGGCCTCGCACTGGTACTGGATCGGCGCGATCCCGGCGATGGTGTTTCTCGGCATTGTGATGATGCCGTTCTATTACATCTCCAAAACCCACTCCGTCCCAGGATATCTGCAATTGCGCTACGGTCCGGAAGCGAGCGCGCTGAGCGCGGTCACATTCGCGGTCATGACCATCCTGATGTCGGG
>QIAH01000372.1 GCA_003225465.1 Acidobacteriota bacterium | reverse complement strand
ACCTCTCCCACACTCCAGCACGGCAGTTTCGCCTGCAGGCTCTGAGTTAAGCCCAGAGGTTTCACAGGTGACTTACCGCACCGCCTACGCGCCCTTTACGCCCAATAATTCCGAACAACGCTCGCCCCCCTCGTATTACCGCGGCTGCTGGCACGAAGTTAGCCGGGGCTTCTTCCACCGGTACCGTCATCATCGTCCCGGTCGAAAGGAGTTTACGTCCCAAGGGACTTCATCCTCCACGCGGCGTTGCTGCGTCAGGGTTTCCCCCATTGCGCAAAATTCCCCACTGCTGCCTCCCGTAGGAGTCTGGACCGTGTTTCAGTTCCAGTGTGGCCGTGCGCCCTCTCAGGCCGGCTACCGATCATTGCCTTGGTGGGCCATTACCCCGCCAACTAGCTAATCAGCCGCGACCCCCTCTTCAAGCGAATTGCTCCTTTAACCCGAAGGCATTATGCGGTATTAGCCCCGGTTTCCCGAGGTTATCCCCCACTCGAAGGCAGGTTAGTCACGTGTTACTCACCCGGTCGCCACTTTACTCATGGATTGCTCCACTTTCTCGTTCGACTTGCATGTGTTAGGCACGCCGCCAGCGTTGATTCTGAGCCAGGATCAAACTCTCGTTTGAAACCTGAAATCTGCTCCCGAAGGAACAGATTCGCCATTCCACAGAGCGGCAGACACGAATGCCCGCACTCCACGGAACGGCCTTATTTTGTGAGTACGCTCGGACTTGAGCCCGAACCTTTCCTACTCATTAACTGGCACGTTCAACCTATTTGTCAAAGACCGATCCGCTTTCCGCCTGAGCGGCGCGCTTTCAGTCCAGACGAGATCACACACGGATGCGGATCTCGCTGTCCTCGAAACCTTTTGAAACTACAGCTTCCATCGCACGCCTGTCAACCCTAAGGAACCACAAGACTTCCACAACTTTTGCACAGTTGTGAGGACTCAACCGAGGGGAGCGAGTTGCGCTCTCTAGGCGCGATGAAATGCAACTTCCGCTGCGAGCACGGGCCAATTTCCGGCACGAGCCGAGGCGGAAGCTTTCAAACTTGAGAAAAGATCACTTGGAGGTTCTTGCGAGTGACGCTTAAACCCTTCGAGGAACCTTGTCCCCGAATGCAAACCCCGTGGCCGGGGTTTAATTCCTTGAAATTATTGCCTTAACTATTCGATGCCGGACGTGCTACGAGAGTTGCAAAAACTGCCCGGCTAGCCACACAGATGCTCTCGGTGAATTGTTTATATCACGTGAAGGGAGTGTACGCAAGGGGGTGTTTACTTTCGGGGGTCAGCCCGAGGACGGCGGGCGAACACTGGATCGATCCCAGAACACATCAAGGTCCCGGGCGCCGACGACAAACTGTCCGGAATATCGCCAGCTGATCTCCCTCCTACTTACACCCATTGACCCAGGATCGACAGGATTCGGGCCGGTTGACCTCAAGGAAACTCCACGGCCACGAACTTCGCCGTCTGCTTGCCCACGTTGGTTACTGTGTGCCTGTAGCCCCCGGGCGCCCACGTAACGTCGCCGGATTTGAGGTGCACGGACGTGGCCCCCTTGCCTTCAACATCGCTGCGTACGTCGACATCCGTAATCGCGACCACAAGGTGCGGCCCGTTGTGACGATGGCTTGGAATGACTCCTCCGGGCTCGAGCTCGATTTCGGAAACACGGGCGTTGTCCTTTACGAAAAGTATTTCTTGCGTGCCTCCGTTCAGGACATGAAGGCCGCGTTCCTCATCCCACTTGGCCGGCGCCGTGCGGAATTTTTCGTCTTGCATGAGCTCGATAGTGACGTTGCGGAAAGGCCTGCTGGCAAGATTGCGGGCGACATGGGCGAAGCTGGCGGGAGAGAATCCTGTCTGACCGTCCTTTAACTTGACCTCGACGGGCGCCTTGCCCTTGACCTCGTTGGAAACATCCGAGTCCCCCAGGATCACATAGAAGTAGTCATGACGGTGCCAATGCATGAGCGTTGCTTGTTGAGGAGCGACCTCGACCTGGTAGACGCGGACGAGTTCGTTTTCGAGGACGAGATGGTGGTTTCCTTCATTGGTGATTTCGACTTCGGGAGTCGCCTGCGCACTGAGCACGACGGCCGCGAGGAGCAGGAGCACGGCAGCAGTTGCCTTTTTCATGGGGCGGGATTGTAGCAGAGGCTCTGGGCTTCAGGCTTTGGCCTTTGGAGCTTTCGGCTTTTAGCTTTCGGCTTCGCCTCAGCCGGAGACTACACTAGGAGTGTGACGGATGTGGGAAAATTGCTGGTGATTGTTGGCGGCGGGCTGGTGGTGCTCGGCTTGGTCGTCATGTTGGTGGGGAAGAGCCAGCTTCCTCTTGGACGGCTGCCGGGCGACATTGTGTATCGCGGGAAGAACACGAGCTTCTACTTTCCTCTTACTACTTCCATTCTGCTAAGCGTGGTGCTGTCGCTGGTGTTGTACGTGATCTCACGTTTGCGGCGCTGAGGTTGGTCGTTTCGCGACTCAGAGCGTCGGCGACTCAGCTGTCAGGCAACCCGTGTCGTCGCTCCGCGTACTTTGCCGGCGGGGACGCCAGCGCTACACTTGGCTGCGATACACTGCCTTCCATGGGCGCGATTGATCAGCTCGGCTTCAGTTTTCGTCCACCAGAGCGGCGGGTATGGACGGTGCGGGATCTGGTCGCGTCGGTGCGCACGCACGTCGAGCGCGAGTACTCGGACGCATGGGTGCAAGGTGAAATCTCCAACCTGCGGGCACAGAATTCCGGACATCTTTACTTCACGCTGAAAGATGAGAATTCGCAGATCAGTGTGGTGATGTTTCGGTCGTCGGCGCGCCTACTGCGGTTCCGGCCGGCGGATGGAATGCAGGTTGTGGTGCGCGGCCGGGTGACCGTTTACGAAGATCGCGGACAGTTACAGATTATTGCGGAATACGTCGAGCCGAAAGGTGCGGGTGCGCTCCAGATTGCGTTCGAGCAGCTGAAGGCAAAACTTGAGGAAGAAGGACTCTTCGAGGCGAGTCGGAAAAAAGTGATTCCGGCACTGCCTTCGGCGATCGGGATCGTCACTTCACCGCAGGCGGCGGCCCTGCGCGATATCCTACAGATCCTGCACCGGCGCCATCACACCGTGAACGTTCTGATCTATCCCGCTCAGGTGCAAGGGGAGTCAGCGCCGATAGAGGTTGCAACCGGGGTGCGGTATTTCAATCGGTTGCGGAATGTCGACGTGATCATTGTCGCGCGCGGCGGAGGGTCGGTCGAGGATCTTGCGGCGTTTAATGACGAAGGACTGGCGAGGGTGATCGCGGGATCGAAGCTGCCGGTAATTTCCGCGGTCGGACATGAGACCGATTTCACCATCGTAGACTTTGTGGCGGATTTGCGTGCGGCTACGCCGTCGGCTGCGGCGGAGATCGTCATCCGCTCGCGTCAAGAAGTGGAGTCGCAAGTTGCGCGGCTGCAGCGGGAACTCGAAAAGGGCATGCGCTACCGGCTGATGATGGGTCGGCAACGATTGACGGAATTGGCCCAGCATGGCGCGTTCGGACGCATGATGGACCTGATCCGGCGGCGCCAGCAAAGAGTCGATGACCTTACCAACCGCATGGCACACGCACAACGAGACCGTTTGGAGGCACATCGGCGGCGGTTTGAAACGCTGGCGGCGGCGGTGCGGCATTATGATCTCCGGCTTGTGCTCGCGGGTGTGGGCAGGGAGTTGAATGCGAAGGTAGCCGCTATGGCAGCGGCCTGGCGAAATTTACTGCTCCAACGACGCGCCCGGCTGGAGCGGCTGACGAGTCAAATGGAGGCACTCTCGCCAGTAGCGATTCTCGACCGGGGGTATGCGCTGGTTTTTGATTCATCGGGCAAGCTGGTGAAGGATGCGGCGCGAGTCAAGGTCGGGGAAGACATCCGGGCACGGGTCGCTCGCGGTGAGCTTCACGCGACCGTGAAGAAAACATCCAGGTAGGTGCGCTGCCCGCTGGATTAAAATGAAGGTCTAAGTCAGGCATTCTTCGTCACGTTATCGGAAGGGAAGGGGTTGTGGCGAACTTTCTCGCTCGCTGGCCACACGTATCGATGACCAACGTCATCGATATTTTGCTGGTTGCGTTCGTCATTTACCAGTTCCTGATGCTGGTGCGCGGTACGCGGGCTGCGCCAATGCTGGTAGGCGTGGCGGCTGTGGCGGCGGGCTTTTACTTTGCGCGCATCGGACAGCTGACGACTCTCAGCTGGCTGATCAGCACTCTGATTCCTTATGTTGTTTTCGCATTGATTGTCGTCTTCCAGGCGGAACTGCGCCATGCGCTGGCGAACCTGGGCAGCCGGTTGACCTTCAGCCGCGCCGCTAGTTCGGAGTCCGACGCCTACGACGACATCGTGCTGGCGGCGAATCTTTTTTCTCAGAACCAGACCGGCGCCCTGATCGTCATCGAGCGGGAAATCGGTTTGCGCACTTACATTGAGAGTGGCGTGCCGCTCGATGCGCGGCTTTCCTATGATCTTCTGGCGACAGTTTTCCGGCCCAGCGCTCCGCTCCACGACGGCGCGGTCATTGTCCAGAAGGATCGCATTGCCGCTGCGGCTTGTTTCCTGCCGCTTTCCATGAATCCTGTGCTTTCGACACAGATGGGCACTCGGCACCGGGCGGGCATCGGAATTACCGAGGAGACGGATGCGATTGCGGTGATCGTGTCGGAAGAGACGGGTACGATCAGTCTGGCGGTGGCGGGAAATTTCGAGCGTGATCTCACGGTCGAGCAGTTGCGCGAGCGGCTGAGCGCGCTTCTGCGGCGGTATGTGCCTCCGACCACCCTTCCCACGCCGATTGTTACGGAAGAGGAAAATGCAGAAGCCGAGCGGCCAAGCAGCTATCGCAACCCGGATCAGAGTTACACGCCGGGGGTGGATCGTTAGCGATGATCGACCTCCTCCAAAGATACGTGTTCGCGCATTTCGGGTACAAGGTTGTTTCGCTGGCGCTGGCAATCGGCTTGTGGTGGGCCGTTTCGCATGATCCGATTGCGGAAGTCGAAGTGAACGTGCCCATCGAGTTCCATCGAATCCCGGCAAACCTGGAAATCAGCTCGGTGAATATCCCCGCCGCGCAGGTGCGCGTGCGCGGGCCCGAGCGATTGATCCACGAGTTGCGCGCGCAGGAAGTTCATGTCGAACTCGATTTGGCCGGGATGAAGGCGGGCGAGCGGACTTTCGATTTGACCGCGCAGCAAGTACGCATGGCGCGCGAGCTTGAGGTGACACAAGTTGTCCCCAGCCAAGTGCGCCTGAGTTTTGATGTAGGACTCACGCGGCAGGTAGAGGTTCGTCCGCGGGTGATCGGCACGTTTGCGCCGGGATATCGAATCGCGCAGGTGCTCGCGGAGCCATCGACGGTCACGATCAGCGGGCCCAGGGCACGCGTCGAGGCAGTGGAGGCTGCAACCACCGATCCAGTCGATGTGTCAGGCAACATCGGACGTGGGACTTTCACGACCAATACATTTGTTTCCGACCCACTCGTGCAGATCGTGCGCCCGTCTCCAATTCACGTAACGGTTATCATGGAAAAAGTTTCGGCCGAACCTCTGGAAACAAAACCATCGGAATGAGCCAACCAACAAGACAACTGTTTGGAACCGACGGCATACGCGGCGTAGCGGGAGAGTTCCCGCTCACATACGAGAGCACGTACGCGATCGGGCGCGCGCTCGGACATGATCTACAGCGGGTAACTCCGCGGGCGCGCGTGGTGATCGGGCAAGACACAAGGGAATCGAGCGCATGGATCGCCGACCGCGTGACGCTGGGTCTGGCCTCGCTGGGCATAGGAGTGGAGAGCGCCGGCGTCATCACCACCCCAGGTGTCGCTTACCTGGCGCGCTCACGCGGCATGGCCGCGGGCGTGGTGATCTCCGCGTCGCACAATCCCTGGACCGATAACGGAATCAAAATTTTTTCCGGCGATGGCTACAAGCTGCCGGACGCGCGCGAGTTGGCCATCGAGCAGGAGATTTTCGCGCTTCTGCAAACACCGCCGCCCACGGAACATCCGCCCGCGAACATGAAGCCCACGTTGCCCGGGGATGCGGAATTGCGCGAGGCTTACATCCATTGGCTCGCGAAGAGTGTCGGCGGCCATTTGAGCCGCATGCGCGTGCTGGTGGATTGCGCGAATGGAGCGGCAACGGCCGAAGCGCCAGGGCTTTTTCGCGCCTGCGGCGTGAAAGCGGAGTTCATTCATTGTGGGCCCGATGGCAGGAACATCAACGAACAATGCGGAGCGCTGCATCCCGCAAGCGTGGCGGGAATGGTCGCGGAGCGAAAGGGACAGTTCGACCTGGGCATCACATTTGATGGGGACGCAGATCGCGCCCTGTTCAGCGACGCGAACGGCAATGTCGTGAACGGGGATGCGGTGCTGTTGATTGCCGGCCGCGACATGCAATCCAGGGGCACGCTCTCAGGAAACACGGTGGTGGCCACAACCATGTCGAACATGGGACTGGAAGTCGCGCTGAAGAAGTCCGGCATTCAGATGCTGCGGGCCAATGTCGGCGACAAGTATGTGCTTGAAGCAATGCTCAAGATTGGCGCGACCCTCGGGGGAGAGCAATCAGGACACATCTTGTTTCGAGACGGCGACGCAACGACGGGAGATGGCTTGCTGACCGCTTTGCGGCTGATGGAAATCATGGCGCGTCATGGGAAGAGTCTGGCCGAGCTTGCCGGCGATATGAAAGTGTTTCCGCAGACCATTCAAAACGTGCGCGTGCGCGAGAAAGTTCCTTTCAGCCAGGTTCCCGATGTGCAGCGCGCAATTGCAAGCGCCGAGAAAGAGTTGGATGGGAACGGCCGCGTGGTGGTGCGCTACTCAGGAACCGAGGCGCTGGCGCGAGTGATGGTAGAGGCGGAGACAGAAGAGAGGATGACCGTCCTCGCTACGAACATCGCATCGGCTATCAAAACGCATTTAGGAACGTGAGCGGCCGTGCGCGAATCCGTCCGGCCTGTGAGAATTTAACGATATAACGTGCCCTTCTTCGCATCAGCACCGTTTCCCCTTCTTGATTTGCTTCGGGGCATTGCCAACGTCTGGAGCCTGGGACTCATCGTAGCCGTCGTGGTGACGCTCGCCTGGTTTGTGTATTCCATTTTCTTAAAACGATGGCTGCGCGTGAGGCGGATTGCAAATATTCGACTGCGGCGGATCTTGGAGGAGAACGAGCGCTCGCAGGGTCGGTAGGATGCTTTAGCTCGCGAGCGCATTCGGACTTTCATCGCCCAAAAATCGCGAGAATGCGATGGTAGAGGCGAAGTCCGTAGAATCGTATACTCTCCGCCGAACAACTTCCCAAGCAAGCGACACCCCACTGGACTCGCTCCGGGAGGCATGTTAGTGTCTCGCGCCATACCGTTGAACTCGGATAACTCCAATTATCGACTGATGTCGATGTGCGCTTCGATGGACAGACGTACGTTGCTGAAGCGTCTGGCGATACTGCCCTTGTTGCCAGGCTTATGGTCTGGTTTTCCTACCCAGCCGAAGAGCGCTCTTCCATCGAAACGCCTGCCGCGCGTTCGCCCTTCCGATCCATCTTGGCCGAGCGCCGCAAGCTGGGAGAAGCTGAAGCAACAGGTGGGCGGACAACTCACGCCGGTACAGTTTCCCCTGGCTGCCTGCGCGACCTCGCTGGATGACGCGACGTGCCAGGATGTCCTCAAGAACCTCCAAAATCCTTATTACATCGGAGATCAGCCGGGGCTTACGCAAACCTTGGGCTGGGTGAACGCATGGGTCACCAAACCAAGCGTTTACGCCGTGGCGGCAAGAAACGCGCAGGACATCGCCGCCGCCGTAAACTTTGCTCGGGACCACCGTCTGCGCCTGGTTGTAAAAGGTGGAGGTCACAGCTATCTGGGCACTTCGAATGCACCAGACTCGCTGCTGATCTGGACAAGGCACATGAATGACATCACCATGCACTCCGAATTCATTCCGCAGGGATGCACGGGCGTTCATAAATCGGAACCCGCGGTCACGCTGGGTGCAGGAGCAATCTGGATTCAGGCATACGACGCCGTAACGACCAAGGGCGGTCGCTACGTGCAAGGTGGCGGATGCACGACGGTGGGCGTGGCTGGCTTGATTCAAAGTGGCGGGTTTGGAAGTTTTTCCAAGCACTATGGATTGGCTGCAGCGGGTTTGCTGGAAGCCGAAGTCGTCACTGCCGACGGCCAGATACGCATCGCAAACGCGTGCCAGAATCCCGACCTCTTCTGGGCGCTCAAAGGTGGCGGTGGAGGCAGCTTTGGCGTCGTCAGCAAAGTGACACTGCGTGTGCGCGAACTTCCGGAACTCTTCGGCGCTGCCGTGATCACCGTCAAAGCTAGTTCTGACGCTTCTTATCGTAGGTTGGTCAGGCAGTTTGTGAGCTTCTATCGCGAGCAACTGCTCAACGATCATTGGGGCGAGCAGGCTCACATCCGGCCTGACAATTCGCTGGAAATCCGAATGGTGTTCCAGGGTCTGGACCGGGAGCAAGTGACCAAGCTCTGGCAGCCCTTCCTCGATTGGATCGGGCGGTCACCGCAAGACTACTCGCACAAGGATGCCCCCCTTTTCGTGACGATACCTGCGCGCAACTTGTGGGATGTGGATTACATGAAACAACATCTCCCGCAAGTTTTCACCTCGGACTCGCGTGCGGGTGCGCCGCCGGGCAACGTATGGTGGGAGGGAGATGGGGGACAAGTGGGGCAGGTCCTTCACGCGTACGAATCGCAATGGCTGCCCGCGTCGCTACTGAAGGATGATTCGCACGAGCGTTTCGCGGACGCGTTGTTCGCCAGTTCCCGCCATTGGGAAGTCGAATTGCATTTCAATAAAGGACTCGCCGGCGCCCCTGAGGACGCGATCACTGCAGCGCGCGACACGGCGACGAATCCCGCAGTGCTGGATGCATTCGCTCTCGCCATTATTGCCGGCGGCGAACAACATGCATATCCGGGAATTCGCGGCCATGAGCCCGACGTGGCAAGGGCGCAAAAACGGGCCGCTGCCATTCACCAGGCAATGGAGGAATTGCGCAAGGTCTCACCCCGTCCCGGTTCTTATGTTTCCGAAAGCAACTTCTTCGAGCCCTCGTGGCAGGAATCGTACTGGGGCGCAAACTACGAGAGATTGCAGAGGGTAAAAGCGAAGTACGATCCGGACGGTCTTTTCTTCGTCCACCATGGAGTCGGGAGTGAGAACTGGAGCGCTGACGGCTTTACGCCATTGGCGGAGCGCTAGTCCCGGCGGAGTCCAGGCATCACACCCGAAGACTCACACGCACTGAGTTTCCCAGGCGAGCCTGAACTTCCTTGCGGTAGCGGCGGCTTAGTCTGAGCTTAGTGGCGTCGACGAGCACGAGCTCGTATTCGCCATCGCTGTCGAAACGTAATTCGCGGACACGATCCAAATTGACGATGGTCGAGCGATGGATGCGGCAGAACTGAGCGGGATCGAGGTCGGATTCCAGCTCGTTCATGCTGCGGCGCACGAGGTGGGTTTTCGGGCCCACGTGCAAGGAGGCGTAGTAGTCGGCGGCTTCGATCCAATCAATTTCGGTGACGGCGAGGAACAGCACACGGCCACCGCTTTTGATCGTGAGACGATCCATTTTAGCGGGAGAGCTCCCGCGAAGAGTAATGCGCTCCTTGGCCCGGTCGAAGGCGCGGGCAAAGCGGGCGTTGCTAAAAGGCTTCAGGAGGTAATCGAGGGCGCCGGTATCGAAGGCCTTGATCGCGTACTGATCGTAAGCGGTCACGAAAATCACAGCAGTCGGCGCATCTCCGCCGAGCATCTCGAGGATGTCGAAGCCGTCGTATTCAGGCATGCGGACGTCGAGGAAAACAAGGTCGGGATGATGCTTCCGGATCGCGTCCAAGCCTTCGAGGGCGGAGCCGCACTGGCCGACGATTTCGATCTCGGGATTTTTCTGCAACAACAAGAGGACATTGGACCGGGCGAGCGGCTCGTCGTCGATCACGAGTGCACGGATTTTCGCAGGCTGGCCGTCAGGAGTCATGGGACGTCCCCCTTATAGGGAACAGAGAGAAGCACTTCCACGCCGCCTTCCTGATTGCGAATATCGAGGCCGCACTCGGCGCCGTAGAGACTCTGCAGGCGAGCGCGCACGTTTGCGATGCCCACGCCCGAGCGAAGTTGCTCCCAGTCTTCCGGTATGCGGGGACCGTCATTGTAAACGCTGAGCGTGAGCAGGCCGTTCTCGCGGGCAGCGCCAATCCGGATCGCGCCACCCGCGGAACGCGTGCCAATGCCGTGCTCGATCGCGTTCTCAACCATCGGTTGAAGAATGAGGCTGGGAACCCGGGCGGAAAGGAATTCGCGGGGAACAGCGACTTTCAATTGCAGACGGTCGGCGAATCGCATCTTCTGAATGTCGAGATAGGTTTCCAGGAATTCCATTTCTTCGCCGAGAGAGACTTCCTGCTGGTCGGAGGCATCCACGACGCGGCGCAGGAGGTCGCTAAGTCCGGCGATCATGTTGACGGCGGCATCGTTGCGGCCTTCGCGCACCAGCCCGGCAACGGCATTCAGCGTGTTGAAGAGGAAATGGGGTTCGAGCTGGCGACGGAGCGCGTCGAGTTGCGCGCGGGACAGCTGCTCGTTCAGGCGCGCGGCTTCCGTTTCCCGCTGGGCGAGGCGGCGCCTGGATTCGAGGGTGTAGCTGATGCCAAGGATCGCAGCATAAAGAATCAGGAAGAGGTGAAACTCAGTGTAGAAGACGGCAAATGCGGTCTTGGGAAGTTTTGTAACTTGGGCATAACCCCAAGGCTGCAACACGATCTGAAGCCAAGCTGTCCAGAGGGAGCAAACGACTCCAATCGCGACGCAGGCTCCCAGGTGAATGAGCCAGGTGCGTAGTGCTCTCAATTGGTTGAGAGGAAAACGGCGACCTAGACGCAGGACGATCGGAGTGGCGAACGGCCAGACGATCCAGGAGAGAACGATTGTGAGAAACAGGCGCGACCACGCGTGCTCCATGCCCACCGCTCGCATACCGCCAACAATCTGAGTAGCGTTCACGGTGGCAAGGGCGAACCACAGAAATGCGATCCACAACCACTGCTTCGTCGATTGCAGCTCCGGGCGCATGGGAGTAAGTATGGTCCTTGGCAGCTCTGGCCGGAAGAAAATGCAGCGAATCGACGGCAGGTTGCAGCCGGCGGCCTCGCCGGAGAAGAGCTAGAGGAAGATACTACCGCGCATGATCACACCTTCGAAAGCAATGCTGCTCAGTGCTGTACTGATTGTGGCTGGCGTCCTGCTGGTCGGGCAAGACTACCCGGCATCCAAAACAACCGCGGAATACAACGGCTCGGGACAAATGAAGCTGCCGGCGCACTACCGGGAGTGGGTGTACCTGACCAGCGGCTTCGACATGAGCTACAACCCACAGCTGGCCGCGATGGATCACTCGATGTTCGACAACGTGTTCGTAAATCCGGAAGCGTACAAGAAGTTTCTCGAGACGGGCACGTGGCCGGACAAGACAGTGATGGTGCTCGAGGCGCGCATGGCTGAAGGCAAGGGTTCCATCAATCAGAAGGGGCACTACCAGGGCGAAGTTATGGCACGAGAGGTGCATGTGAAGGACGAAACCCGGTTTCCGGGGAAATGGGCGTTCTTCGCGTTTGGAGACGAGGACACCGGCACCCTCGTGCCGACTTCGGCGGATTGCTACTCCTGCCACGCGGCGCACGCGGCGGTCGACACGACGTTTGTGCAGTTTTATCCGACTCTGATGAAGGTAGCGAAGGAAAAGGGGACGCTGAGTGCGGCTTACGTGAAGGAGACGGCGAAGACCAAATAGGCCCACGTAGGGGCAGACGCCCTCGGCTGCCCTGACTCATTGAGTCGATCCGTCGTTCACATTCCCATTCTAAAGAATCTAGCCACCTTCGGTGGCTGGGCAGACGAGGGCGTCTGCCCCTACGCGATTTATTCCAGGTCGCGCCAGTTTCTTCCTACGCCAATTTCCACGACGAGCGGCACCGTCAGCGGGTGGACTTTCTCCATGTACTCTCGGACAAGTGAGCGCATGACGTCGAGCTCCGGTTCGGGAACTTCGAAGACGAGTTCGTCGTGCACTTGCAGGGTCATCCGGGATTTCAGGTTGCGATCGCGGATGGCCTCATCGATGCGAATCATGGCCAGCTTGATCAGGTCAGCGGCGGTGCCTTGTAAAGGCGTATTGACGGCGGTGCGTTCGGCGAAGCCGCGCAGGTTGACGTTTTTCCCGTTGATGTCGGGGATTGGACGGATGCGTCCGAAGAGCGTCTTCACAAGCTGGTGATGGCGGGCATCGTCCAGGGTCTTGTCGATGAAGGCGCGCACGCCGCGGTACCTTTCGAAGTAGGCGTTGATGAAGCGCTTGGCTTCGCTGGTCTCGATGCCGAGGTTCTGCGAGAGGCCGAAGGGCGAGAGGCCATAGACGATTCCGAAATTCACCACCTTGGCCTGGCGCCGATGGTCGGGCGTGACCATGAGCGGTGGCACGCCGAAAACTTGTGACGCGGTCAGGGTGTGGATGTCGTCGCCCCGGCGGAAGGCTTCGACCAGCAGCGGATCATTCGAGAAATGTGCGAGCAGGCGAAGTTCGATCTGGGAGTAGTCGGCGGCGAGCAGGACGCAGCCGGGTTCGGCTGTAAAAGCCGCGCGGATTTCACGTCCCACTTCGGTGCGAATCGGAATGTTCTGCAGGTTCGGGTTCGCGGAGGAGAGGCGCCCGGTGGCGGTACCCGTCTGGTCGAAAGTCGTGTGGAGGCGTCCGGTTGTCTGGCTCAGAAGCACAGGAAGTGCATCGACGTAGGTCGATTTTAGTTTGGAAAGTTGGCGGAATTCGAGCACGAGGCGCGGTACTTCGTGGTTTGCCGCCAGGCCCTCAAGCACGTCGACCGCAGTGGAGATCGCCTTTCCCTTGCCGTATTTCACAGGCTTCGGCAAGCCGAGCTTGTTGAATAGCACGTCCCCGAGTTGGCGGGGTGAGTTGATGTTAAATTCCACGTCACAATGCACGTAGATTTCCTTCGCCTTCGCGTCCACTTCCTGTTTGAGGCGTGACGACATGCGAGCGAGCGCGTCGATGTCGATTTTGACCCCCGCTTCTTCCATGCGCGCGAGTACGGGTACGAGCGGCAGGTCGATCTCGTCGTAGAGTTTCTTAAGACCGGACTGTTCGACTTCGTGGGCAAGCGCGGCGGCGAGGCGCCCGCTGACATCCGCGGATTCGGCAAGGTTTCCGGAAAGCTTCAGGTTGAAGCGGCGGAGGGCAACTTCGGGAAGGCCGTGGGTTGAGTACGTCGGATCGAGAAGATAAGAGTACAAGCGCGAATCATGGCGAAGGCCTTCGATCGTGATGCCCGCAGGCGCGAGCGCATGTATCGCGGCCTTGTAGTCGTGAATCGATTTCGGCACTCGCGCGTCGCTGAGAACAGCCCTGAGTTTCGAACCCGCCTCTGAATTGAGCGGGACGATGGTGGCGCTTCCGGAAGCCGAAGAAATGGCGATACAGCGTGTAATCTCGGTTGCGGGCTTTTTGGGAGCATCGGGCTGAAGCGGCAACATGCCGTCTTCGAGTTCCACTTCCTCGGCTTCTTCTTTCCTCTGCTCTTCTGTGACAGCCGCGGCCGCCTCAATCGCCAGCGCCAAAAATCCTGCTGCAGGAATGGCTTTCAGCACGGCCTCTAGATCATCCACGGACTTCGCTTCCGCGTATTGCGCTTCGGTGATTTCCACCACCGGCAAGAGTTCTTTGAGCAGCGTAGAGAATTCGAGTTCTCCAAAGAGCTGGCGCAGCGCGCCGATGTCGGGCTCCCCTGACTTCATGGCATTGAGGTCCAGTTCGACCGGCACATTGCAGTCGATCGTAGCCATGCGCTTGCTGAAGAGCACAATCTCTCGGTTGTTCAGAAGCGACTCGCGATAAGTTTTCTTTTCGACTTCGCCAGCGCGGTCGAGTGCCTGCTCTACCGTGCCGAAACGCCTGATCAACTCCACCGAACCTTTGTCTCCAATGCCAGGAGCGCCCGGGATGTTGTCAATGGAATCCCCACGCAGGGCCATCACGTCGACGACGCGCTCGGGAGGAACACCTAGGATTTCCTCGACCTTGGCCGCATCCGCGATCAGGTTGTCCTTGGGAGGATTCAGCACCAGCACCTTGTCGGTGACTAACTGCAGCATGTCTTTGTCGCTGGAGACAACATAGACGAGATAGGACTCAGCAGCAGCTTTGCGGGCGAGGGTGCCTATAAGGTCGTCTGCTTCGAAACCGCGCTGCTCAAGAATCGGAATACGATATGCCTCGAGCGCCCGGCGGATGTAGGGCACCTGCTGGGCGAGGTCCTCGGGCATCTCGGAGCGGTTCGCTTTGTAACCGTGGTACTCGATTTCCTGGAAGCTTTGCGTTTTGAGATCGAATTTTCGAACAGTCGTGATGGCCGCGGCTTCCTGGTCGCGGAAGGTCTTGCCACCTACGTCGAATACGGCGGCGAGATATTCGGGCGAAAAATCCTCGCGCAGCTTGCGCAACATGTTCACAAACACGTAAATCGCGGCCGTGGGGAGGCCCGTGCGCGTCGACATGGGGCGCTGGCGCGCCATGGCGTGATAGGCCCGGAAGATGAAAGACATCGTGTCCATCAGAAAGACACGGTCTTTGATGCCGGCGGGCGGCTTAACGACGGAGAACGGCGTGGGCTGGGCCGGGGTCTCAGAGGACTTCAGCGATGATGATTTGCGAGGGGCCAAGTCATAATTTTATCAGTTGTGGCGGACATGATTGGCAGGAACGCTCCCGCTGTCATCCTGATCGAAGTGAGGCGCAGCCGAACGGAGTCGAAGGACCCGCGGCGGTATGCATCACCAAAAACGTCAAAGGTATTTCCCACAACGAACCTGAGTGGATACGTAACGAGGGTTGGAGCTAATATCCGAAGGATAGCGTGAAGTCGGCCTGTACAGATTTGACGGGTGCTCCACCTGGGGAGTTCACAAAGACGACGTAATACTTTTCAGGATCGTCTTTGCTGGGAGGGAGAACGAATTCCACCTCGTGATCGTGGGTAGCTTCGACGTTGTAGAGCGCCGTGCCTCCGCCATGGCCGTGAGAAAAGTCGGCGAACTGTTCAGCAGAAATCCGACATCCGTGCTGTCATCGCTGAGCGGGTCGTCGCCGCTCCGGGGCACGAAGGATTTGAACGTGCCATGGACACGTGGGATGACGGTGTGGGCCGGCACTTCAATCGAAAACTGCGCGGATTTCTTCACCGTGAAAGTTTTGTGCAGAAAGTTGATCGGCTTCTGATGGGAGGAGTCGATGCGGTCGAGAGGGTTCGAGCTTTCCTTAGGAGCCTGATGTTGTTTGTTGCAAGCCAGCAACACCACAAACAGACTTACGGCAAGAACTGAAATCAGCTTTCTCATCATCTTCATTCAACAAATCCAACCCACGATCAGGCCAGCAGTGTGCCGAACCATAAGCCAACGACCAACGAGTAACGACTAACCAACCAATGACTGAAACGCTCACACCTTCCCGCATGGCTTCCCGAATTCCGTAGTGTAGTGCAGCTTGATTTCCCCGCAGGTGCCCTGCTCGGGCGAATACACCACGCAGCTGTCGAAGGGCCGCGAGTAAACATGCAGGCTCACGGCGCGCTGGTCGAATTTGCGCGGGTTCAACACGCGGTGCACCGGCTCGAGCGGATCGACTGCGCAAGGATGTGTGGGGTTCATCTCAAGCGTGTCCGCCGTTTCCAGTTCGCTTCGGCCCTCCTCGATCTGCTGAAACACAACCCGGTAATTCTCGACAAGCAGGCGTCCGATGGGAACTGTCATCCAGCAATTCTGATCGCGATGATTGTGAACCGAGCTGACCTGGCCGACTTCCCAGCAGATGGCGATCAACTCGTAGAGCGGCGTCTTATCGATAAGATTGCGGGTGTAGTGCTGGCGGTCCCAGCTCAGGTAGGGCGCCAGCGTGTCGGGCGCAACCTGGGTGCTGGAGAGGAATGCGATCAACTCGTGTATTTGATCAAAAGCTCGCGCTGGAAAGGTGCGCAGTTGGGCGACGAAGTCCTGAATGGTGACCTGTTTCTGAACTGTTTGAGGACTCATACGGGCACTCCGCAACAAAGTATATTCGCTCGTGAGGCGATACGGTTAGCGCGTAAATGACAGGAATCGTTCATCTCACTCATTCCAGGAACATACAATCGCCGTAGGAATAGAACCGATACCCTTGCTGCACGGCATGACTGTAGGCCTGCAAGACAGCCTCGCGGCCGCCGAAGGCGCACACCAGCATCAGGAGGGTGGACTCAGGCAGGTGGAAATTGGTCAGCAGCGCGCCCACGATGCGAAACATGAAGCCGGGATAGATAAAGAGATCGGCTTCGCCCTCCTGCGGAGCAATCCAGCCATCGCTGGACTGGGCTATCGCGTACTCGAGCGTGCGCACGGTAGTCGTACCGACGGCAACAATTCTACGCTGCTGCTCGAGCGCACGGTTGATTGCGGTGGCAGCGTCCTGGCCAATCGAATAGTGCTCTTTGTGAAGGCGGTGATCCTCGACGCGCTCGACGCGGATGGGTTGAAATGTGCCCAGGCCCACGTGCAGTGTGAGTTCGGCTGTTTCGATTCCGCGTTCGTGCAACCGGCCAAGGATTTCCGGCGTGAAGTGGAGCCCGGCGGTCGGCGCGGCGACCGAGCCCCGCTCGCGGGCGTAGACGGTCTGATAGCGCTCGCGATCCGCCCGGCCGTCGGCGCGGGCAATGTAGGGCGGCAAGGGAACGTGGCCGAGTGTTTCGATTAAGTCGAAAAAATTCGTAGTCGGACGGAAGCGAATCCGGCGCTCACCGAATGCTCCACGGCTGAGCACTTCGGCCTCGAGATCGTCACGTTCACCGAAAAAGAGGTGCTCGCCTACACCAATTTTTCGGCCAGGGCGCACCAGGCATTCCCAATCATTCGGATCCTCGGTGAGCTGGCGGGTAAGTAGAACCTCCACTCGTCCATGCAGAAAATCACGCGTGGCGGGATTGTGAGGGCTCAAGGGTTGCGCTTTGGCGCCGGAACGCCGTCCATAAAGGCGGGCAGGAAACACGCGGGTATTGTTGAGGACCACAAGGTCGCCGGTACGAAGCATATCCGGGAAATCCCGGAAAACTCGATCTTCGAAGGCTCCCGTTTGGCGGCGCACGTGAAGCATGCGCGAGGCGGTGCGATCCGGCAAAGGCTCCTGCGCAATCTGTGCCTCGGGCAACTCGTAGTGGAAGTCGGAAACGAGCACTCATGCCGATTATAGGGTGCGCAAATAGATGCATTCGAGACGCAGTCTCGATGGTCTCCCCGCCGTGCTCGTCCGCAAGAAAAATCGCGCTCCACAGGGCAAATTGGATTGTCGGAAGCGCAGACTGTGCGGTACCATGACCGAGTCAGGCCCCCCTTCTGTCCTGTCAAATCCCAATGGCCACCGAACGCCAATACCGGGAGCACATTGTCCGCTACGGTCGCATGTTGCATGAACGCGGCTTCGTAGCTGCAACCGACGGCAATCTTTCTGTTCGCTTGAGCGCGAACCGCATTCTATCGACGCCCACTTGCATGAGTAAGGGCGAGATGCGGCCGTCCGATCTAGTGGTCGTGGATATGGAGGGTCGCCTGATTTCGGGCAAACGCAAGGTGTCGAGCGAAATCGGGATGCATCTGCTGATTTATCGACTGCGTTCTGACATTAAAGGCATTGTGCACGCGCATCCGCCAACGGCAACGGGTTTCGCGGCTGCCGGTGTGCCCCTGAATCAGCCGTTGGTTTGCGAGGTGGTGATCGGACTGGGATCGATTCCGCTCGCGAAATACGGAACGCCGGGAACGACCGAACTGACCGAGGCGTTGGAGCCGCTGGTACCAGGATTTGATGCGATCCTGATGTCAAACCATGGCGTGGTTGCCTACGGAGCGGACCTGGAACAGGCGTACATGAAGATGGAGACGGTGGAGCATTTTGCTCGCATCGCGCTCGTCACACACCAGCTTGGACATCAGAAACCGCTGGGAGCAGCAGAGCTGGAAAAATTGGTCGTGGTTCGAGCTAAGTACATGAACAGCGGACAGCCCGAAGCGCAGGGACAGGCTTCGGGCAACGGACACGGGCGGAAGAAAGCGGCTGCCGAGCCGCAGCCAGTAGACGCTTCCCCGGCGACAGGTTTAGGTCGACGGACGATTCGCTAGAACGTCCAGCTGCACACCTCCAGAAAACTAAGTATGGAGCGACGGGCCTCCCGCCCGTCGTCTTCCAAGGACAATGCTTCGACGGGCGGGGACGCCCGTCGCTCCATTCCCGTCGACTTAGCTTCCCCCGAAGCGAAAGCGGAAACCAGCCCTGAAGTTGATTCCCAGGGCGGGGTATCCCACCACTTCTTCGTAACGTTTGTTGAGAGCGTTTTCGATATTCAAGTAGCCGGTCACGTGGGAATTGATCTCGTACCAGCCGCCGAGGTCGACCCGAGCGTATCCCGCAGCATGCTGGATGCCCAGACCTAAGAAATCGGAGTCCGCGCGCCTTCCGACGAAGCTTCCGCCCAGATTTGCTCCCCAGCGGCTGCCCAGATAATTCATCAACAGGCTTCCGGAGTGGCGAGGTCGACGAATCAGTGGCTGCCCAGCCGCCAGCAATGGGTCGCAGAAATTCTGCGGAGTGCAAAGCGGGGCTTCGAGGATCTGGGTAGATGTGTAGTTGTACGCGGAGTCAAGCGAAAGGCGGTTCGTCAGGTGGCCCTTGAACACAACTTCCGCGCCGTGAGCCATGCTGCGATTCACGTTCACATACTGCCCGTTGAAGTCGATCGGATTGGTGGTGAACTCGATCTGATTGCGAAATTGGTTGTTGAAGTAAAGCGCAGAAAACGCGTACTTGCCGCCCACAAATCCCTGCTCGAAGCCGGCTTCAAAGGCGCGGTTCTCCTCTGGCTTGAGATTCGGATTGGGGTCGGAGGGGAAGACGCCGGAGATGCCGAAGGACTCTTCGAAGCGCGGCTCCTTGATTCCCTGCGCGTAGCCGAAACGCAGGCGAGTTCCTGAAAGGCGAGCGCCTCCGCGCAGGGCCAAGAACGTCAGAGCGACGCGGGGAACGGCGCGATCTCCGAAGCTGTCATTGTGAACGTAACGCACGCCGCCCACGGCGGAAAAGCGGCCATGTGTAATTCTCTGCTGGATGAAGAGCGCATGGTTCAGCCGGAGGCCGTGGGTGAACTGGCCAACAATGATGGGGTTATTGTTGACATCGGTGCTGGTGAAGGCGGAGTTGAAGGAGCCATTCTCGTCTTCGAATTCGTAGCCGAGCGTGGTCTGGGCCCAGTCGCGGGGAATGTAGTCGCCCTGGTAGTTCAGGCCGGCTCGGTTGATGTGTGCGAGGTCGCGGAAGAAGCAGTCCGTGAAATCAAAGACGGTGACGTCGCAACCGCGATCGGGAACAGTATCTTCATTGAGAGTGCGGTGGTTGTACTCGAACGCGGTCGCGCGATGCTGCCAGTGCGCGGAGGTGGCAACCGTCAGCTCGGCGCTGGCGAGGAGATTGTTCTGACGGGCGCGCGCGTCGGCATCAGGAGGAAGCAGCGGCTGGCCGTTGAACTTCCATTCGCCCTGAACACCGCTGCGGCTGTTGGAGTGGCGAGCGCGAATCCGCAAGCTGGCGCGATCGGTGAGGCGGGCTCCGAAGTTCGCGCCCTGGAAGGAGTTGGAGTAGTCGTCATTGATGCCCGAGCCTTCGGTGTTGAACTGGTCTCCGAAGAAGTTGTAGTCGAAGCGATCACGGGCGCCTGCAAAGGAGGCGTACCCGTGTGCCGTGTAGAAGTTTCCTCCGTCGGCTCCGAAGCGGAGTTCAGGACTCTCGGTGGAACCCGTCTGCGTGAAGACCTGGACGACGCTCGTCATGGCATCGGAACCGTAGAGGGTGCTCTGGGCGCCGCGCAGGAATTCGAGGCGATCGGCGCCAGCGAGCGGGACCGTGCCGAAGTCGAAGATGCCGCCGGGATCGTTGACGGGAACGCCATCGATGATGACCTTGTTGTAGCGGGAGTCGCCGCCGCGCACGAAGAGCGAGGACTGGCCTCCACGTTGGCCCACGGTGTTGACGATGGCGCCGGGGAGGAAGCGAACGGCATCGGAGGTGGCGACCGGCTGCATGAGTTGCAGTTCCCCGCTCTCGAGGGTAGAAACGCTCGCGCCGGATTCCTGTTCAGGAACCGGCGTGCGGGTGGCGGTCACGACCACAATTTCGGAGGCACCGGCGACGGCGAGGTTCACTGTAAAAATCGAGGGCTGAGGCAAGGCTACGTCGAGGTTCTTCGGCGCAAATCCTGGCGCGAGCACTTGCATGCGATAGCGTTCGTCGGACAAGCCGGTCACGGAAACCAGTCCTTCCCCCGAAGTAGTGAGCACGGCTTTCGGCGTTGACTCAGTGAAAGGGAAGAGCGAGACCTGCGCGTCGGCGACGGGATTGGAATGGGGATCGACGACTCTGACTTTGAGATCAGCGGCGAACGCTGACGCCGAAAGCAACAAGAAAGAAACAACGGTGCGAAACACGCGCATGCAATCCTCCTTGACACGCGAAAGGGATTGTTGGGTGGTGGCGGTTCGCACCGGTCTCCTGGCTTTGCGAGTAAGAACGCGAGGACCGCGTTCGATTGCTCTGCCGCCGGCCTTCCCAGGAATACCCCAGTGACCAGCAGCGACTTTCCTCGCTCACAGTTGCGCGGCAGCACGGGATTTGCACCCGTTTCCCAATTTCTCTCCGTGCGGAGGGAAATGCGCGAACCAAGATTTTGAAAGAGCGGGAAGAACGTGTTCCTGGAATTTACTTGCGGGAAGGCAGGAAGTCAACGCGGGTGGGTTTAGCCGAGAGTCATTTGTTTTGCCAACGACCGCTCTCCGCCTGCCCTGAGCGAAGCGAAGGGGCTAACAACCAACGACTCCCTGTTAACTTTTCCCGCAATTGTCAGCGCGACGCGCTCAGGATATTCTGCAGTAGTCTCCCGCGAGCCCATGGCGAATCTTTTCGAGAGTCCCCGCTACATCGCAGTCGAAGGCCCCATCCGAGTCGGCAAGAGCACGCTGGCACGAATCCTCGCCGATCGTCTGAATGCGCAGCGCGTCATTGAGCCCGAGGAGAATCCTTTCCTGCGCTCGTTCTACGAGGGTGATCGCGGCGCCGCGTTCCAGGCGCAGTTCGCATTCCTGGTCCGGCGCTTCGAGCAATTGCGCGCGCTCGATCTCGGCCCGCATTCGCAGCGCACAGTGGTCGCGGATTTTATCTTCGAGAAAGATAAACTTTTCGCTTGCCTCAACCTCAGCGACCAGGAACTCGAAACCTACAACCGCTACTACAATTTCTTTCGCGAGCAGTTGCCTACACCCGATCTCGTCATCTACCTGCAGGCCACGCCTGAGGTTTTGAAGAAACGTCTCAAGAAGAAAAACGCGCCCAGCGAGAAGGCCATCAACGACGATTATCTTGAAGAAGTCATCAAGGCCTACGAGCACTTTTTCTTTCACTACACCTCGTCCGACCTGCTCATCGTCAATACCTCGGAAATCGACTTCGTTGATCACAACGAAGACCTGAAAGAACTCCTCCGCAAAGTCACCGAGCCGATCAAGGGCACGCAGTACTTCTTGCCGTTGGGCAGCCAGGAAGCGGCGAGCGCGTAAAGGCGGTCGTTTGTCGGGGGTCGTAGGTCGTTGGCTTTTCATTGTCGATCGTCGTCGGTCCTCGGTCGTCGGCCTTAAAAAACTCCGGATCCCCAATTCAACTGTCGCCCCGCAGTTCAAAACAAGATGCCAAAAAAACAGAACATAGAGAGCGGCCAACGCCCACCGACCAACGACTCTCGAGGTTTCCAAGCGCCATCACTTACAACGCCCTTAAAACAAAGAAGATGCAAGCAGTGTGGGATTGGCCGACGACCGACGACTGACGACCAGCGACTTTTTCTAGCCTTATCTATTTTTTCGATCTAAACTATCTGCGGTTGAATCCAAAGATGTAACAGGCTCTATCCGGCTGAGCCGGAGGGGCACTGGAGGACATCGTGAGTCTCACCCCGATCGGCGAACCTCGCCGGAAAATAACTGTTGCTTCTCTTCGAGAAAATAAGCTCCAACACCAACCCATTACGTGCCTGACCGCGTACGACTACGCAACCGCGCGCCTGGTCGATGCTGCCGGAGTTGATATCGTGCTGGTCGGCGACTCGCTCGCCATGACCATGCTCGGCTACGAGAACACGCTCTCGGTCACTATCGACGAGATGCTGCACCACGCCAAAGCCGTCCGCCGCGGCGTAAAGCACGCATTCCTCATCGCTGATATGCCGTATGGCTCGTATCACGTCAGTCCCGATGACGCCGTGCGCAATGCTGCCCGATACGTCAAGGAAGCGGGCGCGGAAGCGGTGAAAGTCGAGGGTGGCGAAAAACGCGCCGACCTGATTCGCCGCATTATCGACGCCGAAATTCCAGTCGCCGGTCACATTGGCCTGACGCCGCAATCGGTGAACGTGATGGGCGGCTACAAGGTGCAGGGCAAAGACCTGACCGCCATCGAGCACCTGATGCGGGACGCCGTTGCCCTCGATCGCGCAGGCGTGGCGTGCATTTATCTGGAAGGCATCCCGCGCGAAGTAGCAGCCATGATCACCGCGGAAGTAGAGACGCCGACCATCGGGATCGGGGCAGGCCCTGACTGCGATGGCCAGGTGCTCGTGTTCCACGACATCCTGAACCTGACCTTCCAGCAGCCGGCAAAATTCGTACGTCGCTACGGTGACGCCGCCGCGGAGATTACGCATGCCGTGCAGGCCTTCCGCGCCGACGTGCTCTCGCGGCAGTACCCGTCCGATGCCGAGTCCTATCACTTGCCCAAGGAAACAAAGGCAGCGTTAGAAACGGTCCTTGAACGCAAGAGCTCAATGCGGCGGTAGGCGGTAGGTTTGCTCTAATGCAAGCACAGGTTCTGCCCGCTAGAGGCAGCGGGGCCAGACTCGGCATGGAAATCGCCACAACCATTGAAGCGACCCGCGCGCAGTGCCGCGCAGCTCGCCGTGCCGGCCTGCGCATCGGACTCGTGCCCACCATGGGCGCTCTCCACGAAGGCCATCTCTCGCTGGTCCGCGTGGCCAAGGCGCAGAGCGATTTTGTCGCGGTCTCCATTTTCGTGAACCCGCTGCAATTCGGCCCCACTGAAGACCTCGCCAGGTATCCACGGGACTTCGAGCGCGATCGCGACCTGCTTAAACAAGAAGGCGTCGATCTCATCTTCGCGCCCACTGTTTCTGAAATGTATCCCACGCCCGCCATCACCTACGTGAACGTGGAAGGGCTCAGTGAGCGGCTAGACGGCCAGTCGCGTCCCGGGCACTTCCGCGGAGTCACCACGGTGGTCTCCAAGCTCTTTCATATCGTGGAGCCTGATCTCGCCGTCTTCGGTCAGAAAGATGCCGCCCAGGTCGCGATCATCCGGCGCATGGTGCGCGACCTGAATATGCCCGTTGAAATCGTGGTCGCGCCCATCGTGCGTGAGCCGGACGGTCTGGCCATGAGTTCGCGCAATGCCTATCTGGACCCGAAGCAGCGCAAGCAGGCGCTCGTGCTCTCGGTGGCGCTCCGGTGTGTGCAGGAAAGTTTTGAGAGAGGCGAGAGATCTGCCGCGAAACTCATTGCAGCAGGACGCAAGCTCCTTGAACAAGAGCCGGATGTGCGCCTGGATTATTTCTCGGTGGTGGATCCGGAGTCGCTCGATCCAGTCGAACATGTCGCATGCAAGAGCCTGGTGGCCGTTGCGGCCTACGTGGGTCCAACCCGCCTCATTGATAATGTCATTCTGCGATCGCAACCACCCACGTAGGCACAGACGCCCTCGTCTGTGCAGACGCGGCGTTTTGTGCCGCGGCTTTCAATCAAAAGCAAATGACACCCGCAAAGGTCGCAGAGGGTACGCCGAGGGCGCAAACAAGTTCTCCTCGGTTCAATGCTCTCCTTCGCGCCCCTCGCGGCTCTTCTTCTCGCCCTTAGCGGTTAAGAGCTTTTCCCCTGCATCCGTCTTCCCGACACAAAGCGGTTCCCGGAAACAATGAAGCGCAGCGGTTTTTCCGCCGCCTTGGTAATCCCGATCCGTGCCGTGATCGCTACCCGGGGCCGAGCCCATCCATCATTGGCAATCCACAAATCCGAGTCCACCGACGTAAGGTCCTTCCCGTTATCCCGCGGCCGGGTAATTTCAAACGCCTCCGCCAGCCGCCCGGGTCCGGAAGTCAACTGCCGCAGGTCCGCGAGCTCTGAGCCCTGAATTCGCCGCGCCCGAGCCATCTCCGCAATCCCAACCAGCGGCTCCAGCGCCCGAAACAGCACGCCTCCTGCTTTGCCATCGGGAAGACAGGAAACGTTAAAGCAATAGTGGTTTCCGTAAATGAAGTACACGTAGGACATGCCGGGTGGTCCCCAGAGCACCGCGTTGCGCGCAGTCCGCCCGGCGAAACTATGCGCTGCGGGGTCGTTGCGCCCGAGGTAAGCTTCGACTTCCACGATGCGCGCGGCGCGCACGGTCTTCCCATCTCTCCGCACCAGCAACTTGCCCAGCAGGTCGCGAGACACTTTCCGCGGGTCGCGATCATAAAAACTGCGCGGAAGCGGATGCAGCTTGCCCGCCTCCTCGGCGGTGAGCACGTGGCCTGCGGCAACTGCAGAACGATCGGTACTCGCGATTGCCTTGCGTTTCACCGCATCCTTCTCCGCAGCTGTTGCCGACTTAGGCACGCCGTCTCCCGCCTGATTCGTTCAACTGTAAAATGGCTCCACTCATCGCGCCGCTTCCATGCACTGGACTTCTGAAGGAGGCACCATGCTCGGGAGAACTCTGAAGATTACAGCATTCGCGACGCTGCTTGCCCTCCTGGCTGCGGCCCAGACTATCCCTGCCGGCACGCACATCACAGTCCGTACCTCGCAGGAACTCAGTTCCGGCAGCGCGAGGGTCGGCGACCGCTTCGACGCATCGCTCACACATGCCCTGGTCGTCGGCGGCAAGACGCTCGCCAAGGCTGGCGCGCCAGCACGCGGCAAGGTCACTTCGGCAAAGTCCAGTGGACGCCTGCACGCCCCAGGACAGCTTTCCATCCGACTCACTTCCGTGCAGATCGACGGCAAGATGGTTCCCATCTCGACCGGCAGCTACCACATTGAAGGCAAAAGCCACACCAAGAGCAACGCGACCAAGATCGGCGGAGGAGCTGCGGTCGGCGCGCTCATCGGTGGTCTGGCGGGCGGCGGCAAAGGCGCAGCCATCGGAGCCGGAGCCGGCGGAGCCGCAGGCACAGGAGTCGCTGCCGCCACCGGCAAGCAAGAAGCCATCATCCCGGCGGAGAAGACTCTGAGTTTCACAACCACGGCGGCCGCGAAAGTGAAATAAGAAGCCATTTTCACCACAGAGTCACAGAGACACAGAGACATCACATAACCACAAAACCAGTGCCTAATGTTTTTCTTTCCTCTGTGCCTCTGCGTCTCTGTGGTGAGTGAACGCCATAGAACCTCTATAATCGCGACATATGGTGACCACGCCTGAGTCCAGTGTGGCAGCTCGCGCGAAATATGAGCCGGTTATCGGACTGGAAGTGCACGTCCAGTTGCTGACCGAGACCAAGATTTTCTGCTCGTGCTCCACGCGCTTTGGAGCCCCGCCCAACACCAATGTATGCCCGGTATGCCTGGGCATGCCCGGGGTGCTGCCCGTGCTCAACCGCCGGGCTGTCGAATTTGCGGTGCTGGCGGCCATGGCGCTGAATTGCAGGATTCATGAGACTTCCATCTTCGCCCGCAAGAACTACTTCTATCCCGACCTGCCCAAGGGCTACCAGATTTCGCAGTACGACAAGCCGCTGGCAGAGTTTGGCTGGATCGAACTTAAACAAAACATCGGGAAGAAAATTGGCATCACGCGCATCCACCTTGAAGAGGACGCGGGCAAGAGCCTGCATGAAGGTTTCGCCGATGCGACTGAAAAAACTGCGATCGACCTGAATCGCACCGGCGTCCCCCTGATCGAGATCGTCAGCGAGCCCGACATTTCGACCCCCGAAGAGGCCTACGAGTACCTGACCCTGCTCAAGGAAATCATCCTCTACACCGGCGTGAGCGACTGCAATATGGAGGAAGGCTCGCTGCGCTGCGATGCCAACATCAGCGTGCGTCCACGCGGTCAGAAAGAGTTCGGCACCAAGACGGAAATTAAGAACGTGAATTCCTTCCGCTTCGTGCGCGAGGCGCTCGAGTACGAGATCGGCCGGCAAATCGAGGTGGTTGAGTCGGGCGGCAAAATCACCCAGGAAACGCGCCTCTACAACGCGAACGAAGGCAAAACCTATGGCATGCGCTCCAAGGAGCAGGCGCACGACTACCGCTACTTTCCCGAGCCGGACTTGCTGCCTCTGGTCGTGGATGAAAAGTGGAAAGCTGAAATCGCAAAGCAGCTTCCGGAGTTGCCAGAGGCGCGCCGCGCCCGCTTGGTGAAGGATTACGGAATCACCGCGTACGACGCGGGCGTGTTGACCTTTTCGAAAGAACTGGCCGACCAGTTCGAGGCGGCCGCGCAGGCAGCAAAAAATCCGAAGAGAGTGGCCAACCTCGTGCAGGGTGAGTTGATGGGACGATTGAAGTCTCGGAACCTGGAAATTGGCGATTCCCCGATCACCATGCAGGGTGTGGCGATGTCGGCCGATCTGGTGGAATCCGGCGCAATCTCCGGCAAGATGCTCAAGGACCTCTACGACCTGAGCTTCGAACGCGGCAAGGATTTTGGCGCCGTGTATGAGGAAGAAGGCCGTCCGGTGCAGTCGTCGGATACATCCACGCTCGAGAAAATCATCAACGACTTGATAGCGGCGAATCCCAAGCAGGTAGAGCAGTATCGGGCGGGAAAGAAAACGATGATTGGTTTTTTCGTTGGGCAGGTGATGAAGGCCTCCAAGGGGCAGGCCAATCCGCAAGTGGTGAATGAACTGCTGGTGAGGAAGTTGGAGGGGTAGAGATCGCGATGCAGATTCAGGATTCAAGCGTCTTTCTCGACTACTTCGACAAAATCCATCAGCGCACGATGCGCGTTGCACGCTTCATTCCTGCTGACAAACTGGACTGGACGTACCGCGACGGCAAGTTCACGCTGGGCGACCTCGTGCGCCACATCGCTGCCATCAACCGCCACATGTTTGCCGAAACTGTAGCCGGCCGCCATAGCCGCTATGCCGGCTGCGGCAAGGAACTCGCCGATGGATACGAGCAGGTGATGGGCTTTGCCGAACGGTTGCATCGCGAGTCGGTCGACATCTTTGCCCACCTGACGCCCGAGGATCTCAGGGGCAAGTGCATGACTCCCGAAGGCACGTCCCTCACCACCTGGAAATGGCTGCGCGCCATGGTGGAGCACGAGATCCATCATCGCGGTCAGATTTACCTTTATCTCAGCATGTTGGGCGTGCCCACGCCGCCGCTTTACGGGCTCACCTCGGAGCAGGTCCGCGAGCGCAGCTTGAGAGGCTAGCTGCTGCCTGTGACTTCGGTCATCTCCGGGAAAGGCGCTCACGGAGATACGATGACTGCTGTCGTATCGTGAGGCACGATGGAGCGACGGGCGTCCTCGCCCATCGGCAGCGGAGAACGCACAGCATGAAAATCAAGCTGGATCGCATAATCAGCGTGGCGACTTTGACCGCTTCCGTGGCGGCACTGTTGCTGGTGCTCAAGAAACCCGCGCCGGTTGCCGAGCCGTTGCCCGCACCTGCAATGGCCGCCAACGCGCAATCGTTTCAGAACAAGATTGACCAACTGGAGCAAGCCAGAGCGCAAGGCCAGTCCGGCGCGGAGGTGCGCCTAAATGGCCAGGAAATCGCCGCTGCCATCGCGCAGGCCTCGGGAGCGTTATCTAACGATTCCGCCAGTGAAGCAGCCAACAACACCGCACGGGGAGCCGTTAACAGCGGATCGAGTGCCGGCGGATCGAGTGACACTCCACTTTCAGGCGATCTCGGGGCTGGTGAGCCAAGCGTGAAGGACTACCAGGTGAATTTCGAGGGCGATGTCGCCAAGGGTCAATTCCTCACGCGCATCGCAGGCAAAGATGTCTGGGTCACTCTCGAAGGACATCTGGGCTCAAAAGATGGATACGTCACGTTTGATCCGACCAAGGTCAAGGTGGGCGATCTGGAGATTCCCGTCTCGCTCGTGAACGATCAACTGCAGAAACGACTGCTGGAACAGCGCGACCGCCTCAAGCTGCCGGACAACGTGGGCGGCCTCCGGGTCGAGAACGGCGAAGTGGTGATGACGAATAAATAGCTGCGAGCTGCGAGCTTCGAGCTGCGAGCTGCGAGCTTCGAGCGATCTCGCTTATCTCAGCGAAACCAATTGCCAAAGAATCCGCGTGTCTCGGGCGGGGCGAAACTCGCTCATAGCTCCGTGCCCGAAGCTCGCTCGTAGTTCGAAGCTCTCAGGTCTTCACCGGCAGCGCGTTCGCTTGCGCCACCTTCTGATACCACTCGCCTGATTCCTTCACAGTCCGCTTCTGCGTCTTGAAGTCCACATAGGTTAGTCCGAAGCGTTTGCTATAGCCTTCCGCCCATTCGAAGTTATCGAGCAAGCTCCACGCATGATAGCCGCGCACGTCCGCGCCATCCTTGATAGCGCGCGCGAGTTCCCTGAGGTAGTCGTGATAGAACGCGATTCGCCGGGGATCGTGAACCACGCCGTCTTTACCAGGAGCATCGGCGTAGGCGCAGCCATTCTCCGTGACCTCGATCGGCCGGCTGTAGTCCTTCGCGATGCGCATGACGATTTCGTACAAGCCCCGCGGATAGACTTCCCACCCCATGTCGGTTTTCGATCCCGTGTCGCCACCCACTTTGACATCAACTGGATAAATTTTCGCCAGTGGATTCGGGCTGAGCGCCTTGGGACGAATCGCCGACACAATATACCGGTAATAATTATTGACTCCAATGAAGTCGAGAGGCGCCCGCACCTTGTCCATATCGCCAGGCTGCACACCCAACATCTCAGGGGATACTCCCACAAACGCGTCTGGATATCTGCCCCTGAGCGCAGGCTCCAGAAACCACAAGTTCTGAAAAGCATGCGCCCGTTCGGCCGCCTCGTGATCGGCGCGCGAACCGGTGGCGGGCTGCATCGGCGACAGGCTGAAAGCTGTGCCCACGACCGACCTCGGACGCACACCCTTCATCACGCGAAACGCCATCCCCTGCGCGAGGTTCACCACATGCGTCGCCCGCAGATAGGCATCCACATCGGTGCGCCCGGGCGCGTGCGTGCCGAACAGATATCCCAGTGTGGTGAAAACCCAGGGCTCGTTGAAGATCATCCACGACTGCACGCGATCGCCCAGCGCGCTCATCACGATGTCGGTATAGTCGGCGAAACGTTGCGCGGTATCGCGGTTCGGCCAGCCGCCCGCATCTTCGAGCGCCTGCGGCAAATCCCAGTGATAGAGGGTCGGGAATGGCCGAATCTTCGCTTCCAGGAGACCATCGACGAGACGGCTGTAAAAATCAAGTCCCTTCGGATTCGGTCTCCCCGATCCTGCAGCCTGAATCCGCGTCCACGCGATCGAGAAGCGATAGCTCTTCATGCCCAGGCGGCGCATGATATCCAGGTCTTCGCGATAGCGATGGTAGTGATCGCAGGCAACGTCCCCATTGTCGCCGTTCTTGATTTTGTGCGACGTGTGCGAGAACCGATCCCAGATGGATTCGCCCTTGCCGTCTTCATTCCAAGCGCCCTCGATCTGATACGCCGCCGTCGAAGTTCCCCACCAGAAGTTCTTCGGGAAGGGGATGGGCCCAGCTGCTGCCGTTTTCGCGCGCTGCGCTAAGGCAAGCGCGTCGCTCAGGGTGGAAGCTCCGGCCAGCGAGATGGTGGAAGCTAGAAATTCCCGGCGCGTCAGCGAGGAAAGAAACCGTTTCATTTGGGAATGGGGCCTTGTCTCACGTGAGTTCGGATCGTGCCAAAGGGAAAGATGCTTTTCAAAGCGACTTGGGATGTGTGCGTACGCTCACCGACATTAATTGTGCTTCATGAGCTTCTGATCCTTCTTGCCCGTCAGATCGTTATAAAGCGTCTCAATGAAGGCATCGGTCGTAACGAAATCTCCCGACCATTTTTGCCAGGGTGCCAGCACCTTTTCCTGTTTCAGCTGATCGAGCGTCTTTTTCTGCTGCACGCCTTTCTCCACCGCGGCGCGCGTATCGATCAGCATCTTCACGTACGTACGCACATCGTCCAGGTTCGAGATGTTGCCATGCCCTGGAATGACTTTCACATCGGCGGGCAGCTTGGGAATCACTTCTTCCATCGCGGCGATCATGCCCTCCACGCTCCCGCCTCCTGCCAAGTCGATGAAAGGAAATCCGTAGCGCACAAAGTCATCGCCCATATGCACCACATTCGACTTGGGAAAAAAGATGATGCTGTCGCCGTCGGTGTGTCCGTTCGGGAAATGCAGGGCCCGGATATCTTCACCGTTCAGATGCACGGTGACGTCGTGATCAAAGGTGATGATGGGCAGCGCTTCCTTGGGCGCGGGCTTGTGATCCATGGAAATCGAGCCGAGATTCCCAGCCGGTCCGCCTGCCTCGAGCCGTTTGCGTACATTGTCGTGGGCAATGATGGGTGCCTGCTTTTGAAAATATGCATTCCCGCCGGTGTGGTCGCCATGGTAGTGGGTGTTGATGATGAAGCGCACCGGCTTGTCGGTGACGCCCTTGAGCGCGGCCTCAATTTTTTCGGCCAGTGGCGCGTACTGGTCATCGACGACAACGATGCCGTCCTCGCCCACTGAAGCTCCGATGTTCCCGCCCTCACCCTGCAACATGTACACGTTCCCGGAGATCTTGGTGACCGTGATCTGAACCTTGCTCAGGTCCTTATCCTGAGCGGCTGCGAGCGCAAGGGTCAGCAAAATCGTGTACCCGACGATTGGAAATTGGCGCATCAATCCCCCAAACCAATCCAAAGTTGCAGGGATTGTAAATGGTTGGCGGACAGTTGAGTAGAGCGTTACTGGTTCGAGGGTGTGCCTTCGAACAGTGGAAACAATTGATCGGCGCCGGCTCGATAGACTCCCCACGTGCTGCCCACATCCGAAATGCGCTTGAAGAGCAGTTCGCCGCGGCCATCGCCATCCGCGTCGACGGCATCAATCAGTTCCAGGCGAGGCGTTTCATCGAGATGGCGCGCGTCGGTCACGCCGGAATAAAGCTTACGTAGCTCGTCGTAGATATTCTTTTTCGCGACCAGGGTCACGAAGTAAGAAACATCGGAACCTTCCGACCCCGGACTGCTGGGCATGTGAGCAGTCGTACTCAGGACGAACACAGGTTCGTTCGTATTCCATAAATCAAAAGCGCGAAACTGAACATCATCAAAGCTGGGTTGCACGGCTTTGGCGGCGCGCGTCGACTTCGCCGCAGGAGTCTCGGGCTTGCCTCCCTGCAGCACCGGCTTCGTTTCTTTGATCTTGGCACGCACCGCGTCGGCCGCCAGTGCCAGCATCCCTTTGCGATATTTCTGCTCTTCATCAGCCTTCAGGTCATACTTGTAGGGCCGGGGATCAGGACCACTTGCATCGGAAATCGCCGGGATCTGCTGAGGCGGAGACTGCTTCGTTTCCGCGGAAGCCGCGGTTCCGGTCGGCCGTCTCAGAACGCCCGTCGACGCGCCCGGATGGATAGTCCCCTCGGTCTTTGGCTGCCCCCGCTTCAACACGGGCCGGTTCGGATCTTCGTCATTCGCAGAGGTAGAAACCGGCTCCTCCGGCGCCTTCTCGTCAGAAGGCGCAGTCGAAGGAGCGCTAGCTGGCGGAGTGGGTGAAGTGCCGCTCGGAGTTTTCTTTTCATCCGGAGAGGGAGTGGGCGCAGTGGTTTGCGGGGCAGGTGCCGTCGCGGGCGGTGCAGATGTGTTTTCCGTAGGCTTGGCGGACGTGTCCGGCTCAGGACGCCGCAATTTCGGCGGTCCTTCATCCTCATCGTTCTTCGGCTTGGCGGCTAGGCGCTTTGGTTTCGTTTCTGATCCCGCGGGACGCCACTTGCCTTCTCCAAACCAGTTATTCGATCCAACCCGCATCGCTTCGCCAACCGTAAACAGGCCCTGCGAAACGCCGGTCTTTTCGGCTTCGTACACCGTCTGGCCCCAGAGCGCGAGCGGCACCGGTGACGCTTTGTACGCGCTCGCATCGTAAAACTTGCCATCTACCATGATGGTGATGGGAATCAGCCGCGCATTCCCGTTCGCCGACAACTCCAGCAATCCCAATGCGCGCGGACCTTTCTCCTTGGCCCTGCGAGGCTGTTGCGCACCCGCCAATGTCGCAAATGTCAAAGCCGCAAGCGCGCAGATGACGGCCCAGCACCAGCTGCGGTATAACGTTGATCGAACTGGAGAGGCACCCATGCTCGACATCAATGATAAAGCCCCGGACCTCAAATTAGAGGATGAGAATGGCAAAGAGGTTTCCTTAAAAGACTTCAAGGGCAAGACCGTGGTGCTCTACTTTTACCCGCGCGCCGATACTCCCGGCTGTACCAAGGAAGCCTGCGAATTTCGCGATACTTACAAACAGATGCAGAAGACTGGCGCCGTGCTGCTGGGGGCCTCCCCCGATACTCCCAAGGCCCAGAAAAAATTCCAGGAAAAATTCCACCTGCCGTTCACCTTACTGGCCGATGCCGAGAAGAAGCTCTGCAACGCCTTTGGCGTGATCCAGGAAAAGAACATGTACGGCAAAAAAGTCATGGGCGTGGCGCGCACGACTTTTGTCATCGGCCCCGACGGCAAAATCAAGCACGTCTTTCACAAGGTAAAACCGGAGGGCCATTCCGAAGAGGTGCTGGCCTACCTGAAACAGGCAGCATAAGCAAAAAATGGAGCGACGGGCTGCCTCCCCTGAGCGAAGTCGAGGGGTCCCCGCACCCGTCCGTCCTGGTTCCCGACTACTTCTGGAACGGAATCTCGAAGTACAGCAGTTCTCCACCTTTCGCGTCGCGCAATCCCGTCAAATAAAAGCGCGCTCCCGACAGCGGCGAAGAAATCCCGCCAACATCAAAGAACACGAAGCCTGATTGCGTCGAATGCGGCTCGACCGCCTTGGCGGAGAACTGCGCCGCATCCATTTCCTCGAGCGCCTTCTTGCCGACGGCGCCCTTTACCTTGGTTCGCGGAAACGGCAAAGGATACTTGGGGCCGCTCGCGTTCACGTGCGCGAGCCTGCGATACAGTTCATCGTTGCTGGCTGCCGGAATCTTCTCGCGGTGCCCGGTGATCAATTGCGCCTGCATGTTCGCCAGCGAGATCGGCTGGTCGCTGTCGTTGGTCACCACCAGGAAAATCGGGAGAAATCCCTCTTCATTCCACTTGACGCTGAAGATCTGCGCTTTTTCTGCGTCATCGTAAGGATCGACCGCGGCAGTCGTGTTTTCGTCGGAATGTTCGTCGTGCAGAGGATAGCTTTTTGCAGGTTTTGTCGCGGGTTTAACGAACTCTTTCGCCACCAGGACGACCGCGACAGACGACACCACAGCGACCAACATGGCGAAGCGCACTCGCGCCTTCGCGCCAACTCCAACTTGCAGCATGGTTTCGATTATAACCGCGAGGGCTCCTCCGCACGGGAACGCTAGCTGTTGCTTCCCTCTGCCTCTTGGGCCTGCGGATGATGGGATGTGCTGATGCCGACCAAGCCTCCTCCGATGATGCCCGCGAGCACGGACAAGAGAATGATGGTGAGCAACTGCTTCCGGAAGGCTTTCCTTCGCCGAGCGAAGTTGGACATGGTTGATGCCTCCCAAACAGAGAAGGGCGCGGCTACATTCATTATTCGAGACCATCCTGCCCGCGTCAAGAGTGTTCGGAACGACAGGATTGGGATTTAGAATGGCTTTACTCCATGTATGTTCTTTACAGCACGCTCCTGGGGGCGGCCCTGTTCCTGAGCCTGCCCTACTGGATTTACCAGATGCTGCGCCACGGGAAGTACCACACCGGATTGTTTCAGCGGCTTGGCAGGGTTCCACCGCATCTTTCACGCTCAAGCCAGCCGACCGTCTGGATGCACGCGGTTTCTGTGGGTGAAGTGCTCGCAGTCAGCGGTCTGGTCGATCAGTTGCGAGTGCGGCTGCCTGGCTATCGCATGGTCATTTCCACCACAACTGACACAGGTCAGCAGCTCGCGCGCGATCGTTTTGGGGCTGACAACGTCTTCTACTTCCCGATTGATCTGGGTTTTGCCATTCGTCCCTACCTCGACACGCTCCGCCCACAGCTCATCGTGATCGCAGAGACAGAATTCTGGCCGAACTTCCTCCGCCTGGCGAGCAGAACCGGCGCGCACATTGCGGTCGTTAACGCCCGCATTTCCGACCGCTCCTGGCGGGGCTATCAGCGCCTTCGTTGGTGGCTGCGCACAGTCATCGCCAACGTCGATTTATTCCTGGCGCAGACTCAAGAAGACAGCAACCGCCTGGTCGACATTGGCGCGCCCAAGTCTCGCATCGAAGTAACCGGCAATCTGAAGTTCGACCTGAAACCGACGCAGCCTCCAACCGTGATCGCAAATCTCCGCGACAGCTTCCGCGCCACAGGTGCCGCCCCGATCCTGGTTTGTGGCAGCACGGCTGACGACGAGGAGGAGCGCATGCTCCTGCAAGCTTTTCAAAACATCCTCGCCAGCTATCCCCATGCCACGATGATCCTCGCGCCTCGCCATCCGGAGCGCTTTGCCGCCGTCGCTACCCTGCTCGAAAGCCTCGGCATCCATTTCCTGCGACGTTCTCTCTGGAGCGGCGAGCCTCTGTCGGGGGGCGTGCTGCTTCTCGACACGATCGGCGAACTCTCCGCCATCTATGGCCTCGCCGATATCGCCTTCGTCGGTGGCAGCCTCGTCCCGAAGGGTGGGCACAATATTATTGAGCCCGCTCGACACGGCGTCGCCATCGTGGTTGGCAATCACACCGAAAATTTTCGCGACATCATCGGCTTGTTCCAGTCGCACGATGCCGTCCGTGTAGTGGGCCCGGCCGAGTTGCCCCTGGTATTGATGGAACTGATTTCAAACGAAGCCGAACGCACAGCTCTCGGCCAGCGCGCCGCCGAGACACTACGTTCGCAATCCGGGGCTTCCGAAAAAACTGTGGCTGCGCTGCAGAAGCTCCTGGCTCCCGCACCTGCGGCCATCGCGGCCGGCCAAAAAGGATGAGACTAAATTCAGGTGACAAAACCGCGCAGTTCCTGAGACGCTGGGCCTGAGGCCGGACACCTGAGACCTGACACCTAACAATCCATTTCCTTGAATCTCCTTTCCCAAATCTACGGTCTGGCAGCCGGCGTCAGAAATGCCCTTTACGACCGTCAAATGCTTCCAACCAAGCGCCTGGAAGGCCCGGTGGTCAGCGTCGGGAATCTTTCCGTCGGGGGCTCCGGCAAAACTCCGTTCGTAATTCTTCTCGGCGAGTTGTTGAAAGCCAGAGGCATCCCCTTCGACGTCCTCTCGCGCGGCTACGGCCGCCAAACGCGCGGCGTTCTGCTGGTCGATCCGGGCGGATCCTCACGTGACTTCGGCGACGAGCCGTTGCTGATTGCCCGCCGTCTCGACATTCCAGTCATTCTGGGAGAAGAGCGCTACCAGGCCGGCATTTTTGCCGAACAGAAATTCGGCCCACGACTGCACCTGCTGGACGATGCCTTCCAGCACCGCGCTCTCGCACGAGACTTCGACATCGTCCTCGTCACTGCGGACGATGCTCGTGATCATCTCCTGCCAGCCGGCCGCCTGCGCGAACCTTTGACTGCATTGCAGCGCGCCGACGCCGTCGTCCTCACGGCCGGTGCCGCTCCCGATCTTTTCTCTGTGGATGGAAAGCTGGTCTGGCGAGTGCGCCGTGGAATTTCGGCTGAAAATGTGCCACCCAAACCGGTCGCTTTCTGCGGTATCGCCCGCCCGCAGAATTTTGTCCTGCAACTCCGCAAAGCAGGAATCGAGCCCTCCGCTGAGGCCGTCTATCGCGATCATCACGCTTACACGGAAAACGACATCCGTGAACTGCTCGCGCTCAAGACGCAAAGCGAAGCCGGCGGCTTTGTCACTACCGAAAAAGACGCGGTCAATCTAGGGGCCTACTTCTCCGCCCTGCAGCCGCTGGCCGTGGTGCCGGTAAAAATGGATCTCGTCGACGCCGCTAACGCCCTGGATACCATGCTGCGGATCATCTCCGAGCGAAGGAACCGCCCATGAGAGAATCTCTACCGATCGTAGCGCCGGCGTCTCGCCGGCTCTAAAACTACCCGGATGACCAGACACTCCAAAGAAGCCGAGCGGCTGAAGAAAATCCTCGACGTCTTTCCCAAGGTGACCATCACCGCGCTCGCCGACCTTGTTGCCGACGAGTTCGTCTACGGCGAGATTTCTCGCGTCTCGCGCGAAGCCCCCGTCCTCATCCTCAAGCATCGCGAGCGCACCATCGTCCCCGGCGGCGGCGCGAATGCTATTAACAACCTTGCTGACCTGGAAGTTAACGTTCTGCCGGTCGGGATCGTCGGAGAGGACGAACCTGGCCGCCTTCTTGTCAGGGCCTTCCGTCACAAGCACATCGCGGTGAGCGGCATCTTGAAAGATAAGAGTTACACCACGGTGACCAAGACGCGCATTCTCGCGGGCATGACCCACTCCGCCCGGCAGCAGGTGGTGCGCATCGATCGCGAACCCGACGCCACGCCCAACTCCCACTTCACCCGCGAGTTGATTCTTTCCGCCCGCGAGTACGCCCGCGCTTCCGACGCCCTTCTGATCTCGGATTACGGTTATGGCGCTGCCACTCCCGCAATCCTCAGTTCGATCCGCGCCAAGGGAGGTCTGCGCGGCATCCCCGTCACGCTCGACTCGCGCTTCCGCATGCTCGAATACTCAGGAGTGACGGCCGCCACCCCCAATGAGCCCGAGGTCGAAGCGGCGCTGGGCGTGCGCGTCGGTCAGGACTGGGAGAAGCTCGTGTCCGCGGCGGAGCAGCTCAGGGCGCGCATGAAGCTGGAATCGCTTGTCATCACGCGCGGGCGCGACGGCATGGCAGCCTTTACAGATCGGCACAAGCCTGTGGATATTCCGATTTTCGGCTCGGACGAAGTCGCCGACGTGACCGGCGCCGGCGACACGGTGATTGCCACCTTCACCGCCGCCCTGGCCGCGGGCGCAACTACGGAAGAGGCCGCGCAGTTGGCCAACTATGCCGGCGGAATCGTAGTGATGAAACGAGGCACGGCAACGGTGACGCGGCAGGAATTGCTGCACGCCATCGACTCCGCGCCTCCAACCACAAGACCGCATTGAACACATCGACGAAATCCAAGGTTCTCGGGCGCGACCAACTGCAAAGCCAGGTGGAAGCGTGGCGCTCTGCAGGCGACCGCATTACCCTCGCCAACGGATGCTTCGATCTGCTGCACGTCGGCCACGTGCGTTATCTCCACGCGGCCAAGGAACTCGGTGGTCGACTGGTAGTTTGAAAGGTGAAGGCCGTCCCCTGATGCCCGCCGAAGAGCGCGCGGAAATCCTCGCTGCTCTTGCGGACGTCGACGCCGTGGTGATCTTCCGCGAGCGCGACGTGCGCGCCATCATCCGCGAGATTCATCCCGACATTCACGCCAAGGGCACCGACTACACCGCCGAGAGCGTTCCCGAAGGGGATGTCGTCCGCGAGTACGGAGGACGGGTGGCGATTGTCGGCGATCCCAAGAATCACTCTGCCAGCGAAATCATTCGCAGCCGGCTCATGCCGCGAAAGCCGTGAGCGCGATGGCTGCCTACTCCCCTACTCCGGAATTCGAGCGGATCCTCATCATACGCCTGAGTTCGATGGGCGACGTCATTCACGCCCTGCCCGCGGCAGCCATGTTGCGCGAAGCTTTTCCCCATGCCACGCTGGGATGGCTGATCGAAGAACGTTGGGCCGAACTGCTCTGCGCGCTCTCCACTCCGCGCGCCGGCGCGTCCTCGCCGCAACGGCCGCTGGTCAACGTGATTCACGCTGTCAGCCTCAAATCGTGGCGACGCTCCATCTTTTCCAACCATACCTGGGAGCGCATTGCTGCGGGCCTGAGCGATTTGCGCGCCCATCATTATGACCTTGCCGTGGATCTTCAGGGCGCGGCACGTTCTGCAGTTCTCGCGCGCTGGTCCGGTGCGCCCACGATCTATGGTGCAACGCAGCCGCGCGAAAACATCGCCAGCATGTGGTACTCGCGCCGGGTCATCAGCGAGCACGCACACGTGGTCGACCAATATGCTGATATCGCGCGGGCCGCCATCGGGTGCCCGTTTCCCATTCCCGACGCAATTCTTCCCTGCGATCCGATCGCCGAAGAAGCCGTGGAAAAGCGCCTTCGCGCTTTGGACATTAGAGACACCGCGATCTTGAATCCGGGTGCCGGTTGGGGCGCGAAGCAATGGCCTTCCGAACGCTACGGCGACGTTGCGCAGGCTCTCGCCCGTCAAGGTCTGCGGCCCATCATCAACTTCGGCCCTCGCGAAGAGGCGCTCGCGAGAGTGGCCGAGGCAGCCAGTGCGGGAACTGCCCAGGCCCTGTCGTTCTCCGTTGGGGAACTCATCGCGCTCATGCGCCGCGCCCGCCTGTTCATTGGCGGAGACACTGGCCCCATGCACCTCGCCGCAGCCCTGCACGTTCCGATTGTCGCGTTGTTTGGACCGACCGATCCCGAACGCAATGGTCCCTACCGCACGCCAAGCGTCGTGCTGCGCAATCCAGCGAGCGCGACCAGCCTCAGTCATCGAATGGAGCCCGACCGGGGCCTCCTCGCCATCACGACCGAGGAAGTCGTCGCCGCCGCGACGCAATTGCTGGAGCGTTCGCGTGCCTGATTGGTCCCGCATCGCCCGCCGAATTCGTGTCCCGCTGGGATTTGCTTTCGCCGTGTTCTATCTCTGGTTTGCTCGTCCCACGTGGAGTTCGATCCTCCTTGGGACCATTATCGCGATCCCGGGAATCGGCCTGCGTGCCCTTGCCTCCGGTCACGTGAAGAAGAACGAAGAGCTCACGACCTCAGGACCCTATGCTTACACGCGCAACCCGCTCTACCTGGGATCTTTGATCATGGCCCTCGGATTCGCGATTGCCGCACGCAGCATCTGGGTGGTGTTCTTGATGCTGCTGATGTTCTTCGCCATCTATCTCCCGGTAATTCGCTCCGAAGAAGAATTCCTCCGGCGAAGCTTCCCTGCGTTCGATCACTATGCACAAAACGTCCCGCGGTTGTTACCCCGCTGGACTGCCTACGAAAAGACTGCTGGCGCATTCTCGCGTCCGCTGTACTGGCAGCATCGCGAGTACAATGCGACATTGGGCACTGCGGCGCTCATGGTTGCCCTGGTGGCCAAACTGATGTGGGGTTCCAGCTAGGAAGTCGCGGAATTTTCCGCCACGCTGATTCCACGGAGTTCGCAGCGCCTTTGATTCGCCGACTCTCCCAACTCGCGCGCACACGGTTTCTTGGTGTCTTTGCAGGCGGCGCAATAACTTGCGCAGCGATAACTCTGTTCTTCCTTCAGGTCCGGGCGTTCGCTCAAGGCTCCATCGTCACCATCGGTCCCTCTGCGCAGATCCTGCCTCCTTCGTCCATTTATTCCTTTCCGGATGGCCAAGCTTACGTGTACGGCGTGGAGTGGCACTTCCTCAATGCAGGCACCGCCACAGTCAGAATGGACCAGGATGGAACCAGTCAGAAAGTCAACGCCATCGCCGACTCCGCCGGTGTCGCTAACGTCCTCTACGCTGTGCACGATCATTTCGAAGCGCAATTCGATTCCAAGACGTTCTGCTCCCTGGGACTGAAGAAGCACTCCGAGGAAGGCCCGCACAAGCGCGACACCCAGGTCACGTTCGACTATCACAAACGCAAGAGCCTGTTTCAGGAAAAGAATCTGAAAACGGGCGAGACCAAGCAACTCGAAAACGATATCCCGCTCTGTGTCACCGACGTCGTCACCGGCTTCTACTACCTGTCGTCGTTGCCGCTGCAACCCGGCAACTCCTACACCTTCCCGGTGAGCGATGGAGGAAAGAACGCCGAAGTGACCGCGCACGTGGAAGGCAAAGAGAAGGTCAAAGTTCCCGCCGGGTCGTTTCAGACGATCCGTATCAGCGCCGAAGCCAGCTCCGGCACATTGAAGGGGAAAGGGAAAGTCTGGGCATGGTTCACCGACGACGCCAAGCACACTCCCGTCCAGATGCGCGCCAAGCTAAGTTGGGGAACGCTTCTGTTTCGTCTTAATCGTGTGGACCGGCACTGATCGCGTAGGGCAGACGGCCTTGTCTGCCCAAACTAGGGAAGAGTCGGTTTACAGACAATGCAATCGTGTACACATTGACCGGGCCACTCGGAACGTACACTACCTCAACGGGATGGCACTATGGCACGGTGAAGACGGCTAACGTACTAGTCCCTTCCTCAATATCGGCAAACAGGTTTCCGTTGATCCAGGTCCCCTGAAGAAAGCCGACGGTAGCGCCGAGAGCGTGTGCTGCCGATTCTTTTTACCTTAAGCCCTGGCCCTCTGATTTACCAGGGTCGGGAATCACCTTCAGCCGATTCAAACCCATATTGCGAAAGAATGTCGGCCAATAGTCCTTGAACATGTTTCCACCAACTCGCCAAGCCAGATCTACAGCGAACCGCGTTACCGTCTTCCCTACTGTTTGTTCGGACGACGGCAAATACACATTGGCAAGTCCCTCCGAGGCCAGCGGCCCCAACAGGCCTGAAGTGTTGAATACATCTTTTCCTGAATCGTTTCGGGTAATGACGATTCGCTGTGTCGAATATTTCAAGCTGCGCCACAAGGAAGGCTTGCTCTCAGGGAAGAATCGCGGATCCTCATGAAGCCAGGAGGCGAATAGGAAAGTCCCGAAGAAGCTGCTGCTGGAGGCTCTGGCCATGTTCGCTCCGAAGCGACCGCCATACGCACCCCAGCCCTGACCATAGCCCTCGGGGACGTTTCGAGCCTGGTTGAACGCGGCACCCAAGGCAGCCGCGAGAATATAAGGCGGAGAAATACTCTGATTCACGAATAATTTGAACTTCCCCGCAGTCGTGAGAGGGCCGGGGCTGGTGGCGATGTCGGGAAAGACGAACGACCCGTTTGTCGCGTAGCCAATGAATACATTGGTTGTTCCCGTGTGCGAGCTTGGTGCGGCTTGCTGGGATTGCGAGCCCTCCGGAGTACTTTGGACTCTGGCCGCAGATTGTTGTCCTGCCAGATTGGGAGCGGAGCCCAACACCAGGCACAACAGCCACAGGCCCGACGAGGAAAGAGTTTGGACCTGAGGGGTACGATGCCTGCCCATGCGAACTCCTTGCAGCAGCGAGGAAGCTATGCCCATGCCGCCACCGCCAGTTTTTCGGCAGTGCGGTAATGCGAGATGGACTGGCCGATCACTGGCAGCGAATCTT
>QIAH01000092.1 GCA_003225465.1 Acidobacteriota bacterium | reverse complement strand
AGGTTGAGGCCAATGTCGGCAAGCCGCAGGTGGCCTATCGCGAGACCATTCGCAGGCACGCGGAAGCCGAAGGCAAGTACATTCGGCAGACCGGCGGCCGGGGCCAGTACGGCCACGCCAAGATCCAGCTCGATCCCAACGAACCGGGTAAGGGCTACGAGTTCGTGAATGACATCGTGGGCGGAACGGTGCCCAAGGAATACATCAAGCCCATCGATCAGGGCATTCAGGAAGCCATGGAAGGCGGCGTACTCGCCGGTTATCCCATGGTCGATGTGAAGGCGACGCTCTACGACGGCAGCTATCACGACGTCGATTCCAACGAAATGGCGTTCAAAATCGCTGGATCGATGGCGTTCAAGGAAGCCGCTCGCAAGGCGAGCCCGGTGATCCTCGAGCCGGTAATGGCGGTGGAAGTGGTCACGCCGGAGGATTTCGCGGGAACGATCATGGGCGACCTGAGTTCGCGACGCGGGCGAATTGAAGGCATGGAGCACCGCGCGGGTTCGCAGGTGATCAAGGCGATTGTCCCGCTCTCGGAAATGTTCGGGTACGCGACCCACATGCGTTCTTCGACCCAGGGCCGAGCCGAGTACTCGATGCACTTCGCCCGCTACGAAGAGGCGCCGCGCTCGGTGGCGGAAGAGATCATTGCCAAGGTGCAAGGGACGGCGAAGTGATCGCGCTTTGCGGGCGTGAGCGAAAGCGCGAGCACGCAGCGATCATCCTGAGCGTAGCGAAGGATCTGGTGGACCCGGGGCGAACGGAATGCCTCCCCTCGGGGAATGATAAGGGTTTTGAGCTAGAAGCTAAGAGCTAGGAGCTAGAGGCTGGAATATGGCGAAGGAAAAATTTGAACGCAATAAGCCGCATTGCAACGTAGGCACGATTGGTCACATTGACCATGGCAAGACGACGTTGACGGCGGCCATCACGAAGGTGTTGCAGAAGCACAACCCGAAGATCGTGTTCCGCTCGTTCGATTCGATCGACAATGCGCCGGAAGAGAAGGCGCGCGGCATCACGATTGCCACGGCGCACGTCGAGTACGAGACCGCGAACCGGCACTACGCGCACGTCGACTGCCCCGGGCACGCCGACTACATCAAGAACATGATCACGGGCGCGGCCCAGATGGATGGCGCGATTCTGGTGGTGGCGGCGACCGATGGTCCGATGCCGCAGACGCGCGAGCGCGTACTGTTGGCCCGTCAGGTGGGTGTGCCCTATATCGTGGTGGCGCTGAACAAGTGCGATGCGGTGGATGATCCCGAGCTGCTCGACCTGGTAGAACTGGAAGTGCGCGAGCTTTTGAAGAGCTACCAGTTCCCGGGCGATGATGTGCCGGTGATCCGTCTCTCCGCGCTGGGAGCGTTGAACGGCGAAGAGAAGTGGGAAAAGCAGATTGACGCGTTGATGGAAGCGGTGGACAAGAGCGTGCCGC
>QIAH01000091.1 GCA_003225465.1 Acidobacteriota bacterium | reverse complement strand
TTCCTGATGCCGATCGAAGACATCTTTTCGATCTCGGGCCGCGGCACGGTGGTGACGGGTCGAATCGAGCGCGGCAAGGTGAAGGTGGGCGAGGAAGTCGAGATTGTGGGCTTCCGCGAGACCCGGAAAACCGTCGTGACGGGCGTTGAGATGTTCAAGAAGCAGCTCGACGAAGGCATGGCGGGCGACAATGCTGGCCTGTTGCTGCGTGGCATTGGCAAGGACGACGTGGAGCGCGGCATGGTGCTGGCGAAGCCAGGCTCGATCACGCCGCACACCAAGTTCAAGGCCGAGGTCTACATCCTGACGAAGGAAGAAGGCGGACGGCATACGCCGTTCTTCAAGGGATATCGTCCACAGTTCTATCTGCGCACGACCGACGTGACCGGAGTTGCGGAGTTGCCATCCGGAACAGAAATGGTGATGCCGGGCGACAACGTGAGCCTGGTGATTGAGCTGATCACGCCGGTGGCGATGGAGAAGGGCTTGCGGTTTGCGATTCGTGAAGGCGGCCACACGGTGGGCGCGGGCACGATTGCGGAGATTGTGCAGTAACACGTAGGGGCAGACGCCCTCGTCTGCCCAGCGGAGCGGAGCTCCGCAGAAGTCTTGCAGTGCAACGCGGGCGAGGGCGCCCGCGCCACAAACGATATTGCCGGCGGGACGCCGGCGCTACACAGTTTAGGTTGCTAGTAGCTAGCAGCCAGAAGCTAGGAGCTGTACTTCAATGCCCCGAGAAATTATTACGTTGCAATGCGGTGACTGCAAGGAGCGCAACTACTCGACTACCAAGAACCGGAAGACCACTCCGGACCGGATCGAGATGAAGAAGTTCTGTAAGCGTTGCCGGAAGCATACGCCGCATAAAGAAGTGAAATAATTGCAGGTTTCAGATTGAAGATTTCAGATTTTTCTATAGGCCGATCAATCTGCAATCAAAAATCTGCAATCTTCAATCGCAATTTAGGGGCGTAAGCTCAACGGTTAAACTGCCGGTCTCCAAAACCGGACTTGGGGGTTCGAATCCCTCCGCCCCTGCCAGTTTTTGGAAAGTGGACAGGAATGGTGCGGGATGGGAATTGAGACGAAGAAGATGACGAAAGCGATTGCAGCAGCAGGCGCAGGCGACAATTTCGGGGCGCGGGTGGCGTCATGGCCGGAGAAGATCAAAACCTTCTACAACGACGTTCGCATGGAGATGAAGAAGGTAACCACGCCGTCGCTGAAAGAAGTGCAGGCGACCACCATCGTGGTGATCATCACGGTGTTCATCTTCGGTCTGTATTTCTGGCTGGTGGATTTCGTGATCGGACGTGGTATCGACTTCATGTTTCGCGCCCTGGGACACAGCTGATCGAATCGGAACAGAAAGTCTGAGAAATGAAGCAACTTATGCAGGACGAAGAAAAAAACGCGAGCGCAACTCCTCCGGCAGAAACGGAAGGATCGACCGGCGCGGCGGGTGCCGCCGCCGAGGCTCCTCGCAATCCGAACATGAAGTGGTACATCATCCACTCCTATTCCGGCTTTGAGCGCAAGGTGCGGGAGTCGTTGGAGTCGCGCGTCCAGGCGTTCGGTTTGCAGGACAAGATCGGGCGCGTGCTGATTCCGACCGAGTCCGTCACCGAAGTTCGCGGGGGCAAGAAGTACACCAGTGAGCGCATGTTCTATCCCGGCTACGTGCTGGTGGAAATGGACATGGATGACCACGTGTGGCATGTCGTGAAATCGACGCCGCGTGTGACCGGATTTGTGGGTACTGGCCAGCAGCCGACGCCCTTGTCAGAAGAAGAAGTGCAGAACATCGTCTACCGGGTCGGCGAGTCGAAGGATAAGCCCAAGCTCAAGGTCAAGTTTGAGAAGAACGAGTCGGTGCGCATTACGGAAGGCCCGTTTGCCAGCTTCACGGGCATTGTGGACGAGGTCAATGAAGACCGCGAGACCTTGAAGGTGATGGTCACGATTTTCGGACGATCCACGCCGGTCGAGTTGGAATTTGGGCAGGTGGAGAAAGTCGTTACCTAGATTGAGTAATTGGGAAATTGAGTAATTGAAGTGACCAAGTGCTGGTCAGATGGAGCCGCCGAGTCTGGTTTGCCAATGACCGACGACCAATGACCGAAGTAAAGAAAGGCGAAGTCCCAGGTTGCCGGGCCGAAAATCCTAGACTCGGGATTGGGACGGAAAAGAGAGTATGGCAAAGAAAATTACAGGTTCAGTGAAGCTGCAGATCGCGGCGGGTAAGGCGACTCCAGCTCCTCCGGTTGGCCCGGCGCTTGGCCAGGCGCAGATCAACATCATGGAGTTCTGCAAGCAGTTCAACGCGCGCACCAGCGCGAAAGAACTGGAAGGGCTCATTATCCCGGTCGTGATCAGTGTCTACAGCGACCGCTCGTTCACGTTCATTACCAAGACGCCACCGGCATCAATTCTGTTGAAGCGCGCGGCCGGTATCGCGAAGGGTTCCGGTGCGCCCAATAAAGACAAAGTCGGCAAAGTGACACTGAAGCAAGTGGAAGACATCGCGAAGCAGAAGATGCCCGATCTGAATGCGGCGTCGCTCGAAGCGGCCATCAATAGCGTGAAGGGCACGGCGCGGTCGATGGGAATTGATGTCGTTTAAGATATGGAGGGACGGGCGTCTCGCCCGTCCGGTCGGGCGAGGACGCGCGACTGTCCAGCAGTAGCTGGAAGCTGGTGGCCAGCAGCCGAAGTCGAACACACCACGGCTCTTCGAAACAGCGTTGAGCGGTGGGAGACGGAGAAGATAGATGAGAAAAGCAGGGAAGAACATCACCAAGGCTCGGGCGGCGGTTGGAGAAAAACCGTACCCGCTGCAGGAAGCGGTCCCGCTTCTGCAGAAGGTCAAATACGCGAAATTCGATGAGACGGTCGAGGTTACGATGCGTCTCGGTGTGGATCCCAAGCACGCCGACCAGATGGTGCGCGGAACGGTCGTTCTGCCGCACGGTCTCGGGAAGTCGAAGAAGGTTCTGGTCATCGCCACCGGGGAGAAGGTGAAGGAAGCAGAGGCGGCGGGCGCGGACTTTGTCGGCGGCGAAGACATGGTCGAGAAGATCCAGAAAGAAAACTGGACTGACTTCGACGCGCTGATCGCCACCCCGGACGTCATGAAGTCGGTGGGGCGGCTCGGTAAGGTGCTTGGACCCAAGGGTCTCATGCCCAACCCGAAGACCGGGACGGTGACTTTCGACGTAGCGAAGGCCGTGCAGGAAGTGAAGGCCGGCAAGGTCGAGTTCCGCACCGACAAGACGGCTCTGGTGCATGTGCCCGTGGGCAAGATTTCGTTCACGCCTGACAAGTTGGTGGATAACGCGACCGTCGTGATCACCAGCGTCATCAAGGCGAAGCCTTCGGTCGCCAAGGGCAAGTACATCAAGGGATGCACGCTGAGTTCAACGATGGGCCCGGGCATCTCGATTGACACGAGCGCGGTCGAGGCGGCGGCAAAGGCTTAGCCATCCGGCGTGGAGCGAGAAACTTCTGCGGGCGAGGGCGCCCGCGCCACACAAGCGAGTTCTGAAGGGATACGAATATGGCGGTCAGCAAAGCGAAAAAGATTGAGCAGGTCGAAGAGCTGAGCGGCGAGCTCAAAGATGTTTCGAGCATGATTGTTGCCACCTACACCAAGCTCACGGTCGAGAAAGACTTCGAGCTGCGCAAGGCATTGCGATCAACCGGCGCCAAGTACCGCGTCGTGAAAAATACGCTGGCCGAGCGCGCGTCCAAAGGTACCAAGGTCGAAGAAGCGCTCAAGAACCTGAGTGGCGTGACCTCGATTGCCTACACAGAAGGCGATCCGGTGGCGCTTGCGAAGGCGCTCGCGAAGTACGCGAAAGATAATCCGGAATTTACCTTCAAAGCGGGAGTGGTGGAAGGGCGAGTGATCTCGATCAAGGAGATCGAGGCGCTGGCCACCATGCCGTCGAAGGAAGAGATTTATTCGAAGCTTCTGTTCCTCTTGAACGCTCCGGCGCAGCGGTTAGTGACGGCTATGAATGCGCTCGGCCGGAACTTGGCGGTTGTGATTGATCAGGGCGTCAAGGAAAAGAAGTTTAAGGAAGCATAGAGAGTTTATGGAGGGACGGGCGTCTCGCCCGTCCGCCGGGGCGGGGACGCCCGGCGCTCCACATATAGGTTCTGGGCAGCGCGAGCTGTCTGAATGGTTTTAGTTATCAGCAAGCGAGGGGTTGCGCGGTTCGAATCTCTGCGTTGTCTGGCGCGGAAATTAGGGCCTGGTCGCACTGGAAACCTGGCGCGCGGGTAACGAAATCGAAACAACTGATAACACCAAGGATTGGAGAAGAACATGGCGGATCTGCAACAGCTGGAAGAACAAATCGTAGGCTTGTCGCTACTGGACGCGGCGGCTTTGGTGAAGAAGCTTGAAGAGCGTCTCGGCGTATCGGCCGCGGCGGCAGCCCCGGTGATGGTGGCCGGCGGTGGTGCAGCGGCGGCCGCAGCTCCAGCCGAAGAGAAGACGGAATTCACCGTGGTTCTCAAGGAAGTGGGCGCGAACAAGATCAACGTGATTAAGGCCGTTCGCGAGGTCACGAGCCTGGGCTTGAAAGAAGCGAAGGACCTGGTCGATGGCGCACCCAAGCCGGTGAAGGAAGGCGTCTCGAAGGAAGAAGCCGAGACCATCAAGAAGAAGTTCACCGATGCAGGCGCGACCGTCGAAGTGAAATAGTGGCGGTTGAGTTTCACGTCGTGATCGCAAGCGTTCACTATGCGAACTGAGGTGACTTCAGGGTGGATGGGGTCAGGTGGGATCAGGACTTACGCCCGGAACTCCTCGTCAACAGCTGTGATCTACAATGCAATCAAGTACTTGCAAGTCTCATGCAAGTTTTGGGCCAGATGCACGATCTACTAGCTGAATCCAGGGGAGTGATGTTATCATCCATATAACATCGCTTTCCCTGCTTCACGCAAGGTGAGTCGATCCGGTGCTCCACCAGGGCGGGGCGAGGATTGCTGGCAGGAGTTGGCAGGCTGTTCCGCATACAGGCGGGACGGAAACAGGCCTTAAGAACTGGCGCGGAAGATACAAAACAAGAATTGGCAATGCGCAGCCCATGGCGCCTACGGGGAACCCTGTCCCCGAAGGTGCCCTATCGTCTTTTTACGTTCTTCGAAAAAGTAGTTTCCCGGCGTGCTCCGAAGCGCGCCCTAACATTCCGCGGTTCCGTTGCGCAGCCGTCGGCTTGCGCTGACTTTGGGAGTTTTCTGAATGAAGAAAAATGCCATCCGTAAACGTTTCGATTTTTCCAAAATTCCAGCCACTATCCAGATCCCGAACCTGATCGAGGTGCAGAAGCGCTCCTACGAACGGTTCCTGCAAATGGACCGTCTGCCCAGCGAACGCGATGACGCCGGACTTCAGGCCGTCTTCCAGTCTGTGTTTCCGATCACCGATTTTCGCAACGTATCACAACTTGAGTTTGTGGATTACGCAATTGGTAACTGGGAGTGCAAATGTGGGCACCTCAAGGGGCTGCATCACCTGCGCACCACTTGCAAGAATTGCGGCTCGACCGTGATTACCGATCCTTTTCATCCGGGCGATGTGCTCTGCCAGAAGTGCGGCACCTACAACGCGAATACTCCCGATTTCTGCAATAAGTGCGGCGACCCGGTCGGACTGCAACTGAAGTACGACGTGAACGAGTGCGAAGAGCGCGGCATGACGTACTCGGCTCCGCTCAAGGTCACGATGCGCCTGACGATTTACGAGAAGGACGCGGAGACCGGCAACCGTTCCATCCGCGACATCAAGGAGCAAGAAGTCTTTTTCGGCGATGTGCCGCTGATGACGCAGAACGGCACCTTCATCATCAACGGGACTGAGCGCGTCATCGTCAGCCAGTTGCATCGTTCACCGGGCGTGTTCTTCGAAACGGCGAATAACCGCACCTACTTCCTCGGCAAGATCATTCCCTATCGCGGATCGTGGGTGGAGTTCGAATACGACCAGAAGAACGTGCTGTACGTGCGCATTGACCGCAAG
>QIAH01000567.1 GCA_003225465.1 Acidobacteriota bacterium | reverse complement strand
CATTGTTTTCGCACTCTCTGCAATTGCAACCCTCAGTGAGACCCGCTTGTACCAAGCCACGTCGAAAGTAGCGATCTTCCCGGAAGTTCCAAATGTTTTGGGATTTAAGGACGCCGAGAATATTGCTCCTGATTACGAATACGAAGCGACTCTAGAAACTCAGGTTGCGATTCTGCGCAGCGACGCTTTGGCCTTGAAGGTGATCGAAGGGATGCGCCTTTACCAAGACCCTCGATTCACGGCAGTCAAGCAAAGTTCACCCGAGTCCCCGATGGGGGAACCGAGCATGCAACCCGATCCGGTGCAGGCCGCCGGCTTGCTCGGCGCCTTTCGGGGCGGTCTGAGCGTCCAACCGGTCCCAAGTACCCGCCTGATACAAGTCAGCTACACCCATTCCGATCCGCGGTTCGCGACCGAAATCACGAACGCACTGGTCAAGACATTTATCGAGGAGAATTTCAGGACAAAATACAATTCAGCCAGCCAGACTTCGGAGTGGCTTGGGAAGGAGTTGGCGGATTTGCAGTTGAAAGTCCAGACTTCCGAGGAAAAGCTTGTCCGCTATCAGAAGGACCACGGAATTTTGGGGGTGGATGAGAAACAGAACATTGTCACGGAGAAACTGGGCGAACTGAATAAAGAGTTGACGGAAGCCGAGACGGATCGCATTCAGAAAGAGGCCGATTACAAGCTCGCGGTGAACGGCGATCCCGAGATGTTCATGAAAACGAGTCCTGACGGGAGGGGTGGGAGCGGGCTCCTCGACAAGTTGCGCGAAAAAGAAGCTGACCTGGAAACCCAGTATGCAATGGCAACCACCCAGTTTGGTTCGGGTTACCCCAGGGTGACTGAACTGAACAACCAACTGAAGCAGGTGCGTGCTGCCATTGAGGCTGAAAAGACGAAATTGCAGCAGAAGATGCGCGATGACTACCTGGCAGCCTTGCAGAGAGAGAATTTGCTGGACTCGGCATTCAACAAGCAGAAGCAGGAAGCTAACAAACTCAACGAAAGCGCGACGATTGAGTATACGGTATTGAAGCGCGATGCAGAGACAAACCGTCAGCTATACCAGGACCTCTTGCAACGGCTAAAGGAAGCAGGTGTGAGTGCGGGACTCCGATCGAGCAATATCCGCATTGTCGACATCGCGCGAGTTCCAACGCAACCGATCTCTCCTAATGTGCACCGGAGCCTGGTGCTCGGATTTCTATTGGCCCTTGGCTTAGGAGTTGGATTGGCGTTGGTACGCGAGACCTTCGACAGCACCGTCAGGAGCATGGAAGAAGTACGGGCGGTTTCAACACTGCCTGCGCTGGGAACAATACCATTGCAGCTTGTCACTGACGAGCGTTTCCGTAAACGGAGACTGACGATTTCGCCCGACGGCGAAAGGTCGGGAATGCTTGCCCTAGTCACGTACGAGCGTCCGAAGTCTGAAGCAGCGGAGGCCTACCGCGCGCTTCGAACTTCCATTCTTCTGTCCTCCTTCGGGGCGCCGCCCAAAGTCATTCTCGTCACCAGCGCGATGCCCCGAGAAGGAAAGACCACCATCAGCGCAAATTCAGCGCTGGTGCTGGCGCAACGGGGAAGCCGTGTTTTGCTGGTCGACGCAGACCTGCGTCGCCCCGGTGTGGAGAAACTGTTCGGCATCAGGGCTCATGGAGGGCTTAGCACTCTGATAAGTGGATCCAGCAACGCCGAAGAAGTAATCCTTCCCTCCTCCGAAGTCCCTAATTTGTGGATCTTGCCGGCCGGCCCGATTCCGCCGCAGCCCACCGAGTTGCTGGGTTCAACGGTTATGAAGGATTACATCAGCCGCTGGCGCAACGAATTTGACCACATCATTATCGACACGCCTCCATGTTTGTCTGTGACTGACGCCGTGTTGTTATCTCCGGAGGCCGACCGGGTCATTCTGGTCGCGCGCTCGGGACAGACCACGAGGCCCGCCCTGCGACGGGCTTGCGACTTGCTGCTGCAGGTAAACGCCAGGGTCATGGGTATAGTCCTAAACGCACTCAACCTGCATTCCGTTGAAGGGTACTACTACTACGGCACTCAATATTCAAACAACTACTACAGTGAGGAGTCGCCCAACAATAAGCCCAAGGCGGCCAGCAAAATCTCTTGATATGACTCCTTGAAGATTTGCATCGAGCCAAGGCGTGGGCTTAACAAATATTCTGTCTCTATCTGCTTAGATCCAAATTTTTAGATGCAGATTGAATTGCGATCCCGGGTTAAGAAATTTTCCTTCGCCGCCGCTTGCTTATTGGGCGCAGCCATTTACTTGCAATTCGCCCTGCGCGCGTTTCTCGCGTCTCATCTCGCCGCAAGCCTCGACCCACCGAAAATCCAAAGGGCCATTCAACTGGAGCCAGCAAATGCCGAATATCGCGACCTCCTCGCCCGCAACCTTGCGTTGTCCGGCGCAACCCTGGACGCAGCGGTTTCAGACTATCGAGCCGCGGTTCGTTTAAATCCCTACGAAGCTCGCTACTGGCTGGATTTGGCGGGCGCTTATCAGTTTGCGGAGCGCACGAAGGAGCAGGGGGACAGTGTCGAGCATGCAGTAGAAGCAGACCCAACAACCCCTCATGTCGCATGGGAGGCGGCCAATTTTTTCCTGGTTCAAGGGAATCGGAAAAGGGCGCTTCGTTATTTCCGGGTTGTACTCGCGAACGACCCCGAGGCGGTCGATTCCACCCTGCAGCTTTGCTGGCGCGCAACCGGAGACGCCACGGAGATGCTTGACAATGCGCTGCCCCCCAGACCCGATCTCTACTTGTCGTTTCTCGGTTTGCTTGTCACCAAGCAGGAAGTAGCGGCGGCCGAAAACGTTTGGAACCGTCTGATCGGACTGCAACGAACATTCTCGGCAAAGCTAGCCCTTCCTTACTTTCGGTTCCTGATCTCCAAGCAAGAAGTCGAACCCGCGACATCCGCGTGGAAACAGTTGGCCGACGTTGACAGATCTCTTCAGCCGTACCTTCCCTCGAGTCAAAACCTGGTCATAAACGGTGGATTCGAAGAGAATTTGCTGAACGGTGGATTTGACTGGTGGTACCAGTCTTACGTACATGCTGCCCTCGCCATCGATACAACTGAGTTTCACAGTGGAACACGGTCCCTCTCTGTGACGTTC
>QIAH01000566.1 GCA_003225465.1 Acidobacteriota bacterium | reverse complement strand
CGAGCTAAGTGTCGCCCTTCGGAATCGCGGTCCTATGGGAGCTCATGGCGCCGGTTTTACCACGAGCCCACAGGAAGCAAGTTCGTCCAGGACACGCGCGGCTACGATCCTGTTCCCGTTCGGGAACAGATGCCCCGTGTCTGCGTAAACCGTTTCCGTCACGTCCCTGAAGGTATCGGACAAATCGGCGATACAGATTTGCCGCTCGCCTCGGCTTCTCTCTTTGAGCTCGGCAAGCACGCGACGGGCATCCCGGTAAAATGGCGTGCGATTGCTTATTTCCCGCTTCAGTTCAGGATACCACCAAGCTGCCTTCACCTCGTCGGACAATGCTGTGTCGTCAGTGCCGACCAACGGCTGCAGAAACACCGCAACCGCCAGCCGATCATCGGCGTGAGCGAGAAACGCCCGATGAGTTTCACGGTAGAACTCCACGAGACGCGAATCGTATGAGACAGATTCGTCCTCGTCGTCGTCTTCATCCGACGTCAAGTTCTCCAAGACAAGCCAAGGCAGCTCCATCATTCCCAATCTAAAATGACCCTCGGTCACGGTAGATTTCAGATTACCCAGGGCAAGAAGAATCGATCCGGAAAGCGAGTAGCTCGCCTTGATCCGCCGCGTGCCGCCCTCGTGCGTCTCGGTTCGGAACAGCGACATGTTCTCCATGATGGAACTGTCGTTCCATGCGAAGCTGTCATACGGTTTCCGGCTGATTGAGTCGGCGGATTCCCTTGGGGGAGCGAAGCAGTTAGCTTGGTGCGCTATGAATCGCAGGGGGCGAGCATGGCGCACGTGGCGGATCATCTCAGCATTGAGGAGCTGGAACAGCGTTATCGGGCGTGCGCGGACGTTTGCCAGGCGCGGCACTACCACGTGATCTGGTTGCTGGCGCAGGGCCATACGATTGTGGAAGTCTCGGGATTAATGGGCTTTGTGCCGCGCTGGATTGAGCAGCTTCAGGCCCGCTACAACGCGCTGGGGCCGCACGCGCTGGGGGATCTGCGCCGCAACAACGGCACACGACCATCCGTGCTCACCCCCGAGCTGTTGGACAAGCTCAAGAAGCGGGTAGGCGAGGCGCCGCCGGACGGCGGCCTTTGGACAAGCGGCAAGGTCGCCACCTGGATGGCGGCCCAATTGGGCCTCGAGAAGCTTGCCCCGCAGCGTGGCTGGGAAGCGCTGCAGGCGATCGGCTGGTCGATCCAGTCGCCGCGCCCGCGGCACCCCAATTCGGCGACGCCCGAACAGGAGGCGGCTTTTAAAAAAAGCTCGCTGACGCGCTCGCCGAAGAAGCCGAGAAGCATCCCGACAAGCCGATCGAAGTATGGGCGGCGGATGAGCATCGCCTCGGCCTAAAGCCGATCCATCGGCGCGTCTGGGCGCCGATTGGCGAGCGGCCGATCGCGCTCGGTCATCATCGCTACGAATGGCTCTATCTCACCGCGTTGGTGGCGCCAGCGAGCGGGGAGACCGTGTGGTACCTCTCGAACGGCATCAACAAGCCGTTCTTTGCCGAACTGCTCAAAGCCTTCGCGCGCGAGACCGGCGCCGGCCGTGAGCGCATCATCATTCTCGCGCTCGACAACGCGGGCTGGCACGGCCCGCAAAATCTTCCGGTTCCAGAGGGCGTTCGCCTGGTCTACCAGCCGTCCTACAGCCCGGAGCTACAACCCGCCGAGCATCTCTGGCCGCTCGTCGACGAGCCGCTCGTGAACAGATACTTCGATACGATCGATGATCTGGATGCCGTTGTGGCACAGCGCTGTTGCGTGCTTCACCAGGATCAAAAAACCATCGCCAGCTCCACCAATTTCCACTGGTGGCCAAAACCACGCAAACCGATCTAATCACCCGGAGATG
>QIAH01000565.1 GCA_003225465.1 Acidobacteriota bacterium | reverse complement strand
CACCTAAGACACGAACTGCAGCCGGCGGCAGGCGGACTGGAGAGAGTCATCGCCCGTGCTGTGCGCAAAGCGCCCGCAGGCGATGCTCCCTTGCTGGCCTGGCCGGTGGCCTGCGGAAGCGCCGTGGCCGCCCGCACCCGGGCACTCGATTTCCTGGACGGAATCCTCCGAGTGGAAGTGCCAGATGCAGGATGGCGCAGGGAATTGCAGGCGCTCGCGCCCCGATATCTCGCCGCCCTCAATCGCTTTGTCGCGAATAGCGTGACGCGCATCGAGTTTGTTGTTTCCGCGAAAAGGTAGGAAAGGATTCGCCTCGCAGACAGCACTGCCCGCGCCACACCAACATGAAGGTCACAGAAAAGGATGTTGCCTACGTTGCCGACCTCAGCAATCTCGAGCTGACGGAGGAAGAACGTGCACACATGGTGCGCGATTTGAATTCGATCCTCGGCTACATCGACATGCTGAATCGCCTTGATACCGACAATGTCGAGCCGATGGCGCAGGTTTCCGATCGCTACGGCGTTGACACATCGAAAGCCGGAAGCGAGCGCTTTGCCTACGCCAACCGCGAAGACATCCTCTTCGGCCTGCGCCCATCTCTACCCCACGAAGAGGCGCTCGCCAATGCTCCCGATGCCGACGAGACTTTCTTCAAAGTTCCGAAAGTGATCGAACGCTAAGGATTGGAGGCGGCCAAAGGGAAGTTGTCTAGCGCATGGAACTGAATCTCCTCACCATCGACGCTGCCCGCTCCGCGATCCAGGAGCGCAAAACGACTTCCATGGCGCTCGTTGAATCGTTCTACGCGAGAATCCAGAAGGAAGATTCCGCCATCGGCGCCTACCTTACGCTCACCAGGGAGCGAGCACTCGAACAAGCGGATCGCATCGATCGCCTCGCTGCTGAAGGGAAGCCACTGCCTCCGCTAGGCGGTGTCCCGGTAGGCATCAAGGATGTGATGTGCACGCGCGGTGTGCGCACCACCGCCGGCTCAAAGATTCTCGAAAACTTCATTCCGCCGCATGACTGCACAGCGGTAGCCCGACTCGAAGCGGCCGGCGCCGTCGTGCTAGGAAAGCTGAATTGCGACGAATTTGCGATGGGCTCCTCGAATGAGAATTCGGCGTTTCATCCGGTGCGCAATCCGCGCGACCTCAGCCGGGTGCCAGGAGGCTCCTCGGGTGGATCGGCGGCAGCGGTGGCGGCCGACATGGCCGTAGTCACGTTAGGCTCCGATACCGGGGGGTCGATTCGCCAGCCAGCTTCTTTCTGCGGCGTAGTTGGACTGATGCCGACCTACGGGCGCGTGTCGCGCTACGGCCTGATCGCATTCGCCTCCTCGCTCGATCACATCGGGCCCTTGGCAAAGAACGTGAAAGATACCGCATCCGTCCTGCGCACAATTGCCGGCCGCGATCCCATGGACTCGACTTCCGCCGATGTCCCAGTTCCCGACTACGTCGCAGAAATAGACAAGCCGGTGAGCGGCCTCAAGATCGGAATGGCCGAAGAATACTTCGGCGACGGACTGGACGCCGAGGTCCGCAAGGCGGTCGAAGATGCGATCCAGTCGCTTGCGAAGCTTGGCTGCGACGTGGTGCCGGTTTCCCTCCCGCACACCGAGTACGCGATTCCGACGTACTACATCGTGGCGACTGCCGAAGCTTCCTCCAATCTGGCGCGCTTTGACGGCGTCCGCTACGGCTATCGCGCCAAAAATGCCCGCACGCTCGCGGAGATGTACCGGCGCAGCCGCGACGAAGGTTTCGGAGCCGAGGTGAAGCGCCGCATCATGCTCGGCACCTACGCGCTCAGCGCCGGCTACTACGACGCCTACTACCTGAAAGCGCAGAAAGTCCGCGCGCTGCTGACCCAGGACTTCGACGGGGCGTTCAGGAAGGTCGACGCCATCGTGACGCCCACCAGTCCAACGGCAGCGTTCCAACTCGGGGAGAAGGCCAATGATCCGCTCGCCATGTATCTTGCCGATATCTACACGGTGACGGCCGATCTGGCAGGCATTCCTGGCATTTCCATTCCCTGCGGCCAGACGCGTGAGAAATTGCCGGCCGATTGGCTTGCAGATTCTTGGTAAGCATTTCGACGAGGCGACCATTCTGCGCCTCGCCCACGCCTACGAGCGATCCTCAAGCTAGCAGAAAAAGTAACCCCACGAGCCTGAGCCGCAGTAACCAGGGCTACGCCTTGCCTCGCACCTTTGCCGCCCACCAGCGGGTTCCCACCAGCAGAAAGCGCCAGTCGGAGAAGAATTCCGGAGGCTTGCCTTCAAAGGCGTGGCCTACGAACTGAAAGATCCATCCAATGACAAACAGCCCGACGGCGATCGGCCACACGCGGTGCACGAAGGCGGTGACGAGAAAGAAGAGCAGCGAGAGCACGATCAAAGGAATGCCAATGGTGTGACAGACGCGATTAACAGGATGTTGGTGACTGCTGGAGTACTGAGCGATCCAGTCGTCCCAGGATCGGTTGCCGAGCATGGATGCCTCCGGGCCAGAGCATAGGCGGAGCCGCGCTCACAGTCAAGAATGTGTACTCGTCCAGTGGATAGGTGACACTTTCATTCTTTCCGTTGAGATGAGTTCAGTCTGAGGAACTGGAGTGGGGTTAAGTAGCCCAGCGCCTGATGAGGGCGGACGGT
>QIAH01000371.1 GCA_003225465.1 Acidobacteriota bacterium | reverse complement strand
CCAGGCGGAAGCACGCTCGGCCATTCAGGAGCCTTTGGCAGTGATCAACTTACATGCGTCGTTCCTTGCGATGCCTTATGTGGATGAGAACGACGGGGAAACTGTGCTCTGCTATCGCAGCTATTTTCCCGCCGAAATGTCGGCAGTGTATTAGGACATGGGATTACCTGCACTAACAGACAGGGTGAAACAGAGATTGGGACACGGCGGGAGCCCCGGGATTTCTGTCATTCTTTCGTAACGAGCCAACCCGGATTGCATGCGGTTAACTCCGAAATAACACTTTCTCCCCCAAACAAATTATGAAACTGACGATCGATAACCTCGATGGGCGGGGTGCGTGGGATTACAGCGCATATGTTGAAGACGGGCAAAAACCGCGCCTGGTGCGGCGATTGAATAAACCGGCGGAACTGCGTTTCAGCCTGGTCGCGAGTGTGCCGGATTTCGTAGTACCAGCGAACGGCGCGCGCGTCATGCTGGGGCGACTCAACGGGCAGGATCTGTTCACGGGATACATCGTAGCGGCGCCCAAGTACGAATACCTGGGCTGGGGTTTGCAGGGGCCGGTGTATCGCTACACCGTGGTGGCGCGCAGTGACGAGGTATTGCTGGACCGTAAAACCATTCGCCGACGTTTCCCTTTCGTGGCTCGGAGCGCGGGTGACGCGCTCCGGCAACTCGCGGAAGACCTGATGCCGGGTAGGTTCGACACGAGCCGGATTCAGGCCGTGGACACCCTTCCCTCGTACGCTTGCGATCCGCAGAAGAGCTGGACGGAACATGCGGCGGAAATTGCGCTGCGCGCGCGAGGATGTTATCGCGTGCTGGATGGACAGTTGATTTTCGAAGCGGTCGGCGCGACGAGTTATTCGCTGAGCGAAACAGACAGCAATTTCTGTCCGGAGGGCCTGACGCTGGTGGCTACGGACGCGCTTGTGAACGATGTGACGGTGGTAGGACTGATTGAACCGCAAGCGCACGTGAAGGACTATTTCGTGGGAGACGGGTACTCGCTGAAATTCTATCTATCGCAAGTCCCGTTCATGAGCACGAACCGAACGATGCTGGATGAAGAATATCTGGCAATGGATGCGACACGGTGGTCAGTGATGGATCCTGGCGGGGCGATTCGGGTCACGGCGGGCAAGTTGGTGGTGGCCGGAGGCACGGGCACGGATGGACGAACTCGCCTGACGTTTGCGGACAAGATCGAAATAGGCGGCACGATGTTTCTGCAGCATGGCGATGTTGCGTTTGATGCGGCATCGGCTGGCATTCTGGGCGGGCTGTACACAGACGTGGTGATGGCGTCGTCTTGCTTTGCAGGATTCGACATCACGCCGGTGGGAGGACAATCGCGAATCCAGGCGCGCTTAAGCGGCAATCTTACGGGAGCTTCGCTTACGACGCAGGCGGGACATCATTATGTGCTGACAACACGGTTGTACAGTTCCGAGGTGTACCGGCTGCAGCAGATTTTCCATTCCTCCACGCACGTCGCGGGCGCCGGGCGCGGTGGAGCGACGATGAATGCCGATGTGCGGGTGGTGCTGGAGGTGCATGACATTGATCCGGCGAATCCAGCGAGCCAGGTGGCAGCTTCGACTGTGCTGTTCGACGGCATTCTTGGGAACGCTCCGGCGTTCTGCGTGTACGCGCCTGTTAATGCGAGCGACTTGCATTGCAATTTTACTTTCACCCGAATGACCCGAGCGGTAAACGCAGAGGTGCGCAGCGCGTTGCCGGGCCAGGCCTATCGCACACGGCTCGCGGGTTCGCTGTCAGATGGAGCGCAATGCAGGGTTTCGAAAGAGCCCTCGCTGCAATTTTTCCCACAGACCATGCCCGCTCCCAACGAACTGATCATGGTGCATTACCGCGGAAGCGGGCGCGCGCTGGCACGGGTCAACGATCCGGCGAGCATCGGGGCGAATGCGCGCAACGGAGATGACGGCGTGCGGGGTCTGGTGCGCAATGTGAAGGCTCCCTCGCCATGCACAGCCCAGGATTGTGAGCAAGGGGCGATTGCGATTCTCGAAAATGCGACCGGGTTGGCCTGGAGCGGCGAGTATAAGACCTGGAGCGATTTTCTTCCGGGAGGGGCGGCGGACATTTTTCCGGGAGATGGATTGGACGTGCGCGCGTCATCGCGGGGCGCGTCATTCCGGGCAATTGTGAGGGAAGTGGACGTGGACTTCGTGGACCTGGCAGGAGAGCACAGTCAATATACGGTGCGGTTCGCCGACGACGCAGCTCAGTCGCTGACGATGGAGTTCGATGCGGGGCGTGTGATCAATGCCCTCGATCTGAACGCGACACCCGTGACGCAGGTGGGAGCGAATGTGCTGCCCGATTTGACGCAAGCGGAAATCCTGATTCCACCCACCTCGACAACGGTCACGATTGATGCGGGGCTGGATCCGCTTCCGGGAGGAGGAATTGAGGTTCGGTGGAGCGACACGGGTTGGGGGGCAAGCAATGATCGGAACCTGGTCGGGCGCTTCAACGTGCGCAGCTTTACGGTTCCGAGGCTTGGGCGCGTGCAGGATTACTTTCTGCGCCAGTATGACAATTCTTCGCCGGCGAAATATTCGCGCTACTCGGCGGCGCTGCATTTGGATTATCCGTTATGAGAAAGCTATGAGAATTCAAGATGAAGTAGACAATGCGCGGGTAGCGCTGCGGGATGCAATTCCGATTGTGATTCGTGTGGTTGACAACGCATTCCAAAGCGAGGTACTCGAAAAGTTAGGGCGCCTCGAAGCGAATATGGAAATGCTGGTGGGCGATGGCCAGCCGGGGCGGATGAAAATTGCCGAGGACAAGATCTCCACGCTGGAGCGACATGACGTGCGTCGCGGAGTTTACGACAAGATCGTGAGCGCGGTTATCGCGACCATCGTGAGTACTCTGATTGCGTTGCATGACCATTTGGGGATTCGGTAAGGAAGCTGTCAGGTCTCAGGTCTTAATTTCGTCTCGAGGGCCTTGGGGAATCTGCTTTTCACAATCGTTGCGATGTGACGGTCGGGCCAGCTGGGATTGAGCAATCGGCACGTATCGAATTTATTCAAACCTACATATAAGGAGAAATCATGAACTTCTTGCAGAAGTTGTTGCAGGGGATCGCCTTCGTTCCAACCATCGTCAATTCGATCGAGGGGCTATTTGGCAGCCATACGGGGGCACAGAAGAAGGAGTCGGCCATCTCGTTCGTGGCGGCGGCGCTGCAGCTTACGGAATCGGTGGCCAACCGGGAAATTGTAGACGAAAACAAGTTCAAAGAGGGACTTGGAAAAATCATCGACGGCACGGTGCAGTGCCTGAATGCCTCGAGCTGGGCACAGGCGAAGTAAACAGGGTACTCATTTTTATAACAAACTTCATTCAGGAGTCGGGTATGTCATTCGGGTTTAAGAATATTGGGCACTTTTTCGCGACGGCTGCGGGGGACATCGTGAAAGGGGCACGTGCGGTTGCCAGCGTCATGCTGAAGGCGCAGAAGATGGAGCCCGAGATCGAAGCACTCAGCAGTCTTTTCTTTCCGCAGGCGGTTGAATTGGAACGCGGCGCGTTTGCACTGCTCGGCATGGCGGCTCAGGCAGTCACCGAAGCTGGCGACGCGGCTTCGGCGAACGGGATCAACATCGTGCTCGACCAGCAGTTGATCGCTGATATTAAGGGGCTGATCCAGGCGATCGAGCAGTATTCGAAGTCAGCGGGGCTGACGAAGCCCGCCGGGAAGTAGCAGCTACCCAGGCGCGGGCGCAAGGGGCAGCGGAAGCACTAGGACCCGCTGCCCTTCTTCGTCTTCCAGAAGAAATCTGCTGTTTCTCGAGTTTCTAATGCAGAACCTTAAACCGCAGAGAACGCAGAGAACCGCCGCAGAGAACGCAGAGAATTGCCGGACTTTGCGGAAGAGAGAACGATCGTTTAGCCGACGTCCTCGCTCCAGTTTTCCAGTGTCTTCTTCACGAGCGCCATGAACTGGTCAGCGACGGCTCCGTCGATGAGGCGATGATCGTAGCCGAGGGTCAAGTGCACGACGGAGCGGATAGCGATGGAATCGTTGCCGTCTTTGTCGGTGACCACCATCGGTTGCTTGGTGATGCCGCCGACTCCCATGATCGCGGAGTTGGGCTGGTTGATGATGGGCAATCCGAACACGGCTCCAAACTGGCCAGGGTTCGTGATTGTGAAAGTTGAGCCTTCCACGTCCTGCGGCATGAGCTTTTTGGAGCGGGCGCGCTCGCCGAGATCGGTGATGCCGCGCTGCAGTCCGAGGAAGTTCAGTTCATCGGCGTTCTTGAGGACGGGGACGATCAGGCCCCAGTCAAGAGCTACGGCGATGCCGGCGTTCACGTGGCGGTGGTAGCGAATGTTGTCGCCTTCGAGGGACGCATTCACGATGGGGAACTGCTGGAGGGCAATGATCGCGGCACGCACGAAAAATGGCATGAAGGTGAGGCGCGCGCCGTTGCGCTGCTCGAAACTGTTCTTCAGCTTGTTACGCAGGTTGACGATGCGCGTCAGATCTACTTCAAACATGGCGTGGACGTGGGCACTGGTGCGGCGGGATTCGATCATGCGCTGGGCAATGATCTTGCGCATCTGGCTCATCGGGACCACTTCGCCAGGGATTGCCGCCGGAGCAGGAGCAGGGCGCGACGGTTGCGGCGGAGCGGAAACTGATGCTTGAGAAGGCGCTGGTGACGGTGCTGGAGCAGCCGCGGCAGGTCCTTTTTCGATGAAGGCCATGATGTCCTGCTTGGTGATGCGTCCACCGAGGCCGGTGCCGCTTACCTGGGAGAGATCCACGTTGTGTTCGCGGGCGATTTTGCGAACCAGCGGTGAGGAGCGAACGTCCTCATCCTGCGCTTCGTGAGCTGGGGCTGGCGTGGGTGCGGGCTGGGGCGGTGGCGCGGGCGCGGCTTCCTTCTTTTGCGCTGGCGTGGGAGCGGCAGCAGCAGGGGCGGATTTGGCCGGCGTGGAAGACTCACCGTCAGCCGAGATGGTGCCAACGATCGTATTTACCTGTACAGTGTTGCCTTCGGCGACCTTGATTTCCTGCAACACGCCCGAGGCTGGGGCCGGGATCTCGGCATCGACTTTGTCGGTGGAGATTTCAAAGAGCGGCTCGTCACGCTGGACTTTGTCGCCGGGCTTCTTGAGCCACTTGGTGATCGTTCCCTCGAAGATGGATTCGCCCATCTGGGGCATAATGACGTCAGTCGGCATAATTTCCTTCCACGCGGCCCACTAGGATGAATTTCGGAGCAGGCACAAACTCCTATTATATATAGAGATGGGGATGGCTGATGAGGACCCTCCATGGGCCGCGCCTAAGAGCTCTTGAGTATTGTGTGCTGATACGAGCAAAAGCAAAAACCGCGGAAGGGTTATCAAATCTGGACGCTCTCCCATAAAAAAGGAAGGCGGGCGTTTAGCGATGCTCGTGCTCGTCTAGAAACGGAAGCTAACGTTTAGTGATGTTCGTGCTCGTCGTGGTCCGCGTGATCGGTGTGTTCGCTCTCGGCTTTGGGAGCGGGGACGCCGAAGGCATTCTTCCAGTAGTCCTGCGCGGCTGCGGGTAGTTTCTTCATATGCGTTATGAAGATGGTGACTTTCCAGATGTCCTGGTCGCTGAGAGCCTTGTCCCAGGCAGGCATGCCGGTGTAGCGGATGCCGTTGCGAATCGTATAGTAGTCGAACCATTCCGGATCATCGGGAGGATCTTGAATCAACTGCGGGGGCGGAGGATAGAACGAACTGGCCAGGGGCGACGGCTTCTTGTCGAGCGTGCCGTGGCAGCCCGAGCAGTTCATCGTGTAGATCTTCATTCCATCGATCAAGTTTTCGGGGGAGGGCAGGACCGGGCTGTTGATGCGAGCCGCATGGTGATCGGTTGACGCATCGACTGCGCTCATCGCCAGATGAGTCTCCAATTTGGGAGGGGTCGCATTGGCATTGGTCGGGATGAATCCAAGCAAGGCAATGCCCAGTCCGCCCAGAATGAGAACGGCCAGAGTGAGCACTACTCCGAGTATGAAACTGCGCATGAGGTCTCCCCGTTTCTTGCAGCAATCGTATCCATGCAATGTGGGTCTCGTAGCGTATCGGTAGCTACGGATGAACGCAGAATTCTGTCAGGCGTCGAATGCTCACTATCATAAACGAGATTCACTGAGCAGGAGCCTTGGTCATGCGAGAAAATTGCTGGTGCGGTCCCATCCCGTAGCGCTGACTAGTACGCCGCCAACTTACGGGCCTCGCGTACGACATCGTTGGGTTTGGGGAGAAAGAACTCTTCCTGCGGCGGCGAAAACGGGACTGGCGAATCGAGCGCGGTGAGGCGAACGATGGGGCCATCGAGCGAATCGAAGGCTTCTTCATTGATGATCGCGCTAATCTCACCGGCGATGCCCCCAGTGCGCACATGTTCGTGCAGGATGATGACCTTGTTGGTGCGGCGGACAGTTTCGGCAATCGCCTCGCGATCGAGCGGTGAAACGGTGCGCAGGTCGACGACTTCCAGTTCAATCCCTTCCTTGCTGAGCATTTCAGCGGCTTCCAGCGCGACGTGCACCATGGCCGCATAAGTGATGATGCTCAGGTCGCGGCCGGAACGAGCTACGCGGGCTTTACCGAGCGGAACAATGTAGTCGTCGTCAGGGACATCCTCTTTGATCCGGCGATAGAGATATTTGTGCTCGAAGAAGATGACCGGATTGTTGTCGCGGATGGAGGCTTTGATCAGGCCCTTGGCATCGTATGCGGTGGCCGGGCAGACGACTTTTAAACCGGGCGTGTGGACGAAATACATTTCCGGATTCTGGGAGTGGAAGGGGCCTCCGTGCACGTTGCCACCGCTGGGGCCGCGAATTACGAGCGGGGCGGGCGCTCCCCAGCGATAATGCGCCTTCGCGACCATGTTGGTGATCTGGTTGAAGGCGCAGCCGATGAAGTCCATGAACTGGAATTCGGCTACGGGCCGCATGCCGGTCAGGGATGCGCCAAAGGCGGCTCCGACGATGGCAGATTCGGCAATGGGCGTATCGATGACGCGCTCGGGACCGAAGCGATCGATGAAGCCGTCGGTGACCTTGAAGGCACCACCGTAGATACCAATGTCTTCGCCGATGCAGAAGACGGTTGGGTCGCGCTCCATTTCTTCCCAGATTCCCTGGCGGATGGCTTCGAGATAGGTGAGGGTCGGCATGGGGCTAGCTTTTAGCTGTTGGCTCTTAGCTGTTAGCTCACACAGTCGGGTTTTGAATTGATCCTCATCAGCATGGCGCCGCAATTTGCAAGCATGTAACCGCCACGATAGCGGCGACGTACTCCCGCTACTTTAAATGGACCGCAGATTCCGCGCGCAATGTGGCCGGAGCTTTTCGCGACTTCACAGTGGGCACCCCATATTTCGGCTTGACTTCATGACAGCCCTCCTCGCAATACGTGCCACCCGCGGCGCTTTCTGGGGTGGGCATGGGCGAGGCGACCGCGAATTCTCGATCGGCTTCGAGTTGCGCGTCGACTCCCGCTAGCAACTTCTCATGCTCCGCCGGTGTAAGCCATTTCTTCACGTTCACAAGAAAGTTCTCGAAGCGCGCGATGGGGTCGCGTTTCTTCCAATACTCGAACAGCGGCTTGGGAACGTACTCGGCGGCGTCGTGGATGGCGTGGCCTTTCATGCGCATCATCTTGGCTTCGATGAGGGTAGGGCCTTCGCCACGGCGGGCACGTTCGCAGGCCTCGTGAGCGGCGTCGTAGACCTGGCACGGGTCGGTGCCGTCGACGATCACGCCCGGAATGCCGTAGGCAATCGCGCGCTCGGCGAGATCTTCGATCAGGAACTGCATATCTGCCGGGGTCGAATATCCCCAAAGATTATTTTCGACAAACAGGACGAGCCCGAGATTTTGCACGGCGGCAAAGTTCAGGCCTTCGTAGGTCACACCGGTGGACTGGCCGCCGTCGCCGATGTAGGTCATGACCGCGATGTTTTTTCCTTGCAGACGCGCACCCAAGGCCACACCCGCAAGCACGGGAATCAGATCGCCTAAAGTCGAGATGGGAGCGACCACATTGCGCTTCTGGATGTCGCCGAAATGCGAGGAAGCATCACGGCCCTTCGTGGGTGACCCGGCTCTGGCCATGTACTGCATCATGATGTCGCGTGGCGAAAACCCGCGGACCAGCAACGAGCCTTGATTGCGAATCAGCGGGCCGAGCCACTCGTCGGGCTCGAGCGCGTAAGCGGAGGCGCACGAGCAGCCTTCCTGTCCCAGTCCGAAGTAGACGCCGCCTACGACTTTCCCTTGCTTGTACAGGTTCTCGAGCGCGGCTTCCATCTTGCGGTTGAGAAGCATCCAGCGGTAGATTTCGATGCATTGTTGCTTGCCGAGATATTTGGACTCGCGGATGGGCGGGACGGGCGCGCTCAGGTCACCGGAGACCTCGTAGCGAACCGTGTCTCCATCACGCACCTGGCGGAGTTCAATGCGGGGCCGTTCGAGGCGATAGTCGAGAATTGTGTACGTACGTTGGGAAGATGATGCCGGCGTAGTGGGTCGGGATGCACGTGAGGCGCGGTGATTCGAATGCGACCGGGCTTTCGGCTTCTTGGGCATGAAGGTGCGCCTGGGCGACCTGAGAGGAATGCTAAACGGTTTCGAGGAATTTCAGCAAACTTCTCACGCCCAAAACGTATCGTCTTCCCGATGAAGTTGTCGGAGTTCGGGAGGTGGCTTTACGGGAACGCCGACGGTTTCTCCCAGGAGCGCCTCCAGAGTTCCAACCCACAGAATTTGACTGTGGAAGACAGTGCCGAAATTGCGCGTGATCGATTGGGCGACTTGCTCGAGCGGAACTAGGTCGCCAAGCTCACGGGCTATGGACGTGACCGGCTTATCAACGATTCCACACGGAACAATGAGGTCAAAATAGCTGAGATCCGTGTTTACGTTCAGAGCGAAACCGTGCGAGGTCACGGAACGAGAGATATGGACGCCGATGGCTGCGATTTTGGCTTGTTCTTTTGGTTGGGGGCTGGCGGTTTGGGGAGGACGGGCTTCGGGTGGACGGGCGGGGACGCCCGTCGCTCCACCGTCATTGTTGGAGGTCCAGACGCCAGTTAGACCCGGGATGCGTTGGGCGGAAATCTGGAAATCGGCGCAGGTGCGAATCAGGATTTCTTCGAGACGGCGCACATACTCAATCACCCCAAGTGTCTTACGGCGTGCGTCGTCGGCAGGGAATCCGCGTAGATCGAAAATGGGGTAGCCCACCAACTGGCCGGGGCCATGGAATGTAACGTCGCCACCGCGGTCACAGTCGAAGACTTCGACGCCGCGCTGCTGCAGCAAGTCCGAAGGCGCGATGACGTTGGCGGCCTTGGCGTTGCGGCCTAGCGTGATGACCGGGCTGTGCTCGAGGAGCAGCAGGACGTCTCCAATCCGACTCTCCTTGCGCAAGCCGACGAGTTTTTGCTGCAGGCGAAGAGCGGTTGCATAATCGAGCGTGCCGAACTGGACGACGGAAATCATGCTGACATCATTGAGAAATTGGGAAATTGAGTAATCGGGAAATTAAAAACGTTAATACCGCGATTACCTATTGCGAGTCTTGGCGGGCTATCCCAGCAGTCTCGCGGCTTCTTTCGCGTAATAAGTCAGAATGATGCTTGCGCCCGCACGGCGGATGGAAAGCAACGACTCCATCATCACGCGCTCGCGGTCGATCCAATTATTGCGAGCCGCGGCCTCGATCATGGCGTATTCGCCGGATACCTGGTAGGCGGCGAGGGGAACATCGAAGCGCTCGCGGGCGGCAGCGATCACGTCGAGATAGGGCATGGCGGGCTTCACCATGATCATGTCCGCGCCTTCTTCCAGATCGAGTTCTATCTCGCGCATGGCCTCGCGGAAGTTTGCGCCATCCATCTGGTAGGAGCGGCGATCTCCGAACTGCGGGGCTGAGTCGGCCGCTTCGCGGAACGGACCGTAAAATCCCGACGCAAACTTGGCTGCATAGGAAAGGATGGGAGTATTCGCGAGCCCGGCCTCATCCAAGCCTTTGCGAATAGCGGCGACACGGCCATCCATCATGTCGGAAGGCGCGATGATGTCGATGCCGGCGCGCGCCAGCGATACAGACGTGCGCGCCAGCAACTCGAGTGTCGCATCGTTCAGAATTTCGTATTCTGTCGCGGCTGCCGGCGGAGAAGCGACCGCGGCGCCCAGAGATTGGGGAGCGGCCTCGACGATTCCGCAATGTCCATGGGACATGTATTCGCATAAGCAGACGTCGCCCATCAGGATGGCGTCCGGGACTTCACGCTTAATGGCGCGAGCTGCCTGTTGCACGATGCCGTCGTTCGCCCAGGCTCCGGTGGCGATCTCGTCCTTTTTCTCCGGCAGCCCGAACAGGATTACCGATAACACGCCCAGCGAGTGGGCCTCGCGAACTTCCTTCACAGCCTCGTCCACCGACAGATTGAACACTCCCGGCATGGAACGCACTTCCTTCCGGACACCGGTGCCTGGACAAACAAATAGCGGGTAGACGAAGTTTTCGGGTGTGAGGTGCGTTTCGCGGACCAGCGAGCGAAGTGGTTCGCTCTTACGCATGCGGCGGAGGCGTGTTATGGGGAACGCCATGGCACGATTCTAACAAAGCGCCGGGGTAACCGACCGTCAAAATGACCGGGCGTAGGCTCTCCGGGCAGTAACCCGTCCATGTGACCAAAATCACTGACATTCTGTACATCCACAACGTATCTGGCCCGATTTTGGGGTTCAGTTTTGTAGTGAAACTGGACGCGAGCGGGTGCAACATAGGCGAGGTACTTCCGTAACAGGCTGGTCGCCGGCTGTAATCTTCGATATGGCGGTCCCAGGCCATAGACTTGAGTGATTCATGTCTTCTGCGCGAAAGCTCTGGTTGGTAGCAGCGGCGCTTACGGTAGCAGTCGGCGCAGCCGAGTTGCTGATGCCGCGTGGACCGGCGATGACCGCGTTCGGAGATCTGTTTCCGCTCCTGCTGCTCACGGTGGCTACCATCGCGTTCTTCCGGAATGCGTTCTTGCAGAAAAAATCCCGGATGTTCTGGTTGCTGCTGGGCTTCGGGTGCACACTCTGGGCCATCAACACTGCAGTTTGGACCTATTACGAACTCATCCTGAAGCAGGCGCTTCCCGAACCTTGTGCCGCCGATGTCATTCTTTTTATCCACGTGGTGCCCTTCATGGCGGCAGTGGCGCTGCGCCCTCACCGTACGCTGCAAGATCGCAGGGCTCTGCTCGATGCGATCAATTTCCTGATGCTGCTGATCTGGTGGGTATTTCTGTACGCCTTTATCGTGTTCCCGGATCAGTATGTGATCCTGAACGCATCGGTCTACAGCCGCAACTACGACCTGCTCTATTTGCTGGAAAATCTCGTGCTTGTGCTTATCCTGGGAATCGCGGCGACCTCCACGCGCGACAATTGGCGGAGAGTCTATTGGAATCTCTTCGTAGCCAGCGCTCTTTACGCGCTGGGCTCGGAGATGATCAATGCCGCCATCGCGCGCAATCAGTATTCCAGCGGGAGCATTTACGACTTGGTTTTCCTGGTGGCCGTGGGGTGGATGATTTGGGCGGCGCTGTCGGCGGGACGCATGAACCTGGCATACTCCCGCACGACGGACTTCGCAGACCGGTGGGTGAGGCTGGTGCCGCGCATGGCAATGATCGCGATCCTTTCGCTGCCCCTGCTCGGCCTTTGGGCGCTGCTGGCCGATCACGAGGCTCCCAGCTTGCGAAAGTTTCGTCTGCTTGTGACTCTGGCAGCCACTCTGGTGCTCGGCCTGTTTGTGTTCCTGAAGCAATTCCTGCTCGATCGGCAACTGATTCATCTGCTCGACCAATCGCGCCAAAGCTACGAAAACCTGGAGCGATTGCAGAGTCAGCTTGTGCAAAAAGAAAAACTGGCCTCGTTGGGACAGTTGGTGGCGGGAGCGGCGCACGAGATCAACAATCCCCTGGCTGCCATCCTCGGATATTCCGATTTGCTCGCGGCCCAGAGTTCGCTGAAGGGCGAGCAGACCGCGATGGCACAGAAGATCGGCCAGCATGCGCGCCGCACCCGCGATCTGGTCGCCGATCTGCTCAGCTTCTCTCAGCAGAGCCCGTCCGAAAAAGTCCTGATTGATATTGGCGCTCTGGTGCAGCGTGCGCTCCAGATGCACGACGTGCAAATCCGCGGGAAGAACATTCGCGTCGAAGCCATCGTCGAACCGGGTTTGCCGCGCATCTGGGGCAACAGCAACCAATTGCTGCAGACCTTTCTCCATCTCACCGAAAATGCCATCGACGCCCTTAACGAGGTGGGCGGCGGAGCGTTGCTGGCTACGGCCCAACACGTCGGCACCGAAGTGGTGGTCGAATTCGCGGATTCAGGCCCGGGCATGGCCGATCCTCAGCGCGTCTTCGATCCCTTCTACACGACCAAGCCAGTGGGCAAAGGGACCGGCCTCGGTTTGAGTGCTACCTACGGTGTCGTTCAGGATCATCAGGGACAAATTACCTGCCGCAACAAGACCGAGGGGGGAGCGGTGTTCACGCTGCGCTTCCCGGCCGCGGCGCAGGCAGCAATCGCTGTAGAGGCGGGTGGTTCATAGACGATCCTTGCGCGACAGATTTTTTGCGTGAGATCCTCCCCGACTCTAGAGCTTCCGCTCACCTCTCCAGTCAACCCTTCATTCCTGTAACATTAGCTCGATAACGTATGCCTCTTGTCCACACCAGTGCTGGCGTGCTCGAGTTCGAGTCGCTGCGCGACTTGTTGCGGGGTTATACCTCCTCGCCTTTGGGGAGTGGCCGCATTGCGACTCTCGCGCCTTCAACGGATCGCTCCTGGATTGAGCTGCAACAGCAACTGACAAGCGAGATTCGCGAGTTTCGCCGGGTTGGTGGCCGCTTCGAATTTGCGGGACTGCTGGATGTTGGGAAGCTGATTGAGAAGGCCAGCATTTCCGGCGCGGCGCTCGAAACCACGGAGATTCGTGATGTGATCCTTGTGGTGGACCGCGCCGCAGAGTGGCGCGAGATCGCTCTCAGCCCGCCTGCCGCGATGAAGGAATGGACAGCCATTCCACTCGTCTCCGCCGGCATTGCAGATTTCACGGAATTCCTGCGGAGTTTCCGCAACAAGATTCAACCGGATGGGACACTGGAGGATCGCGCCTCGCCCGAGCTTGCCCGCATTCGCCGGGACATCGAGAAACAAAAGCGCGCGATTCAGGAATCGCTGCGCGGCTACCTGCGGCGGCTAGCGGAAGGCGGAACGGTGCAGGACGAACTCGTCACCATTCGTGGCGAACGTTTTGTGATTCCGGTGAAGATCGAACAGAAGCGGCGCGTGCCGGGGGTTGTGCACGGGTCGAGTTCGAGCGGGCAGACTGTCTTTGTTGAGCCGATTGAGACGATCGAGCAGAATAACGATCTGGTACGTCTGCTCGATGAAGAACAAGCGGAGACGCATCGCATTCTGCTCGAGATGACCCGCCGGATCGGCGAGAGCGCCGAAGCGATTCGCAGCGCCGCCGATGCCCTCGCCGAACTGGAATTGCAATTCGCAAAGGCTCGTTTCGCGGAAGATTATTTTTGCGTGCCAGTCACCCTGAACCCAGCGGGCGCCCCTGACGGCCAAACGCCTGAACCCCGCCTCGTGTTGCACAAAGCTCGGCATCCGCTTCTGGAGCGCAATCTAAAAAGCAAGCGCGGCAACATCGTTCCCATCTCGATTGAACTCGACAGCGAGCGTCGGGAACTCGTGATTACGGGCCCCAACACTGGTGGCAAGACCGTTACGTTGAAGACCGTCGGACTTCTCGCACTGATGGCGCAGTCGGGCCTTCCCGTGCCCGCTGACCATGCAGAACTGCCCGTCTTCGATGCCGTGCTCGCCGATATCGGCGATTATCAGTCGATCGAGCAGAATCTCTCCACCTTCTCCGCCCATGTCACCAATATCGACTTCATCTCGCGTACTGCGACTGCCCGGTCCCTTGTGCTGCTGGATGAACTGGGCTCGGCTACCGATCCGGAGGAAGGTGCTGCGCTCGCGGTTGCGATTGCAGACCACTTTCGACAAGCTGGTTGCATTTCGATCATCTCCACCCATCACACTGCTCTGAAAATTTATGGAGTCAACACAGCGGGAGTTGTGAACGCAGCGGTGGGCTTCGACGAATCGACATTGCAGCCGACGTATGAGCTGCGGGTCGGGGTTCCGGGAGCATCTGCGGGCATTAATATCGCGCAACGGCTCGGACTCAGTTCCAAAATCATTCAATCGGCGCGCGCGCGTGTTGGCACGCAGACCCAGGATGTCGCGCGCTTTCTCGACCGGCTACACGCGCAATTAGGCGCAGCGGAAGCCGAGCGTCTGCGCCTTCGCAGCCGTGAACAGGAACTGGAGAGAGAAAAATCCCGCCTGGCGGTCGAAGGTAAGAAAGAACAGCAGGCCAAAGTTCGCGAGATGGAGAAAAAACTCGAGAGCCTTTTCCGGGATTTCGAGTATCACGCGCGGGAAACGGTCAACGCCATTCAGGAGCGCGCGGCCGCACAAAAGCTGTCCAAAGAGGCTGAGCGCCGTATCGCGAAAATGCGGCGTGAATTCCGGGAGCAATTCGACTCGGCGGTGGTCGCGCACTCGACCGGCGCGGATCGCGGAGACCCGAACGCGCAGCCCGCATTGATCAAGCATGTTTCCCAAGGCGACACCGTCAAACTCAAATCGGTGGGGCGCCCCGGCGTCGTGACGCGGCGAATCGACGATCAGCATTTCGAGGTCGAAATCGGCGCTATGAAAATGAAGATTGCTCGCGACGATATCGCTGAGGTCATTGCCCGTGCCAGCGACTCTCCAGTAAATGCCGCGCGGGCGCGTGGCATCTCCGTTTCGCTCGACCGCGGAGTTGCGGGAGTTCCGTCGGAAATCAACGTGATCGGGCGAACCGTCGATGAAGCCACCACGGAAGTCGAAAAATTTGTGGACCGCGCGTTTCTTGCCGGGCTCGCGCGCGTGCGCGTGGTGCACGGTAGCGGTATGGGCATCCTGCGCAAAGCTCTCCGTCAGTTTCTGCAAAAACATCCGCATGTTGCCTCGGTAACAGAGCCTCCACAGAATGAAGGCGGGGGCGGTGCGACGGTGGTGGAGCTAAGGATTTAGAAACACAGAGGTGAAAAGCGGTTACGGACTCAGCAGGCGGAGTTCGGTCACGTCGACAGTCATCCCGGCCATCTTGAAGTGGATCGGGATGACCTCAGCGCTAGCGGCGACGCTTCCAGAAGCTTGATTCCGATTGGGTGACTGCCGAAAAAGTTGGACCGTCGGTGCCGGTGCCCTCCGCTTTAGAGGCGGCTTCCACCGAATGCTCTGGTTGTTTTCTGCCTTCCACTTCGGGCTGGCTGTCCGCTTCAAGCAATGGAATCACAACACGGAGTGCCTCAATTTCCCTTTGCACGCGTGCGCATTCGGATTCTTTCTGCTGCAGAATCTCTTGAATATCTTTCACAGATGAACTCCTCCACAAGATGCCCGGAAGGGCGAGTTCGCCAGAGATCGACGCTGTGGTGCACAGCTTTCTTCAGCAATCCAGCGTATCTGCAGGAGAGTACGGTCTGAAATACGGAGTTTTACGTAGTTCCAGGAGCCGGCCGGATATGAAGGAATATCGAAGAGTCTACAACACGCCGGAACCAAAAGATAGCCGGACTTACGCCTGAGGCAAGCAGAATGGGTTTCGTAAGGAGTCCTACATTCGCTTTCATGCGCCCAACAGGATGGAACTTATCGGTGAATCAAATTGTTAAGGGTTCATGTGAGATATGCGTGCTCAGGTTGCTGAAAAACTCCTAAAACTTATCTCTAGCTTTGAGAGCTTCGCCTCAGGAGCCGTAAAAGCCCTAGCTCCGAGCGGAGTCGAAGGGTGCGTCGTTGAGCAATCCGAAAAACCGCCCCGTGCCGATCAGGCTGAGCGTTCCGGGTATGCAGTGAGGAAACAGTGAGACCAGCAACGCAGGCAGCGATGCGGACCAGTTCTGTAGCAAAACTATTTTGCGCGTCCACTAATACGGGAAAGCTTCGTCCGCATCGCTCTTGATTACCGACCGGTTGCGTATCCAAACGGGATCGCAAGTCAGAACACAATAGTGAGGTACTTCATACTCTGGGTAAATATTCTGGTTAACGGAGCTCGGGAGCAGTGGCCATCGCCTGTGTGCGCTCGGAGCGGCCCGAGTTGTTGGTCTGCGCCTTCGCCTGAATCTGCTTCTTGGTCTTCGGGCGCGCAGCCGCTGCCGTAGCCGTAGACATTTTGTGCTGCTGCTTGGTTTCCGTTGCCTTCGCCTGGGTAGACTGAGTGGCTGCTTTGGGAGCGGCGGCCCACGGATCGTACCAGGTCGGATCGACTTCCTGTTGCGCCAGGGCCGGGATTGTCAGCATTGGCAACGCCATGGTTCCCAACAGCACGGCCTTCAGCAAAGTTCCTTTTGAGGGCGTCATAACCATCCTCCTTTGCGCAGCCGTCCTGCGGCCAATGCGCGTCCCACGCATAGGCATTAGGCAATCGCTCTGCCAACTGCGAGGCGCGGATCCATTTGCGCACCGCTTACTCGCTAACTGCCTACAGTTCAATCGTGTGCAGTGCAAAACCGGGAGAGCTTCCTTGCCAGAGACACCGCGCGGAACCATGCGATTGGCTAGCCAATAAGCTGGTCATTATCCGAATGGATAGGCCATGGATCAGGAAAATCAGCAACGTACAAGCACTGGTCGTTCACCGGCAAGGGCGCGAGGACAGAACAGATAAGAAGAAAGGGCGCAGGCCGAATCTCCTGCGCCCTCGATTGGAACCCAGCCCCGAATCTATCCGGAGCGTCAACCGCTAGAACTTCACCTTCAACCCAAGCTGAATCGCCCGCGGACCACCGCTGCCGATGACGGGGTTCGCGGCGGCAACGTCGGGTGTAAGCCCATCGCCGCCGAATGATCCCGGCACGGATGGATCCACATTCCCCAACTGCCCTCCCACCCCATTCGGATTGGTGAAGTTCGGATGGTTCAGAATATTGAAGAACTCTCCTCGCAGCTGCACCGATACCCGCTCGTGGAAGTTCCACACCTTGGTCACCGAGAAGTCCCAGTTGTGATAGCCAGGGCCGCGGAAGATGTTGCGCTTCATGGTGCCGAAGGTTCCGGCCGAGGGTGGGGTCATGATGCCGCTGCCGTCGACATAGCAGCCGAAGCTGGCGAGAGATGCCTGTGCTGCCTGATTTCCCGCGGCAGTCAGGCAGCGCGGAGCTGCGGGATCGGCGCCTATTACTGTGGTCGTATTCGTTCCCGAGTCAAACGAAAAATTCGATGGGTCTACGAAGGGTATTCCCGTTGGTAGAGCCTTAAAGTCCAAGGGATTTCCGCTGAAGTTCCATCGATCGCTGAACTCGCCAGTGGCGCTGATGTCATTGCCATTGGCGTACCCGTCCACCACATTCCACGGCAACCCGCTTTGCAGGGTGACAATCGATGTGATCTGCCAGCCTTTCAGCATCTGCCCAAAGCCCTCCCGCCCCGGAATGTCATAGGTCATCGAGAACGTGAACCGGTGCCGGATATCGTTGTCGCTGCTTCCATACTCAGCTGCCGGATTCGTGCTGTCCTGTGGATTCTGCCCACGGTTGAACGAGGCCTGGTCCAGCGCGTGCGACCACGTGTAACCGGCAACGAACGAGAACCCACGCCAAGCGCGTTGCGTCAGCGTCGTCTGCAAGGCGTCGTATTTCGATTCGTAGCCATTTGTCAGGTAATTGATTACGGCCAGATACGGAAAACACGGCCCACCCACTCCCGCTCCACCTTGAGCCACGGGACAGTTATAAGTAAACGGACGCCCAAACTGCTCGCTGCCATCATCGAGTGCAGGGTTCACCTGGTTGATGTCATACACGCTGTACAGCTTGGTTCCCTTACTCCCAACATACCCAACTTGCAGCGAGGTATTGCTCGTGATGGCGCGTTGAATGTTGAGATTCCAGTTGCTTACATACGGAGTGCGTAAGTTCCGGTTCACTCCCAGGATGTTGCACGGGCTCGATGAAGTGCAGTCGGCCGTTGCGCTGAATACGGGGCCCGCCACCGACCAGTTTAATGCGCTCGTGTCCACGGAAGCCGAAACGATCTTTCCACCTTGCAGTCCAACCGAAGGAGCCCCCGTTGGTATCGCGTTTAGACCCGCGGTGGAAGCGTTATTTACCCCGTTCTGCCCGATGAACTCGGAAATGTGCGGAATCTCATAAATGATTCCGGCTCCCGCCCGGATCACAGTTTTTCCATTCCCCGAAGGATCCCAGATCACTCCCACGCGGGGCGAGAAGTTGTTGTGATCGCCATTATAAGGAGAGCTCACCTGCGCCCCGACTTGTTCGAACCCCACCTTTGGATCGAAATTCCCCAGCAGGTTGTGCTTTTCCTTGATCACCGAGCTCAGGTCGTAGCGCATTCCCGCATTTACCGTGAAGTGGGTAGTCACGCGCCAGTCGTCCTGCACGAACGAGCCAAATGATTTGAGGCTCACCAATCGATGATTGTCGCCGACGAAGATGCGCCCGGTGGCCGGAACGCCGGCGAGAAAGTCCTCCAGCGGCGTACTGGTAGCAAACGCGCCTTGGCCTTCGAAACGTATGCGACTCTTTCCGTACCGGTCGCGAATGTTGTCCGTGCTCCCGTGCCTGAATTCGCCTCCAACCTTTAGCGCGTGCTTCCCTCGGTTGTACGAGATATTGTCGGCAAACTGGAACGTCTGGTTCGGAGTCGTCAGCAGCGGCCAGCCATGATTCCCGCCGAGCGAGATGAACCCCGATACCGCGATCTCCGGCATTCCGTAATTGATGGGCGCGGTCACTCCAGTGTTGATTCCATACTTCGTCGGCGGTACGTTCGCATCCACCGTCAGGATCGATTGATTGAAGCGGTTGAACCCGAACTTCGCTTCGTTGATCCAGCGTGGACTGATCGTAAAAATCCAGTTCGCCCCGAGCACCTGCGCCCGCGTGACGGCCTGAGACTGCCACTCCGGCCGCAGCACCGGAATATCGCGCTCGGTCTGCACGCTGTCGCCAATGAAATATCGTCCCGTGATCGCATTCCGTTGGTTCAGCGCGTAGTCGAGCTTGATCAGTCCGTTGTCCTCCCGGTTGCGATTTGGAAAACCAATGTTCAGGAATCCTGGTCCATCAGAGCTGACTACGTCGTTCGTCGGAAACAGAGGGGCCAAGGTCGTACTCAACTGGCTCACACTGACGCCCGGAACCACCTGCGATGCCGCAGTCACATCGGCTAGCGCATCCGTCAGGCTGTTCGCGCAATCCCCTGCTGCGATGAAGCTGCAATTCGGAGCCGATGCTGGCGTCGGCAGATGCACAGTGTTGGGACTATTCAGCGTCTCCGAATTTCCCACCAGGTCTCGTGTCCCCTCGTAGGCTGTGAAGAAGAAGAACTTGTCTTTCACGATCGGCCCGCCGACGGTCGCGCCAAACTGATGCATGCGTAGCGGCCTGTGCTTGCCCGGCACCGGATTGAAGAAATTCCGCGCATCCAGGCCGCTGTTCCGCTCGAAGTCATATAGATCGCCATGCAGACTGTTCGTTCCCGACTTCAACCCCACATTCACGATCGCTCCCGGCTTCCACCCATACTCTGCCGGAGGCTGTTCCTCTGCGTTGAATTCCTGGATTGCGTCAATCGGCAGGTGAGTCGCCGGCGTTCCCTGCACGCCTTCGGCGTTGATGACGGTGGTCGCATAGTACGGATCATTGTTATCCGTGCCGTCGACGATGAAGTTGTTGTCCTCGGGCCGGTTGCCGTTGGAGCTGATGGAGAGGAATCCGCCGCCCGGATACCGCTGTACCCCGGGACGCAAGGTCACCAGATTCTGAAAATCGCGGCCGTTGAGCGGAAGCTCGTTGATCGCCTTGTTGGTGAACGTGCCGCCTAGCACGTCCGTGGTCGCATTCACCAGCGGCGCCTCATCCATGACCGTCACAACTTCCGACGCCGATCCTGTCTTCAACTGGAAATCGATGCGCAGGTCCTGTCCGACTTCCACCCGGATCGATGGCCGTTCAAGCTTCTTAAAACCCGCCGCTTCGGCGGTAATCGTGTACAGCCCCGGGCGCAACGTGGGCGCCACATAATCTCCGGACGCATTCGATGTGTACGTCTGCGAGATCCCGCGCTCCGAGTCGGTGATGACCACCTTCGCACCCACCACCACCGCCCCACTCGGATCGGTCACTGTCCCGAGAATGCGACCGTTCTGTGATTGCGCAAATGCGAGCCAACTGAATAGACACACCACCACAACACGCGAAATTTCCTTTTTGAACATCACGCCCCCTCATAGTCAGAAATCGCTTGGCATCGACGGTAGAGTCGATGCGACTAACTTCACGCGCTTGCCAACGTTCCACCCGCCTCAGTGCGTACTGCAGACAGGGCTCGTCATCATGTGAAGCCTCACAGCATACAGCAAAAATTCCAATTTGCATTCGCGGAGATGCGGGTCTGGTTGTGACCAGGGGTCGCGGGAGTCGCTAGCTAGCCTGTTGGATTGTTATGTGAAGGGTCACAACGCAATTTTTCGTTCCGCAGAACTAGAAAAATTCGTTGCCGCGTGTAGGGAGGGAATACTGCTGCCGTGCGTTGCCCGTGAAATGCCATTAACTCGCGAGCACTTCCTCGCCCGATTTGTTTGCAGGTCCAATGGGCACAACCGCCGCTCGCCGCGACCACCGGCTGCGCATCCTCTGGATCGGAAGCTCCACAAAGATTCGCATGGCCTGCGCATAGGCGATCGTCAGCAACAGGATCGCTGCTGCCAGCAGCACACTTGGCCGGTAGTAGTGATAGAAATGATGAAAGAGCGTGTGGTGGATCAGATACATGCTGTACGAAAGCTGCCCCAGGTGCCGCAACCCTCGCCATTCCAGGCATCGTGTAATGAAGCTCGCCCTCGGCAAGGTCACGAAGAAGAAAATCGGCATCAGCCCGATCTCCAGCAAAGTGTAGCGAACGGTATCGCGAAAAATTGCATTCCGATAAACAAAACAAGCGCCGATAAGCATCGCGCCGCTCCCGGCGAGAGTGGCGGCGTGCTTGGTCGCCCATGGCACACGATCGCCGAGCCGCGAATTCGCTACAATCGCGAGCACGCATCCCGCCAGAATCGAGTCGAAGCGAGTATCCGTTCCTTCGTAGATGTCCTCCCACGAAGAATGCCATATCAACACTCGATAGCAGCGCCACGCCAGCGCCCCCAAACACAGGACGACGAGCACCGTGGCCTGATGCTGCCTGTCCATCTGCCGTCGAATGAACCACCAGTACAGAAGAGGAAACAGCAGGTAGTAGTGTTCTTCGACCGCGAGCGACCACAATACTCCGAGCCCCGCCGGCAGGTTTCCCCAGCCCAGAATGTTCCAGTAATTCGAGAAGTAGAGAAACGCAGAAACCAGTGACGCGTAACTTTCACGGTTGTACAGGATTCCCGCTGCTGCCAGGGTGGAGACAAGAATCACGGTCAAATAGCACGGCGGAAAAATGCGCAGCACCCGCCGAAAGTAGAAGCCCTTCAGCGAGATCGTGCCCGTCTTGCGGGCCTCATCGCGCAACAGGCTCGTAATCAGATATCCGCTCAGGAAAAAGAAAACGGTAACGCCGAAGCCGCCCGGCAACGCTTTGAATGGCTGGGCATGGGCAACGAAAACAAAGAAGAATGCGATTGCCCGCATGCCGTCCAGGCTGGGAACGTAGAGACCCGAAGACGCCGCAGGGCGAGCGCCCATATTTGAAAGCTAGACTTGGAGGACGATCCCATCTGTGACCGCTGAACATGGGCGAGGGTCGTGATGCGGCATTATTTCCTGAAATGGAAGCACCTTATTTTGTGTGCTCAGGATGATTTTGCACAACAATCCACAGCTAAAGCCCATTTCCAACAACAAATCCAACGATGGTTATCGACGAAGCTATTGTTTCGGGCTGCTGTCTGTTCGAACCTGCCATTTCCCCCATTTAGAATCCGAAGCCGTATGCCCACCACTGACTTCAAGGAAACCGTCAAGCAGCAAGCCGACATCGTCCGCATCGTGGACGGCTACGTCAAGCTGAAGAAGGCAGGTGCCCAGAATTTCTCCGGCTTCTGTCCCTTTCACAACGAGAAGACGCCATCGTTCTCAGTGCACGCCACCCGGCAGTTCTTTCACTGCTTCGGCTGCGGCGTCTCAGGCGATGTCTTCGCTTTCATTATGCGAGTCGAGAACATTACTTTCCCGGAATCTGTTCGGCTGGTTGCGCAAAAACTCGGCATCGCCCTGCCCAAGGTGGAGTTCAGCAGCCCGCAGGAGGCGCGCGAAGCCAAGCTGCGCATGGTGTTACTCGATATCCACGAGCGCGCTGCCACGTTTTTGCAGGATTATCTCAAGCGCCCTGAAGGTGCAGCGGCCCGTGCCTATCTCGCCGGGCGAGGCCTCGATGACGCGACCATCGCTCGCTTCCGCATCGGCTATGCTCCCGATTCCGGTTTCCTGCTTCGTGATGCTTTGCGTCGCGAGTTCGACGAGGAATCGCTGCGCGAGAGCGGTCTGTTTTCGTGGAAAGAGGAAGGCGGTCGTCAGGTCGCAGGTGTCAGGTCTCAGGAACAGCAGATTCCTCGCTCCGCTCGGAATGACAAAGAGAATGGCGGGACTAGCACCGAGACCCCAGGGCCTAGACCCCAGAGCGCTAAGAGCCAGGAGCTAAGAGCTGCTGATTCGCTCGAAGCTCGAAGCTCGAAGCTCGCAGCCTTCTACTCGAAATTCCGCAACCGGGTCATGTTCCCGATCGCGAACGAGTCCGGGCGAATTATTGCTTTCACGGGACGCACGCTCTCCACCGATGAGAAGGCCGGACCGAAATATCTGAACTCGCCGGAAACCGCGATCTACTCCAAGTCGCGCGTGCTCTTCAACCTCGACCATGCCAAAGAAGCCATCCGCAAGCTGGATTACGCAATCCTGGTCGAGGGCCAGATGGATTGCATCTCGGTCTTCGCGGCGGGTTTTCAAAACGTACTGGCCAGCTCGGGAACGGCCTTCACCGAAATGCAGGCGCGCCTTCTCGGCCGCTTCAGCAAGAACGTCGTCGTCAACTTCGATCCCGACACCGCCGGCGCCAAGGCTACCGAGCGCACTCTCGGCCTTTTCGTCGAAGAAGATTTCCAGATCAAGGTGCTGACGCTTGAAGCCGGCTTCGATCCCGACCTCTACATTCGCCGGAAAGGCAAGGACGCCTATGCCGAGGCGCTGAAACACCAGTCCCTGCGTTATTTCGATTACCTGATCGGGCGCGCCCAGGGGCAGTTCCCGACCCGTACTCCCGAAGGCAAGGTGAAAGCCGTCAACTACCTGCTGCCTCATATTCAGCGCGTGCCCAGCCGCATTGTGCGCGATGAGTTGGCCCACGAGATCGCGCAGAAACTGGGTATCGACTCGGCCGTTCTGCGCCAGGAACTGAAGCACGTGGCCGCCAGCCGTTCCGCGGCCACCATCAAAGCCGCGCCCGAGGCACAGGTCACCGATGCGGAGCGCATCCTGATTCGAGCGCTGGCTTCCGCCAGTGAGATCCAAACCTCCGAACAGCATCTTTCCGCCCGCGATGGGGCCGAAGAAGAGTTCGATCCGGCGCGCCAAGCGCGTTTCGCCCTGCAGAGCGAGCGCCTCTACGAAGGATTGGCCACGGAATCGTTGATGGAGACCCTAATAACGGGCGGCCTGGAAGTGACGGATGTCATGGAATTGCCCCTCTCCGACTCTGACCGGGCGCGGCTAGCGTCGATCTTGCTCAAGGATGAGGAGGAACTTAGCGCCGAGCGAGTGGAGGGCGCAGTTCGCGCCTTGCGGCGCATTCACCTGCGCCGTCGACTTGACGAGGTGCAGCGCAAGGTGGAGGCGCCCGGGCGGAAAGATCCGACGGAGATGCAAGCCCTTTTGCAGGAAAAGGTTCGGCTTAAACACGCCCTCCGCGATCCCAGCCTGGCCGAGGAAAATTCGGGGAACTCCCGCCAGCGCCCCGCCTGAGGATTGCCCTGATTTAGGTGTAATGCATGGGGAAAAGTCCCCGAAATCTCTGGTCCAAAGGTCCTTCGAATAGCATCTAAATGATTAAGCTTGCAAGAGATGCGGACACGCACGCGCGCGGAGATCAGATAACTTGCGGATGGCGCAGACACTTCCCTGTCTGCTATAATCTGAAAGTTTGTGCCACCGGCACAATCCCGCAGTGCCACGTTCCCACCACTGGAAAGGTAGCGCGTCCCCACAAGGACGCTTTGAGGATAATCCGTCTTGGCTCTAGACGACAAGTACGACGACATTAAAAAGCTGATCGACACAGGCAAAGAGAAGGGATATCTCACATACGATCAGGTCAATGACCTCATCCCGCACGATGTGCACAGTCCCGAAGATCTCGACGACCTGCTGACCACGATCGGTACGCAAGGCATCGATGTGCTCGAAGGCCCGAAAATGCCTTCGTCCGCACTCGATAAAAAATTCGAAGAAGCAGAAGAAGGCGCCGAGGACGTCGAACTCGACCTAACCCCCGGCGCACTGGAAAAAACCAACGACCCCGTCCGCATGTATTTGCGGGAAATGGGGACTGTGCCTCTGCTTACGCGCGAAGGCGAAGTTGAAATCGCCAAGCGCATTGAGCGGGGGCAGTTGCGCGTGCTCAAAGCTCTCTCGCGCTCTCCGATCGTCATTCACGAACTTCTCGCGATGGGCGACGACCTGAAAAAGGGCGTGCGCTCCATCAAGGAAGTGGTCACCTTCGACGAAGAAGAGATCACCGACGATATCCTGCAGAACCGGCTGAAGGAGTTCACCGGCAAGATCGACGAACTTGCCAAGCACTACAAGAAAGCCGGGCAGCTGCAGGAGAAATTCGCGCTGGTTTCGCAGAAGAAGCGTCCCAAGGACCATCGCAAATATCGGATGGCTCTGGGGCGCGGCATCGTACGCGTTTCGCTCGCGGTGCGCACCCTCGGCTTCACCAATAACGAGCGCAAGCGGCTGATCGAACGGGTCAACAAGACCGTCGACGGCATGCGTTCGCTCGACCGCCAGGCCCAGAACCTGGAACGCAAAGCCGATGCGACTCGCAGCGAGGACCAGAAAAAAGAATACCGGCGCCAGGCCCGCGCAATTCGCGCGGAAATGGAAAAGCTGGAGCAGGAAGCGGGCGTGTTGTTCCTGGAACTCAAGCGCACTCAGCGCGAGATTATCCAGGGCGACATGGACGCCGAGCACGCCAAGCGGGAGTTGATTGAAGCCAACCTCCGCCTGGTGGTCTCGATCGCGAAAAAGTACACCAATCGCGGACTGCAATTCCTCGACCTGATTCAGGAAGGCAACATCGGTCTGATGAAGGCGGTGGACAAATTCGAATACCGCCGCGGCTATAAGTTTTCCACTTATGCCACGTGGTGGATTCGGCAGGCAATTACACGTGCGATTGCCGATCAGGCGCGTACGATTCGTATCCCGGTACACATGATCGAAACGATCAACAAGCTGATCCGCACTTCGCGGCAGCTGGTGCAGGAACTGGGACGCGAACCGACGTCGGAAGAAATCGCCAAGCGCATGGATATTCCGGTCGCCAAGGTCCGCAAGGTCCTGAAGATCGCGCAGGAGCCCATCTCGCTCGAAACGCCA
>QIAH01000090.1 GCA_003225465.1 Acidobacteriota bacterium | reverse complement strand
ACGTTCCGGACATTTACGCGGGCGCGTCAGCATCAACGCTGCTCAAGGTGGTTTTGTTTGGATTGCTGTGGGGCGTAGGCGCCACCTTGTTTGGCCTGGGAATCAGTCGCGTCGGAATGGCGCTCGGATTTGCGCTCATTCTGGGCATAACGGCGTCCTTTGGCTCGCTGTTCCCATTGGCGATCCTTCATTCCGAGCAACTCGGCACGAAACGTGGGCTGGCCCTGATCGCAGGCACCATCGTCATGATTGTGGGGCTCGTGTTTCTGGCGCTCGCCGGGCGAACGCGCGAACGTGATTTGGGAACGGCCGACGGTGTTCGTTCCGGCTTCACTGTCGGATTAGTGATCTGCATTTTTTCCGGAATCTTCTCCTCGATGTTGAACTTCAGTTTCGTCTTCGGCGATGAACTCCGGCTACGTGCTCTCCAGGCCGGAGCAAGCAGTGCTATGGCTGCAAATCCGGTTTGGGCGCTTACCGTGACCGGTGGGTTTGTTGCAAATTTTATTTACTGCGTGTATCTGCTGAACAAGAATCGTACCTGGTCGGCATTCCACGAAGGAAATGCATTCGCGAACTGGCCGCTCGGGCTCTCCATGGGACTGCTGTGGTTCGGCGGCACGGTCGTTTACGGGATCGGTGCCACTGTACTCGGCGCGCTGGGAGGAATCGTCGGCTGGCCCATTTTCATGACCATCGACATCATCGCCGCGCTTTTCTGGGGTGCGGTCACTGGTGAATGGAGCGGCGCGAGTCGCCGGGCTCTGGCCTACAACTGGATTGGCGTCGGTATTCTTCTGGTAGCGATTGCGGTTATTTCGGCGGGAAACGCAACGTAATACCGTCAGGCAATGACGGAGAACTAGGAGTTATCTCATAAAGCAACCAACCGTGTAAGCTCCGGTCTCCTTAGGGGCTAAAGCCCCAAGTTTTAAGTGGCTCTGAACGGCGCGGCTGAAGCCGCGCCCTTTCAAAACCGATTTATGAGATAGCTTCTAGTGTGCATTTGCATTTGGCCGCTCAATGTGCACAGAACTGGGCCCACGAGTCTTGCTCTTATCCACGCCGCCACCCTCCCGGACAACGTAGTACTGGTTCGCGGGCAGATCGGAAAGCGTTTCGACCAGCCCGCTGGGCCAGCGAATCACGATCTTCTCCGCTCTTGTGGACTTGCCCAATCCGAAATGCAGCCGAAGGTCGCTCTGCGAGATATATCCATCCCCGCTGCGTACTTCTTTCTCATGTTTATCGCTGCCGTGCTCCAGAGTCACCACCGCGCCCAGGGCCGCCCGGTTTGATTTCACACCAATCAATTGCAGGCTCATCCAGTTTTCGATCGGCGCAGTGTTGTAGTAGAGCGACGGCGGCTCGTTCATGTTACTCACCAGAGCTTCCTGATGACCATCATTGAACAAATCGCCGAGCGCCATGCCGCGGCCCGAGTGCGACTCACTCAGCGCCGACCCTGCTTCGGCAGTGATGTTAGCGAATGTGCCATCGCGGAGGTTGTAATACGCAGCCTTTGGCTCGCGATAACTCGTACCCAGCGCCTTGCCGTCTACCTCGGGATACACGTGGCCATTGGCGATCAGGAGATCAGGCCACCCGCTGTTATCGAAGTCGTAGAACTGCACTCCCCATCCAAGCCAGCTTTTGATCTTGCCCAGGCCAGCGCTGTAGGTGACGTCATCAAAATTGTTCTCGCCGCGATTCCGGTAGAGCGTCGGGGTGTCGTCGCTGAAATTGGTTTTGACGATGTCCTGAAACCCGCTGTGCGTGAAATCGTCGGCGGCAAGGCCCATGCCCGCCTGCTCCGATCCATCCTCGTTGTACGCCACGCCGGCTTTCTTGCCGATCTCTGCGAAGGTCCCATTGTGATTGTTGTGGTAAAGAAGGCTGGCTGTAGAGTCGCAGGCAACATAAATATCCGGCCATCCGTCATGATCAAAATCTTCGGTCAGCGAGGTGAAGCCATAGCACGCAGATGCATTGCGGATTCCCGACTTTTGCGAGACATCCGAGAACGTGCCATCTCCGTTGTTGTGATAGAGCGCGTTCACTCCCGGCTTGAGACCTCGCGGGCCGCACATCACATTAATTCCTTTCCATTGACACCAGCGTCCCTGACCGGGTCGAGGAACCGAGTCGTAGCTGAAGTCGACGTAGCGCACTAAGAAAATATCGACCTTGCCGTCGCGGTCGTAATCGACGAAGCTGCAGCCAGTGCTCCACTCATCGCGCGCAGTCTTGAGCCCGGCTTTCGCCGTCACGTCGGTAAAGGTGCCATCGCCGTTATTTCGATAAAGCGTGTTTTGTCCCCAGTACGTAACCAACAAATCCAGGTAGCCATCATTGTCGAAGTCGCCGACGCATCCACCTTGTCCCCAGCCGGAATGCATCAGTCCGGCCCGCGCGGTCACATCGGTAAAAGTTCCGTCGTGGTTGTTGTGATAGAGATGCGCAGTGGGCGCCTTGTTGTCAGGGAGCCCCTCAATGGTCGAGCCATTGGGAAGGTAGATGTCCGACCAACCGTCATTGTCATAGTCGAAAATGATGGCGCCGTTCCCGGTGGTTTCGATGATGAATTCCTTGTGGGTATCGCCGCCGTAGACGTTGAGCGCAGTAAGTCCTGCCTGTCGGGCGATGTCTTCGAAGTGAATTTGGGGCGGCTTTACTGTGGGTGATGTGTGCTTGGGAAGCTGCGTTGTCTGCGGAGCTAGATCAGGCCTCATGACAGAGAGGACGACAAAAAGCAACAGGGACCGGGACCGTTTGACTCTGGTAAGCAGAAACACACGAATATCTTAAAGCAGAAATCGCCAACCCTTCGGCGTGGTCTTACCTGCCAGATAAGAATGCCGGCTCTATCGCAGCTGGCTGCCAGGCCACCACGGTCTGGCGTGACTCTCCAAGGCGCTCGATCCCCAACTCCACGACATCGCCTGCTTTCAGGTACTGGGGCGGCTTCATGCCTAATGCGACCCCGGCCGGCGTTCCGGTGCTGATGATGTCGCCCGGAAGCAACGTCATGAACTGGCTGACATAGCTCACCAGCGTGGGGACGTCAAAAATCATCTGGTTGGTAGAGCTACGCTGGCGGAAAACACCGTTGACCTTGAGCCACATTGCCAGGTTGCCGGTGTCGGGAATCTCGTCGCGCGTCGCAAGAAACGGCCCGAGCGGTGCAAACGTGTCCGCACTTTTTCCTTTGACCCATTGGCCGGCGCGCTCCAGTTGGAATGCGCGTTCGGAATAGTCGTTGTGCAGAAGATAGCCGGCCACATATTCAAGCGCCTCTTTTCGCTCGAGGTAGACTCCCCTCTTGCCGATCACAACCGCTAACTCAACCTCCCAATCAACTTTCTCTCCATTCTTAGGAATCACCAGATCATCGTTGGGTCCGACGATGGACGTAGTTGCCTTGAAGAAAATCACGGGCTCTTTCGGGATCTCCATCTGGCTTTCTTTTGCATGGTCACGGAAATTCAGCCCAATGCAAACGATCTTGCTGGGGCGCGCGATCGAGGGCCCCAGGCGCGTGGACGGCGCAACTCGGGGCGCGCTGGCCGCTTTCCGCTTCAACCATTGATCGAGTCCGGAGAGCCCGCCACTTGCAAAGAATGCCTCGTCATAGTCCGGCGTGAAGGAGGAAACATCCACCCACGCGGAGTCATCGAGGATGACGCCTGGCTTCTCTTGGCCAGGGTCGCCAAATCGTATTAACTTCATCGTTTCTCTCCATCTGCCGCGGCGCCCGCAGGTAATCACGCGTCCCTGCCGCGACCTCGCCATGAGAAGGCGGATCGTAATCTGACCAGATGCACGAGCGCAAGACCAGGAAGCAAACTTGTTTGAGAAAACTAAGAAGTTTCAAAGGGTAAAACTTCTCGACGCGTAAATTGAGCCGAATGCACGCAAAAAAGTTTTCGCCATCATGCGGTTGCTGCTAGAGTTTGCGGTTGCACAGGATGGTGGGAATCCGAATATGGCCGAAATCTTTCCTCACCTCGACTATAAACCGAAATTGCCGCAACGCATGGATCACGGGATCGGCATCGTGGGCGCTGGCGGAATCGTCAACTATGCGCATCTCCCCGCCTACAAAAAAGCCGGCTTCAAAGTCGTCGGGATCACCGATCAGAATCGCGAGAAAGCGGAGCGAACCGCCAAAGAACACGGCATCGAAAAAGTTTGCGCCAGCGTCGAGGAACTGCTGCGCGTACCGGAGGTGGAGATCGTCGACATCGCGGTCTACCCCGCACAACAGGTCTCCATCGTCGAGCAATGCACAGCTGCCGGAAAACATCTGTTGTGCCAAAAACCTTTCGCGGATGAGTACGCAAAAGCGGTGCGCAGCGTCGAACTCGCCGAGCGAGCCAAGGTGAAGATCGCAGTGAACCAACAGATGCGCTGGGACGCGGGTATCCGTTGCGCGCGCATCTTAATCGACGAGGGCTGGCTCGGAACGCCCGTGTACGGAGGCATCCAGGTTCATTGCAAGACCGATTGGAGTCTCTGGCCCTGGATTTATGAGGGGAAGCGGCTGGAGATCATGTTCCACAGTATTCATTACATCGACTCGCTGCGTTTCCTTTTTGGCAATCCAGCTTATGTCTTCACCAGCGGGAGCCGGGCGCCTGGCGAAACCACGAAAGCTGAAACCAAAACGCTGACCACCTGGGAGTACGAGTCGGGCTTGCAGGTGTTGATCGACGTCTGCCACAGCACCTGGCAAGACGATCCGTATGCAATCTTTCGATTCGAAGGCACGGAAGGCGTAATCAAGGGAACAATCGGCCTGATGTACAACTATCCCACGGGCCGCCCGGACACTCTGGAGTTCATGTCGAAGCGCAATCCGGGCTATTGGTTTTCAGCTCGTCTCGACAGCATGTGGATTCCAGACGCGTTTGTAGGCCCGATGGCATCCTTGATGCGTTCCATCGAGAGCGGCTCGGAGCCGGAGACCAGCGGACGCGACAATCTTCGCACCTTGCAAGTGGTGTTCGCCGAGTACCGTTCTATGGCTGAGAAGCGGGCGGTCCGGCCGGAAGAAATCGTGGCATAACGCCGGCTAGGCTCCTGGCCGCACACCTTTCAGGTCGGAAGAAGAACCCGGCGCCTCTGGAGTCGCATAGACGCCGTCCTGAATCCGGGCGGGGTTCACGAAGTGCGGCTGAAGATGGGGAATGCACTCGAGAAATAGCGCTTCGTGTCCCAGGGCAATGTGATTGAACAACACCAGGTGCTGATGAATCTGTCCCATGTCGCCCACGTGTGGGACGACTCGCAGGCCGAATTTTTTCGCCAGCAGGCTGACGGTTAGAAACTCGGAGATCCCCGCAACACGCGTGCAATCCACCTGTACGATCTGCACTGCGCCTGCCTGCATAAAGTTCTTGAACATGATTCGGTTTGGAACGTGCTCGCCCAATGCAATCGGGATCGGTTTGATGGCTTCTGCGAGTGTGCGGTGCGCACGGATGTCGTCTGGATGGCTGGGTTCCTCCACGAAGAAGGGAGACATCTCCCGAAGTTTGTGGCACATCTCGAGCGCTCGTGGAAGCGTCCACTGCTGGTTGGCATCGAGCATGATCAGCGCGTTCTCGCCGGCCAGTTCGCGCAACATGAAAGCGCGTCGCACGTCACGCTGGCCGTCGCGCGATCCCACCTTCAACTTGAAAGCGTGAAAGCCTCTTTCTATGGCTTGTTGCGTCAACTTCTTCACCTGATCGTCGTCATACTGAAACCAGCCCACGGACGTGTCGTACCCGGGATAGCCACTGCGCAAGATGCCTTCACGCTCTGCTCCGGAGCTCGCGTTATCGCGAAGGATGCGTTCCGCCTCTTCCCGAGGAAGAACCTCTTCGAGATAACTCAGGTCAAGCAGATCGACTACGTTCTCTGCATCGAGGTCCAACAGCAGTCGCCAGAGAGGTACGCCGCGGCTTTTTGCCCACAAGTCAAAACACGCGTTCGTAAGCGAGGCGAGTGCCAGGTGCACCACACCCTTATGCGGGCCGAGCCAGCGAAGCTGCGGATGTTGCGCCAACTTCTGAGCAACCGTTCCGAAGTTGGCCATCAAATCTTCGATTTCCCGGCCAATCAGTTCGCTGCCAAGCCATTCAATCACTTCACAAACCAATTGGTTCCCAAGACCGAGAGTGAGCACAATGCCCGTGCCAAAGACCTTGTCGGTAGCGAGCAGAGTGGTCGCAAATGCATACTCGGCACCTGAGTGGACCGCATCGCTCCCAGCGCCTTGGTCGAGAGGAAAACGAACATCGCGGGTTTCGAGGGATCTTATCCGAAGTGGTGTCATGTCACCCGTGCGCCAAGCAAATCGCCTCAGCTTCACAAACTGTAGCCAGCTTTCAAAGTCATCGAATATAGTAGGGCGCCTTCGGAGAACGCAAGGAGTGCCTGTTGTACTCGATCCGAATGCACCTTAGAGTGCGCAGGCGGATCGTGAAAGGACAATGACATGAGGCGTTACGGTTCTGTGATCCGAGTGAGGCCGGAATCTCTTGAGGCCTATAAGAAATACCATGCGGCGGTTTGGCCCGAAGTCCTCGCTATGATCCACAAGTGCAATATCAGAAATTATTCCATCTACCTGAAAGACGACCTGCTCTTCGGCTATTTCGAGTATCACGGCACGGACTACGCGGCGGACATGGCAAAAATGGCCGCTGATCCGAAGACCCAGGAATGGTGGGCGGTTATGATGCCGATGCAGAATCCCCTGAAAACACGCGCCCAAGGCGAATGGTGGGCCAACATGGAAGAAGTTTTTCATTGCGATTGATTGACAGTTCACCGCAGTCGCCGTTACAGTTTGCCCCCGGTTACCTGACTCATGCAGATTGTCGACACACATCAGCATCTCTGGGACAAAGATCTCTTTCACTACTCCTGGCTCGACACTATTCCGCAGTTGAATCGTTCTTTCCGGATGGCCGACTATCTCGCAGCCACCAAAGGACTCGACCTAGTAAAGTCCCTGCACCTGGAGGCTGACGTCGATGAACCTTACATGCTCGACGAGACCCGGCATTTACTCGCCCTCGCCGATCAGCCCGACAACCCGCTGGAAGGCATCGTGGCCTGCGGCCGACCTGAGAACGAAGATTTCAAATCGTACCTCGACGCCATCGGAGGTCATTCGAAGCTAAAGGGCATCCGGCGTGTGCTCCACACCCAGCCGGACGGAGTAGGTCAAGGTGTCACTTTTCTCAAAAACGTAGCGGCGCTTCCGGATTATGGCCTTTCATTCGATATCTGTGTTCTGGCTCGCCAGCTTCCCATCGCGATCAAACTGATCTCCAGCTGCCCGGATGTGATTTTCATTCTTGACCACTGCGGGGTACCGCAGGTGAAGGAGAGGAATCTCGACCCGTGGCGTTCGCACATTACTGAGATCGCCAAGTTTCCGAACGTTTCCTGCAAGATTTCCGGTCTTGTCGCTTACGCAGATCCTCAGAGCTGGACGGCGGAAGACCTTCGGCCTTTCATCGATCATGCGATCGGCAGTTTCGGGTGGGACCGCGTTATGTTTGGCAGTGATTGGCCCGTCTGCACGCTTTCTGCCAGCTACCGGCAGTGGGTAGAGGCGCTGCAGGCAATCACGCAAGGGGCAGGCGAAGTCAATCAGAGAAAGCTGTTCCACGACAATGCTGTGCGCGTTTACCGGCTGACCTAGAGTCGAAATTCTCTTTGAATTTGTTCGGTGTGTTGGCCCACC
>QIAH01000562.1 GCA_003225465.1 Acidobacteriota bacterium | reverse complement strand
GGTAGACGGTGGTGTTGATCTTCTTCATCTCCTCGGGAGTAATTCCCGGAGCGCGCCAGAACTCGCTGGTCTCGTCCGGATAAATCTCGCAGACTACCAGCCAATCTGCTTTTTTCAGAGCATCAATGTTCTTCTGCGAATCGGGACCGATCATCACGCCGTTCATGCCGAAGGCAAAAATACCTTTGATCTTGCCTTCGTACATATCGTTCCAGATATTTACCCACGAGTAATTACGGTCGATCTTGGGAAGGTAATTGAAGGCCCAATCGTTCTCCTTCGTGGCCGCAGGACCGTACATTGCTTTCAAGAACGACACGGCAAATTTCGGCGTATTCGACCAGTAATTGAACGAGTCCCAAGGATCGGGCTTCGCGGCCGTCGGAGTAATCCGCTTCAGGTAAGTCGCGAAATCGCTATCGGCCGGGGTCGGCACTTTCAGATAGCCGGGCAGAATATCGAAGATTCCGGCCATGTCGGTAGCGCCCTGAATGTTGGAATGCCCGCGGAGCGCGTTCACTCCGCCGCCGGCACGCCCAACGTTTCCCATGAGCAACTGGAGCATTGCGGCCGTGCGGATGATCTGCGTGCCAAAGCTGTGCTGCGTCCAACCCACGGCGTAAATGATGGTGCTGACTTTCTTCATGTCGCCATCCTTGCGGATGGACGTGTACATGTCGGCGGCTTTGAGGAACTGATCCTTGGGAATTCCAGTAATCCGTTCCACCATCTCGGGGGTGTAGCGCGAATATTGCTGCTTCAATAGCTGGAAGACGCAGCGCGGATGCTGAAGCGACAAATCGTAAGCAGTCTTGGGCGGCAGCATTGGCGGAGGAATCGGACCTCCACCCATGGCCTTCGCACCGGCAGGCCCTTGTGCCTGATGGCCCTGACCTTCGGCTTTATGCGCGTCCCCACCACTCTGTCGGGCCTGTTGCTGATCGTGGGCTTGCGCCGATGGATGCGGCGCGCCTCCCGCCGCGGCCGTGGCGCCGGCAGCCTTCCCTTCCAGATTTCCGCCCTCCTCGTAATTCCAGGTCGCCTTGTCGTAGGTCTTCTTGTCCTGGTCGAAGCCGGAGTACAAGCCGTCTTCGGGCAGTTTGAATCCCTCTTTGATGATGAATGCCGCGTTGGTGTAATTGACGAGGTAGTCGTGTGCGATCCGATTGTTCTCGATCGCGTAATTGATGAGTCCGCCCAGAAACGCGATATCGGCTCCGGCGCGAATCTGCAAATAAAGGTCGGCGTTCGCGGCCGTACGCGTCAGCCGTGGATCCACGACGATGGTCTTCGCGTTACGGTGAACCTTGGCTTCGATGGCCCACTTGAAGCCGCAAGGATGGTTTTCGGCTGGGTTGCCGCCCATGATCAACATCATGTCGGTGTTCTTGATGTCGATCCAGCCGTTGGTCATTGCGCCGCGTCCGAATGTTGGCCCCAAACTGGAGACCGTAGGGCCGTGTCAAACACGAGCCTGGTTTTCCAGGTAGCAGACCCCCAAGCTGCGCATGGTCTTCACGACCAGATAATTGAACTCGTTGGTATCGGTGCAGCCGCCGGTAAATGCGATGCCTTCGCATCGATTCACGGTGTGGCCCTGCGCGTCTTTGTCGATGAAGGTCTCTTCGCGCGTCTTCTTCACTCGTTCGGCGATCTCGCTGTAAGCCTGTTCCCAGGAGATATCTTCCCAATCTGTCCCTCCCGGCCGGCGCACCTGCGGCTTTAGGAGGCGACGATCATTCATGATGTCCTGTTCGAGCGAGGATCCCTTGGGACACAGCGTCCCGCGGTTGATACATGGACCACCTGCGGGATTGCGTTCTTCGCCTTATCTCCCAGGGTGTAAATAATCACGCCGCAACTGACCGAGCAGTACGGACACGTACTGCGCGTTTCACTCGCGCGTGAGATTTTTAAGCTTTGGGTTTGCGCGTAAACTGGGGTGAGATCAAATCCGAGAGCGGAAACTCCTACGCCTCCCACCAATGTGCTCTTGAGGAAGGTACGCCGAGAAAATTCCATTCACGGCCTCCGTGGTTGAGTGTTCGACGGAGAACAATTGCGGCCGTTTACAAAGTCGGCCGGACTTAACGCAAAGTGTTGGAATAGTACTCTCGATTTCCGTGACCCGTCAATCGGCCGATGTGGGTAGTCCATTGCTTAGCGTCGCGGCTACGCAGATAATCGGCGCATGTCCAGTTCTTGGCAGCGCCGGATTGAACGAGCCGAGGAGCTTGAACGCCTGCACCCGTTC
>QIAH01000089.1 GCA_003225465.1 Acidobacteriota bacterium | reverse complement strand
ATCCTGCTGCCCTCACTCCGACAGAGGCGGGAGGACATTCCCGCGCTTGTCACGCATTTCGTGAAGATCTTTAGCCGCCGCATGGGCAAACAGGTCGACTCGATGCCCCCGGAGACCATGGCTGCGTTCCAGGGGTATTCCTGGCCTGGCAACATCCGCGAGTTACAGAATTTGGTGGAACGCGCGGTGATCGTTTCGCGGGATGGGATGCTTCCAAACCCACTTCACAAAAAGCAAACAGAGCCCATGGTCCCCAGTCTGCATCACAGCCGAACTTTCCCGTCATCGATGACCTTGGAAGATTCCGATCGCGCCCTGATTGTGGAAACGCTGGAGCATGCCAGCTGGGTCGTCGGTGGACCGCTCGGAGCAGCGGCGAAACTGGGACTGAAACGAACCACGCTCCTGGCCAAGATGAGAAGGTTGGATATCTCGCGGCCTATCGATCAGGAGGGAACAAACGTGCCCGGTGTGGCACGGGAGGATACTCAGATTTGAAAGCGTCAATGCCGTTTCATTGTGGAGTCACATGACCGCTAACGATCGACGAGGGGCACCGCCGATCCACAGGACAAAGACATCAAGTCAAGTTCGTCTTGTGACGCTTGAAAGGGGCCACTGAATGCGCACATGGAATCCAATAGCGTTAACGTTTGCCGCTCAGGCGTGCGGGCTGCGCAGTGTCGTTCGCGACCATTGGAATTGCAAAAGCAATCCAATCGGAGCGTTCACTGCGGATGGTATGCTGCCTTGCGCTTTGCGAAAAACGCTCTGAATGCTTCCTTCGCCTCATCGGACCTTACTCGTTCGGCGAAGACCTGGTTCTCGAGTTTCACAGCTTGCTCCAGTTGGTCACGGAATGCACTTTTCATGAGCTGCTTGCACGCCTGCACCGCGCCGGCGGGCTTTGCCGCCAGGGTCTGTGCGGTTTCCGTTGCTGTGGCTAGTAGTTTCTGATCAGGGACAACGCTTGTGACTAGTCCAAGCTCTGTTGCTCGCAAGGCGCCGAACGACTGTCCCAACAGAATCAGTTCGGCGGCGCGCATATATCCGAAACGCAGCGGAAGCAAACAGCTGCTTCCAAATTCCGGCACGAGCCCCAAGTTCACAAAAGGAAGTTGGAACTTCGCGCTCTCCCCCGCGTATACAAAGTCGCAATGAGCCAACATGGTCGTTCCACCCCCGATCGCCGCGCCTTGTACGGCGGCAACCAGCGGCTTTTCGAAATTGATCAGAGCGTGCATCAATCGCGACTGCGGACTTTCCCCTGATGCTGGCGGGTTCTTCATGAAGTCCTCGAGATCGTTGCCCGCACAAAACGAATCCCCCGCGGCATGCCAAAGCGCAACACGTATCTGATCGTCTTTCGCTGCGTCCTCAAGGAACTCCGCCATCGTGATATACATGCTCGAAGTCATTGCGTTCTTCTTGTCTGGGCGATTCAGCTGTATCCGTAGGATATTTCCAGAGTGTTCTGCGATAATGTCATTCATCGTCCTCCTCCCGTACGTGAATTTCTGTGCATCGTATCTTCCTCCAATAATTTCTCCCTCTCTTGGCCGTGCCCATTTGACACAAATGGATGCACGCCGGGAGGTTGGTCTAATTCTGTTTCGACTCTATAGCGAACGAGTTGATCTACAGTCACCATCGTCAAGCCATACTCTGAGCAGAACCTTGCTAGATCCGAGCCGCGCGCCATACTGCCATTGCGGTTCATGATTTCGCAGATCACTGCGGCGTGATGCAGCCCTGCCAATCGTGCGAGGTCAACAGACGCTTCTGTTTGGCCGCGTCTCTCGAGAACACCATCGGGCCGGGAGCGTAGAGGAAACACATGACCAGGGCGCGCGAGGTCTTCAGGGAGAGTTCGGGGGTCGACTGCAGCCAAGATGGTTTGCGCACGATCGTAGGACGAGATTCCGGTCGTTATACCCCTTGCTCGTGCATCGGTCGAGACGGTGAACGCTGTGCCAAGGTTCGCGGTGTTGTCGAGCACCATTGGTCCTAATTCCAACTGGTCAAGCCGCTCGCCGGTCATTGCGAGACAGATCAAACCCCGCGCGTAGGTAGCCATAAAATTGATCACTTTGGGAGTGACCATCTCCGCCGCTATAACTAGGTCACCTTCATTCTCACGATCCTCATCATCGGCAATGACGATCATTCGCCCTGATCGCAACTCCCTAAGCGCCTTCTCGATCTCGGCAAACTTCACTGCTTGGGCAACAAGGCAGCGCTCATCACCACCGGGCACACCCAAAACGTCGGACGAAACAAGTAGATCCACTGCGCTAGGCCTCTGACTAAACATAGGTGCTCCGATTAGGACCAATTCCTCCAATCGTTCACATGATCGTGAGCGAATGCCCCATCTTTTTCTTCTTGGTCCGCAAGTACGACAATGCATAAGGGCTTGGCGGTGCTTCGCAGGCAATCAGTTCGATAACTTCGATCCCACCCTTCGTCACTGCTTCAACTTTTTGCGGGTTGTTTGACAACAGACGGACCTGCCGGACCTCAAGTTCATGCAAGACAGCTACGGCCAGACTGAAATCGCGGTAGTCGGTATCAAAACCGAGGGCGTGGTTCGCTTCGACCGTATCGAGCCCCTTGTCCTGCAAGGCATAGGCTCTCAGTTTTGCCATGAGCCCGATGCCACGGCCCTCCTGATACTCGTAGATCACCAGGCCCGATCCCTCGTCGGCAATGGCCGACATTGCGTGTTCCAACTGACCTCTGCAATCACAGCGCAGAGATCCGAGTACCTCTCCAGTGAGGCACTGGGAATGAATGCGTAGCAAAGGCGCCTGATTTCGCAGATCGCCTAGCATCAGGAGAAGGGCACTTTCAGTCTCTCCTTTGCCCACGTTAGTGCGCTCAAAGCCGATCAGGTCGAACACGCCGAACATGGTAGGCAGGCGAGTGGCGGCCACTCGAACGAGGCTGCTTTGTCCGCTCCTATGCACCGGTCTGATCCGAACGCCGCAATTCCGCTTAGGTCTCTCGGGCAACTTGGAATTCATTCGACTGTGCCGCCCATCGCATGGATAATCTCATCATGGGCCTCGAGGTAGTCGAGCTGTGACTGGAGGAGGAGTGCCTTGGCGTCGTATTCCTGAGCTGTTGCGTTGTCTGCCTGCGAGTTCAGCGCCACTCCTCGTATCAGTTCCTGGTGACGCACCCGATTCGACTCCGTACGCAGAGAGAGAATTTCTTCGGACACCTTCATCATCTGTTGCGTCCTTTCCAGCTTGTTGTACGCTGTTTGGACCGAGACCTCGACCCCATCCGTCAGCTTCGCGAGGTTCTCCTTCGCTTGAGACAACTGCGCCTGACGTTCTTTGACTAGGGCCTTCTTGCGGCCCGAGTCGAACACGTCATAGCCGAAGTGAACACCAAAGGTGCCGAAGTTGCGCGCCAAGAACGGGACATTTTCCTGGTAGCTGTAGCGGGCAAAGGCCTCAACATCGGGGACCCACATATCTGTCTTCGCAAAACGGACCGCGGCCTCAGCTTTCTGCACCTCAGCACGAGCCGCGAGGATTTCCGGATGTGAGGACACGGCTGAGCTAACGCATTCCTCGCGCGCGCAGGTGTCCTGAAATTCAGGAACAAAAAGATCCAGCTCCACCGAGGTGGTTAGTGGCATGCCCGTCAAGTCGTTGAGCTTCAGCTTTAGATCTGACAACTGAAGGTCGGTAGTCAATATTTCTTGCTTGGCTTGCAGCAATTGCGCGCGGCTGTCGATCAACTCCTGTTCGAGCGTGCTGCCGAACTTTACCTGCTCCACTCGCTCGCCCTGAAGGTCCTCCGAGGCTTTTATGCGCGCATGGGTGGCGCTTCGGTGAGCCTGAGCGATCAGAATGCTGTAGTAGACCTGATGGACCGCGAGCGCTACATCGCTTTCTGTGAGATGCGCCTTCTCACGCGAGACTTTTACCTCGGCTTGGACCACATCGTTTTCGCGCTTGATCTTGAGCAGCGTCGTCAACGGCTGGGTGATCTGGGTTCCGCTGGTCATAAAGTTCTTGCCGCCCTGGTTGATGATCGCGTTTCCAGATGGAATCGGCGTTCCCCCGGCGATGCCGAGACTACCCGACCTGATCTGAATCAACTGCGTGTCGGTCACATGCATGAAGCTGCTGTCATTCCGTATCGATGGAAAATACGAACTTCTCGCAACCTCCTTCGCGTGCTGTTTCTCATCCACCGTATAGCCGGCGATTTGGATATCGTGGTTGTGCTGGAGCGCCCGTTGAACTGCTTCCTGAAGTGTGATGTGGCGTGGAGGCGCGGTATTGCCCTTTTCCTCGGCCGCCGTAGTGAGGGTGAAGAAGGCCATCGCTACTAGCAGGAATAATGTGGCATTTCGTTTCATTGATTCGACTCCTTATGGGCGGCGGGAATCTGCTGCATGTTGCTGAGTTCGCCGTAGTTCAAAGGCGACTTCCGCAGCAAGGCGACGAAGATCAAGGCGCATGCACAACTCCACGCGATCAGTAGAAATCCGTCGACCAGGCTCAAGCTGTACGCTTGGAGCCGCAGTCGGGCCGCAATCAGATCGATGGCGCGCGCTCCTGCGGCCGCCATGCTGGACGATTTGGCGAAGAGGCCCGCCGTCATGGCATGAATGTTCTGGTCGCTGATCCAGTTTCCGCTGCTGACATGGAGTCCTAACAGTTCCGAGTGGAGCTTTTCCCTCTGGGCTATGAAGTGGCCCATATAAATGGCGCCTGCGGTGCCACCGAACAAACGAATGGTGTGAAAGAAGGCCGAAAAGCTCAGGACCCACTCAGGTTTGGCCAAAGCGCCTGCGAAAATTGCTTGCAGTACAATGCAGCCGACAAGTCCGATGAAAGCAAAGGCTTGCCCGAGGCCGGTCAGCAATTCGGTGCGGTATAGGTTCTCGGCCGCCCACGCACTGGTGTACTGTGAGTTCAACCACGCGGCGAATGCGGTACAAGCAAGGCCGATGGCGAAGAGCAACCTCGGGTCATGTTTGCGTAACAGCAGAAGCGCAGCGATAAACGCGATGGGTATAAGGGGAAGAGCACTCCAGATGATCGCGGGTCCAATTTGGTCGGCTTCCAACCCCCGGATGGCCAGCGATTGCGGGATCAGGATAATGGTTGTACAGAGCGTGAAACGGAACCAAAAGAGCAGGCAGCCCAGTAGTACGGTGTTCCACTTAAGTAGATAACGTAGCGCCACGAGAGGGTTGGGAGCGCGTAGCCTCCGAACAAGTGCACACAGCAGAAAAAAGGACCCGGACCAAAACCAGGCATTGAACTCGCCCGAGCGCCACCACTCGAGTCGCTGGCCTTGCTGAAGGGCAGCAAAAACCAGAGCCAATCCGGCACTCAGATAAAGGAACCCAACAAAGCTGGGGGCCGGGCCACCCTTCTTGCGCGAGGGCATCCGCGGAATGCCGAAATAGACACATATCATCATCACTGGAGCAATCACAGCGGAGTTCCAGAACATCCAATGCCACGACAGATGGTCCCGGTACCAGCCGTAGAGCGAAGGCGCGATGTTGACGGCTCCGTCAACAAAGGTCGCGTACAAGGCAATCGTGAAGGGGAGGTATCGCAGCGGAATGTTGCGAAGTGCGAACGTGAGCGTAAGCGGATAAAACGTACCTGACGTAAGCCCGGCAACAATGAGTGCGACGACGAGCAGACTGTAGCTGTGGATGAAAGGGAGAAAGATAGAGGTTACAGTGAAGAGTCCTGCGGCAAACAGCAGGATGCGCCGCGGCCCGAGTAGACCTCCGAGGTAGACACTGAACGGGCCGATAAACATGAGCGATGCATTGTAGGCACTGTCGAGCCATGCGCCGTTGTCGAAGCCGATCCCAACATGGCCCTTCAAATCGGCAAGGCCAAGACTGAGCATACGACCCGCGAGGGTGACCAGTCCGGCGCCTGTAACGACTCCCAGGATACCCAGAAGAGGGCGCGTCGATACTTCTGACGGGATCGCCGCAGCAGCAGCGCGCGCGATCTCTACGGCAGACGGGCGAACGGGAATGGTCGAAGCTGCCATAGGCTTCCGGTTACCGTCTCGTGCGGACGGTTGCAATCACCGAAAGTCCGGGACGCAGTTTCGCCGCAAAGGTGGAGTCGTCCAGTGCGATCTTGACGGAAATTCGCTGCACGACTTTCGTGAAGTTGCCAGTCGCGTTGTCGGGTGGCAGCAGAGCAAATTGTGATCCGCTGGCTGGTGCGATCTCGACCACTTTGCCGCGAATTGGCTGCCCGGGGTATTCGTCAATGCGAATTTCGGCAGGGTCACCAACCTTCACATTGGTCAACTGCGTTTCGCGATAGTTCGCTTGCACCCACTTTGTAAGAGCAACAAAGGAGATCACTTGGGTGCCTGGCGAAACGAGTTGCCCGGGCCGAACTTGGCGTTCGCCCACAGTGCCGTCGCCTGGGGCGTAGATCTTGGTGTAACCGAGGTTTACCTGGACTGAAGTGAGGTTCGCCTGTTTCGCGTGCAGATCGGCCTGAAGTTGCATCTCCTCCGATTCGAGGACGGCTTTGCTGCGACGCTCGGCTTCGGCAGCGAGTTCACTGCTACGCAACATAGTTTGGGCCTGATGGAGATCGGCGTCACGATTGGCAAATTGGCCTGACAGGTTTCCTTCCGCGGCGACCGCGGCCTCGAGGTTCTGCTCGGTCGTCGAGCGAACCTGATACAGCCCTTCCTGACGTCTGCGTTCAGAGCGAGCATGAGTCAACTCAGCCTGGACAGCTTCCTTGCCAGCTTCGGCAGCTGCAATCTGCGCCTTTGCCTGATCTATACCCGCCAGCGCTTTGTCTATGCGCGCATCCTGCAACTGGCGTTGCCGAAGATTTTCCTGAATGCTGGCACGCGCAGCCTCAACTGCCGATTTGGCTTGATCCGCCTCGGCCTGATAGTCATCGTCCTGCAGTTCGACCAGAAGATCGCCCTTGTGCACCTGTTGGTAGTCCGCCACATCCACAGAGCGAACGATGCCTGACACCTTGGTGCTGAGGGGAGTAACGTCGCCGCGAATGTAAGCATCATCTGTGCCCTGCTCGACCTTGCCACCTTCCCATGCATTCCAGTTACGTGTGATGGTGATCAAAACGGCCAGCGCGAGAAGCGCCACCAGGATGGTTGTTATGTAATTCTGCCACCTGGCACCCTGGCGAGGCACTGCCGGATCTGTACTGACCTTTGGCGGTACCGGTTTCGGTATGGGCGGCGCGGATCCAGTGGACACTGGCGAGGTCGGCATTAAGCTTGCTCCTTGAGCACTAGAGATCTCGAAGCGCTGGAGTTCTCACGACTCAATTGGAGCAACTAGAGTTCCACTCACGAAGACGAACACTAACCAGCGCAGTTCGCTGGCTTCTGCTCGCAATCGGAACAAATTCGCTTTCTTCTTGTTGGAAAAGCCGATGGCCGACCGCATTTCCATAACGCGCCATGTGACATGACACGTGACACTTGACACCGTGTGCCACTGGACTCTGCTATGCCAGTTGCTTTTCTGGGAATTTCGGCTCAGCAGCGACTAATGGCCACGGCAACAATTCGAGATCTGCTCGGGTTGAGGGATACACGATGTCGCTCGATTGGAATCGTGCATGCTGGAGAGTTCACGTTGTTGACAATTGCGGGCGGCAATCGCGCCCAACTCTAGTTTCGCTGTAAGGAAGGAACCCGTGA
>QIAH01000088.1:4857-12850 GCA_003225465.1 Acidobacteriota bacterium | reverse complement strand
TCGTGAGTGGTGGAGGAACAATGTTGAAGCTGAAAATGTTTGTACTCGGAACGCTGGTTACGGCGTGTATGACGACCGCCTGGGCGCAGACCGGTTCGATCCAGGGAGTCGTGAAAGACAACTCAGGGGCCATTATTCAGGGCGCCGATGTCATCGTGAGAAATATCGAAACCAACGCACACCGCGCGGCATCGACCGGATCCACGGGCGTGTACAGTGTTCCGAATCTTCCTGTCGGTCACTACGAGATCACGGCGAAGAAGGACAGTTTCAAGGCCTACCACCTCGACGACATTCAGCTCACCGTTGCGCAGACGCTCGGCCTCGACATCACGCTGGAACCCGGCACAGTGTCGGAAGAGGTGATGGTGCGAGCCAGCGACGTGCCTCCCGTGGATCTGGAGACGTCGCAGGTGAGCAACATTGTCGATTCGGCCCGCATGCTCAGCCTGCCGCTGGCCACGCGCGATCCTTACGAGTTAATTCTGCTGTCGCCGGGAACTATTCAATCGGATAGCCAGCTCAACGGATTTTCGGTGAACGGCGCGCGCGAACGGAACAACAATTTCCTTCTGGATGGAGCCGACAACAACGATACGTCAGTGCCGGGCATACCCGGAGGACTGGCAGCTTTGAATCCGGACGCCACCGAAGAATTCAGGGTGATCACCAACAACTTCATGCCGGAATATGGCCGCAACAACGGTGCGATTATCGACGTGGTGACCAAGGGCGGGGCGAACAACTTTCATGGTGGAGCCCGCTGGTTTGGCCGCTACAACGCGCTGGGTGCACGCGACTACTTTAACCACAATATCGATCCGCAGACGGGCAACGTAGAAGCGCAGAATCCGTACGTGCGCAACCAGTTTGGTTTCAACTTTGGCGGCCCGATCGCCAAGAACAAAACGTTTTTCTTTGTAGATGCGGACTTTCAACGTTTCCGCACTACGCTCACCAACAAATCAACGGTTCCGAACGCAGCCTTTAAGAGCATGTTGAACGGCGGGACCTTTAACTACACCGACTACGATCCCAATGATTGCGCGCCGGCTTCGGCGCCATGCACGCTGCCGATCAGCGCGGGCGGGGCTAACAGCGCGATCCCAGGGGTTGGAATCTCTCCGACAATCAAGCAGATTCTGAGCCTCTATCCCGATCCGAATGGGCCGGCGGTAGATCAGTTTCGCGGCCAGTTGTTCTTTCCTTCTTCCTCCAAGTTTGATGCCCGCAACCTGACCGCAAAAGTGGATCAGCACATCGGCGACAAGCATCTGCTGTCGATCCACAGCGCGTATGACCAGAGCCAGGATCCCAACGGAAGTCATGAGGATTTTCTTCCGGGGGGGATTGGCGCGAGCGGGTTCGAGGCGCACACGCTGGTCACCGGAGTTTCGCTGACCTCGACGCTGAGTTCGAGAGTGGTGAACCAGGCCAAGTTCGCCTACAACAAGACCGACATTCCGTTTAATTGCGGCGGGCTCAATCAGCTGAGTGTGGGTGCCGTGGATCAATATGGCCGTCCGCGAGATTTTTCGTTACCCGACGTGGCAGGATTCGGTTGCCTGGCGCTGTTCGACAGCAATGGTCAGTGGCGCAAGGCGGGCACCTGGAGTTGGGGCGACAGTTTGAGTTGGGTGCGTGGGGCGCACACGGTGAAGGTCGGTGGAGATGTCCGCTGGGTTTATGAGAATGGTTTCAATTCGTTTACGTCGCGGAGTCTGGTGACGCTGCAGCCGTTCAGTAATTTCGGGTTCGCCACGATCGTGGCAAATGCATCGAATCCGGCCCTTGGCCCCTGCGACCCGTTCGGATTCCAAGATCCGCTCGGACAGGGCAACCCACCGAATCCCAGCGACCCGTATCAGAACTGCGGCACGGACGCATCGGGCAACCCTGACTTTGTGTTTCAGGACATGGCCAATACGTTGCTAGGCGTGATGGACACCGAGCAGCAAAGCCAGTTCTTCGACAAGAGTGGGAATCGCACGGCGAACGATCTGCGCCGCTTCCGCCAGCATGAATACGATTTCTTTGTGCAAGACAGCTGGAAAGTGCGGCGGAACCTGACCCTGAACTTCGGGTTGCGTTATCAGTTCAATGGCGTGCCTTATGAAGTGGACAATAATCTTTCCAATCTGTTCGAGAATGCTTCCGGACCCGCTCCGGATGCGCTGAATCCTTTAACGACTCCCGGTTGCGATCCCACGCTTCCAACTTGTTCGGGGTTCACGTTCACGGTGGTAGGACCGGGTACGGGACACCTCCTCTACAACAACAACTTCAATAACTTTGAGCCGAGACTGGGATTTGCATGGGATCCATTTCGCGACGGCAAAACATCCGTGCGCGGCGCTTTCGGAACTTTCCATGATCGCGTTTTTGGCAACCTCTTTGGCAACGCGACCGGCAATCCACCCTTCCAACAAACACCCTTCCTCGAACCGTTTGATCAGCCGGAGAACGTGGCCTTGCCGACGACTGTGCCGACTAGCATTCATACTGTAGATGGAGATTGCAATCCCACCTGCGGCGCAGGGTTCTTCCCTGTCATCATCGACCGGCATTTCCCCTTGCCGTACACGTCGAGTTGGAATTTCGGAATTCAACGCGAAGTGCTGAGGGATGTAACCATCGACGTGAACTACGTTGGCAACCGGGGATTTCATCAGTTCCGTGTAGTTGACGGTAATCCGCCGCAGCCGTCGCTGGTGGCCGCGAACATCGCTAACGGTACAGATCCTTCGCAACTTACGTTCAGCAGTCTTTGGTTTGGTGGACCGGGCGTTACGTCTGTAAACAACAGCGCGTTCTTCTCGGCAGCCCTCAACGAAGCCACGGGGAATTCCTGGTATCACGGCCTGCAGGCGAATGTGACCAAGCGCTTCTCCAAGGGATTCCAAATTCAGGGCGCGTACACCTACTCGCACGCGATTGATGATTCGGCCGATCCGTTGGTGGCGTCGGAAAAGACGAACCGCTCGTTCCCGCGGAACAGCTTTGCGCTGTTCAACGAGCGCGGGAATTCCGGATTCGACATTCGTCATCGCCTGGTCTTGAACTATGCGTGGGACCTGCCGGTGGGCAAGAGCCGCGCGTACCTGGCTTCGGGATTTCTGGGCCGTGTTCTCGAAGGCTGGCAACTGGCGGGCATCACCACCATTCAGAGTGGACATCCTTTCGATCTGTTCGGCAATCGCGATTCGGAACATACTGGCCTGTCGGCACGACTGGATCTGACGGGAGATCCCTCGCTTCTGGCGGGGCATCCCAAGAATCAGACCGGCGTAAATTATGCTGCGTTCGGGCTTGCACCGTACGGGCAGGCCGGAAATGTCGGCAAGAATCACTTCTTTGGTCCCGGCTACAACAACTGGGACATGGTGATGTCGAAAGACACATCGATCGGCGAGCGCGTGCACCTGCAGTTCCGAACGGAAGTGTTTAATGTGTTCAACCGGACGCAATTCGATCAGCCTGGAAACCTGCTGCAGGACCAGGGGACGTTCGGGTTCTCCACTCAGACCATCAGCCGCGCGGACTCAACGACCTCGGCACGGCAAATGCAGTTTGGGTTGAAGTTGCAGTTTTAGGCAGCGATAGAGAGCAAAATCTTAAACCGCAGAGTTCGCAGAGAAGGGCCGCGGAGTGCGCGGAGATCTTCAGGAAAGTTCAGGGCCGTCTGGCAAAACCAGGCGGCCTTTTCTGTCGGACTGCTTTTGGGAGAATGCGGTGGCTGAAAATTCTTTGGACTCAGTGCCGCTCCTGGCGTACTCGGGGTCCTTCGACTTCGTTCGGCTGTCGCCTCACTGCGCTCAGGATGACAACTTAAGAGAAGTGCATCAGAGAAGAGCGTCGGCCGGGCATCTTTTCTAAGTGCACGACTACTTCCCAAACATCGGGTAATGGCTTGCGGCTCCCATGAAGAACAGCATGGGGATGCTCAGGTACGCGTTGGCGCGGGAGGCGAGGAATCCCATGCGGGCCATGCGCTTGGCTTGCTCGGGCATGGGTGTGCCTTTTTCGGCGTTCTCTTTGGTCCAGGCAATGAGGCGTTTCTGGATGCGCCAGATCACGCCCCAGACGTTGAACATCATCACCCAGCCGATGCCTCCGCCAATGCCGATCGAGAGCAGGCGATTACTTTGCCAGCCCTGATCGTTGATGCTCAGAAAGATCCATGCGGCTACGATCACGACGATTGCATAGATGATGCCGATCACGGGACCCTTGTCGAGAGCGCCTTTGCCGGGGATCAGGACTGCGTAGAGAACCGCCCATACGATGGTCCAGATCACGAAGAAGCTGAGCATGACCTTGCCGGCGGAGCCGCCGCCGTTGCGGGCATCGGTGCCGACGATGTTGCCAAAGTAGGCCAGGCCCGCAAACACCGTGATTACGGCCGCCACGCGGAACCACCACAGCGCACGTGGCATCAGGAGCGGGACAACTTTGCCTTTGGTGGCGGCGTCGAGTTCTTTCTGGAATGGGACATTGACCAGATTGAAGAAATAGAGGAGGCCGATCCAGGTAATGCCGGCGAGGAAATGGATCCAGCGCGTGATCATCAGGAAATTCGTATTGAAATCGGTAGGAATGTGAATGCTGGGACTGAACAGAGATGCCGCGACGTGAAGCATGAAAGTTCCTCCCTGAAAGGTAAGGGCGGATTGTACATCAGTGGGAGAGTCCCGATGGCTGCGGACTGACGCAACCGGATACTAAGCCGCAACTTGCCGGAGAGAAGTCTTAAATCGCAGAGGGACCTCTTAGAACTCGTCCCTCCGGGCGCAGCGAGGAATCTCGTCCTTTGACAGTCACCGGACACAGCAGATTCCTCGCTACGCTCGAAATGACAAGTCTTCGAGGCGCGCCGTAGAGCAGAGGGCACGGAGGCAACCAATTTTTGTTCGGAATAGGCCATTCCGGGTGCTGGGAGGAGGCGGCAGCACGAGGAAATTCACAACACTGCGGGGTAACCAATCTTTATGGTTACCTTGATTCTGGAGCGCAAAATCGGGTGTCAGATGTGAGTCAAATTATTGTAACCCCGCGCACCGGATTGGGTTGAAAAGTCACGCCTGAGGCCGTATTGTACGGAGTGCTGACCAAGACCGTGCGGCCGAGCACAATCGCTGCAAGTGGGCCGTGCGGTTGCGGGTTGTCCCCCCTGTGATTTGCGGCCGGGTTTGCGCCACGGGCTGCGAGGAACAGCTGCTTTAAGTCCAATTTGGCAAGGAGATCGGCAGATGGAAAACAAGCCGGCGCAAAACATCCAGGATTCATTCCTCAACACGGCCCGCAAGGAAAAGCTCAATATCACGATCTATCTGCTGAGTGGGGTCAAGCTGACGGGCCGAATCCGTTCCTTCGATAAATATTCGGTGGTGCTGGAGACCAACAATCAGGAGCAGTTGATCTTCAAGCACGCCATCTCCACGGTGGTCATGGGACGAGTGCCGCACGCGGCGTTTTCGTCCCATGGGGAAGGCAAGCCGACGGCGGTCACGTCGGGGCCGACGCCCGTGTCTCCACCGAGTGCTTCCGGCACCGAAGGATAAGGCGCGTCCCAGTTGCGCACTGCAGATTCCAAAAGCTCCCGCAAGGACGCGGTGCGCCGCGCGCTCAAAGGCGGACCCGTGTCGCACGATCCACGCGACTCGGGCGAACGTGCGTTTCTGGTTGGCCTGGACTCGCGCGTGCGATTGCGCACGGGCGGCAAGCGCTCGGTGACGGCCGGAGCGCGAGCTGCGCGCGATGCTGCCACCAGCGTGGCGGCCGGCGTAAGAGCTCCCAGCATTCCGGAATTCAGCGCGGAAGAATCCCTCGATGAGCTGCGCTCGCTGGCGACCAGTGCGGGCGCGGTGGTGGTCGGCGAAGTCTTGCAACACAAGGACCGGCCTGATCCGGCTACCCTGATTGGCAGCGGAAAGTTGGAAGAAATTCAGGGTGCGGCCGCCTCGGCGAATGCCGACCTGATTCTGTTCGATCACGATCTGTCGCCTTCTCAGCAACGAAACATCGAGCGCATCCTGCATAAGCGCGTGATCGACCGCACCCAGTTGATCCTCGACATATTTGCGCGGCACGCGAAAACTCGCGAAGGCCAGCTGCAAGTGGAGCTGGCGCAGCTCGAGTACATGCTGCCGCGTCTCGCCGGGCGCGGCGTGGAGATGTCTCAGTTGGGCGGCGGCATCGGCACGAGAGGTCCCGGCGAAACGCAGCTTGAAACGGATCGGCGCAAGATCTACCGGCGCATCCGCCATGTGAAGGAGCAGATCGAAAACGTGCGCCGCATTCGCGCTCAACAACGGCAGCGGCGCGAGTCGGTGCCGGTGGCGACGGTCGCGCTGGTGGGCTACACGAACGCCGGGAAGTCGACTTTGTTCAACGCGATGACCAAGGCGGAGGTGCTGGCGTCGCCGCAGATGTTTGCCACGCTCGATCCCACGATTCGCGGGGTGGAGTTGCCTTCACGGAGGAAGGTGTTGCTGTCAGACACGGTGGGATTCATCCGGAACCTGCCGCACACGCTGGTTTCAGCCTTCCGTGCGACGCTCGAAGAAGTGCAACGCGCGGCCCTGGTGCTGCACGTGTCGGACGCGGGCAGCCCTCTCACGGCCGAGCAAGACGCCCAGGTGGAGTTGGTGCTGAAGGAGCTGGAGGCCGAGAAGAAACCGCGGCTGCACGTCATGAACAAGATCGACCTGCTCGAACCCAAGCAAAGGGAAGCATTGCTCGACGATGCGCGCACGGTCCATGTTTCTGCGGTACGGGACCTGGGGATCGCGACGTTGCTGGAACGAATTGACCAGATGCTCGAGGAAGACCCGGTGAGCCGGGTTCGGCTGAATGTACCCCAAAAAGAAGGCAAGGTGCTCGCGATGCTGGCGGCACAGTCGCGCATTTATTCGCGGGAATATCGCGATGGGGTGGTGGAGATGGAGGCGGAAGCGCCGGCGTCGGTGGTGCGGAGGGTGCGGGAGTATGTCGTGAAAAGCAGCTCTTAGCTTTTAGCTGGAATAGCTTGAACTCGACCTTGCGGACGGCCTTAGCAAGGCTCCATTTGTCGGACACAGACTGGTATCCGATTGGGGGATTTTGAGTGTAATCGGGATGTTACGTCAACTACGAGCAAGGTTCGCGGTTTCCGAAATTGCCGACTGCTCGCGAGTAGGCCAACAAGTAGGTGACCACCGGAGGAACCGTACCCGATTCGGGTCTGCGCCCTAAAGGTGCTAAACTTCGGCCACTTGGGACTCTCCGTGTCAACCAATTCCTCATCACGAATCATTCGTTTCAGCTCGTTCGAGGTCAATCTCCACACCGGGGAACTGCGCCAGCGCGGTCAGAGGATAAAGCTCCAGCAACAGCCACTTCAAGTGTTGGCGGCGCTGCTTGAACGGCCGGGAGAAATGGTTACTCGAGAAGAGCTGCGCGACAAACTCTGGCCAGCAGACACCTTCGTTGACTTCGATCACAGCCTCAATGCCGCCATCAAGAGGTTGCGCGACGCGCTCGGCGAATCAGCGGAAAGACCCATCTTCGTTGAGACAGTCGCTCGACGCGGTTACCGCTTCATTGCTCCGGTCGTGCAGGATGCGCCGGCGCCATCGGACGCATACCCCGGACCAAGGTCTGGTTCGGTTCCTCCTGTTACACCCCGGGCATCGAGTACGGCGGAGGTCGCCGAATCTCTGCCTAAGTCAGCTTCTAGAAAACCCTGGAAGGTTGCGGTTCTTGTGGCGGTTGCGGTGGCGGTCTGCGTTCTCGCGGGAATCTTTGTTTGGCCTGGTCGCGCTCTAGCGCCACCCAAATTGCTCAACGCGGAACAAATCACCCGGGACGGAGTTCCGAAACAAGACGTTATTCTGACTGATGGTTCACGGCTGTACTTCATGGAGACGACTGGGGCCCATACATTTCTGGCTCAGGCGTCAGTCTCCGGCGGTGACACTTCAATCATCCCCACCCCATTTACAAATATTGCCGT
>QIAH01000088.1:0-4842 GCA_003225465.1 Acidobacteriota bacterium | reverse complement strand
ATTCCCAGCTTTTAGCCCGAAATTTCACCGGTACCGAACACGAAGCGCAACTCTGGACGCTTCCCTTGGCGGCTGGCAACCCCACTCCCCTCTCGGATATTGTTGGACACTCCGCCGTCTGGTCGCGAGACGGCAAGCAGCTCGCCTTTGCAAAAGGATCTGACATCTACTTGGCCAACGCGGATGGCAGCACTCCTCGGAAGTTGATTACCGTTACGGGCACCGCGCACTGGATACGCTTCTCGCCCGATGGCACACGCCTTCGGTTCACTGAAGCACTCCAGGACGATTCCCCTTCGATCTGGGAGGTGGGCGTCGATGGCCGCGGTCATCGACGCGTTCTCAAAGAGCAGAACGATCCTTCATCGGAGTGTTGCGGGGCTTGGAACACGGATGGCCGCTACTACTTGTTTGTCAGAAACGTTTCGGGCCGTTTGTTTATCAGGAGCATTTCTGGTCGCAGAGACGATATCTGGGCGGTTCGCGAAGCTCCGGGCTTGTTTCACCGAGCGCCGTCGGCGCCGTTCCAACTGACATCTGGTCCCATGTCTCTCGGGCCTCCACTGCCTAGCCCTGACGGCAGGAGAGTGTTCGCAGAGGGCGTGCAATCTCGCGGTGAACTTGTCCGTTACGAAAGTCGGTCACGCCAGTTCGCGCCCTTCCTTTCGGGAATCTCGGCCGGAGAACTCGACTTTTCACGAGACGGCAAGTGGGTGGCTTATGTTTCCTACCCCGAACGCACGCTCTGGCGGAGCCGGGTGGATGGGAGCGAAAACCAGCAGCTCACCTATTCGCCGGTGGCGGCTTTCTTGCCCCGCTGGTCTCCAGACGGTGGACAGATCGTATACGTCGATCTTCAATCCGGCCGGCCTTGGAAGATCTTTCTGATATCGGCACAGGGCGGAGCCCCGCACGGTCTGCTCGTTGGCGATGAAACTTTTTCCGATCCAACCTGGTCTCCCGATGGAAAACGAATCTGCTTTGGGCGGAGCCCATATGCCGACGCAAGCATCAAGAAAATTGAAGTCCTCGATCTCAAATCAAAGCAGATTTCTGCAATTCCCGGCTCGGAGAATTTGTATTCTCCCCGCTGGTCGCCAGATGGCCAGTATTTGGCAGGTCTCTCCGCCAATTCGAAGAACCTTCTGCTCTATGATTTCAAAACGCAGAAATGGACAAACTGGATATCCGAACCGGGGGCCATTGGCTTTCCCACCTGGTCGCGCGATGGAAGGTACGTCTACTACGACAACACTTCGACCGAAAAGGCTGCCTTCCTCCGAGCAAAGGTTGGGCAGACTCGCCCTGAAGTGCTCATCGATTTGAAGGATATGCGCCGATATGGGAAGTACGGTTGGGCCTGGAGTGGCCTCGCTCCAGACGATTCGGCCCTTCTGGTGCGTGATGTGAGTACTGACGAGATCTATGCCCTTGATTTGGAATTACCATAGGTTTCAGTTCTAATATCGCCATCCTCAAGGTAGCCCCGCCGGACGTCCGATCCATGCAAATCGATGCCCCATTCGCTAGAGGATTAGGCATTCTTAACTGTTGTAATCAGATAGGGCTCAAAACCCCTCACCGAAGGGTCTGCCTGACAGTAGCGACCCCGTCCGACAGCACGGTGTGCAAGATCAAGTCTGAGAGCGCGGACAAATGTGAGACGCGCGAGCGAGTCGGGATACGGCTGAGTATTGCTTTGGCTAAGAGCTAACCGCTAGGAGCTAAGCGCTAAATTTAAATGGGCCGATAGCCAAAAAGCGGTGACTTTTCTTGGCTGCCGGCCCATTCGATCCTGAATTGGATCGGAGGTGATGTATTTATGGTAGTCCGCTTTCAGGGGAAGTCAAGGACTAGTTCAAAAAAGGAATAAGAAATAAGGCCAAGTCGGAAAATTTTTCCATTGTGGTTCTCCGAGCCCTTCGCCCACCCCGGCTTCCGTTGACACAAGCTCCCTAGGATGTTAACTTTAGGGGTTTTGTAGCCCTCTTACTTCCGGTTCTTCAGCTAAGCCATGGATGAGACACTTCGACAACTAGGCGGATTACTGCTCGGGTCGATCCCGACCATCATCATGCTGCTGGTGCTCTATGGAGCCTACACCCTGATCGTCCACAAGCCGCTGTCGAAGGTCCTGGCTGAGCGGCGGGCCAAGACCCAGGGTGCGATCGAAAAGGCGCGGGCCGATGTAGCAGCCGCCGAGGCCCGCACAGCGGAATATGAGCAGCGGTTGCGCGAGGCCCGAATGGCAGTTTTCCGGACCCAGGAAGCTCGCCGGCAGGCGGCCCTGCAAGCGCGGGCGGCGGCGGTCGCCAAGGCTCGAGCACGGGCGCAGGAGCAGGTCAAGCAGGCCCGGGAAGCTATTGAGCAAGACAAAATCCTGGCGCAGGAAGGACTGCAGGCGGAATCGGCCCGGCTGGCCACCGAGATTATTCGCCACGTCCTACGCCCCGTGGCAACGCCGGGCTCGGCAGGTGCAGCGCGATGATTCTGACTCCCCCGTCACGAACCCGGCTGCTGCGATCAATGGCGGGCATCTCTGTCTTCTTTTTTCTCTTAACACTGGCGGCTTTTTCTCAGGCTTCTGGAGCATCCGCGTCCGGCACGTCATCGTCTTCAACAGAGCCACAAAAGGGACAGGAAGCGAAGGAGCAGCCAAAGAAGCAGGAGGCTGAAAAGTCTCGCGGTTTCGGCGAGCAGTTGGCGGAGGAGACGCGTGAGGCCGCCGGCGAAAGCGACGACACTTCGCAGTTTAAGCAATCGGCTTCCGTGGTCTGGTTGTCGAAGCTTACGGGCGGGAACCTGCAGCATGCTTACTGGCTTGCCGTGTTGCTGAACTTTGCCGTGATCGCCGGGGTAATGTTCTGGGCGGGCCGGAAATATTTGCCAGGCATGTATCGCAATCGCACGGCCTCGATTCAGAAGGCGATGGAAGAAGCCCGGAAGGCTAGCGAGGATGCCAATCGACGGCTGTCGGAAATCGAGTCCCGTCTTTCGCGGCTCGACGGTGAGATTGCCGCGATGACGGCCAATGCGGAAAAAGATGTTGCGGCCGAGGAGGCCCGCATCAAAGCCGCTGCCGAAGCAGACGCTCACAAGATAGTGGAATCCGCGGAACAGGAGATTGCCGCGGCGGCGAAAGCAGCGAGACGCGATCTGACCAATTATGCCGCGGATCTTGCGATTTCGCTCGCCAAGAAGCAGATTCATGTAGACGCGGGAACAGATTCCTCGCTGGTGCGAAGTTTCGCTGACCGGCTGGACAGCGCCGAGGACGGAGGAAAGAATTAAGTATGGCTTCCGTCGCCAGCGTGTACGCCCGAGCCTTCGCCGACGTGGTGTCTGAGACCGGGCTGGACGCCGGCAAGATTATGGGCGAACTACGGCAGCTGAGCGCGTTGCTGCGGGCGAATCCTGACTTGCGCCGGGTCTGGGAATCTCCTGCGATTCCAGCCGAGGGGAAGCGCGGAGTGCTCGATCGGGTCGTGGCGCGTGAAAGGTTCTCAAAGTCCGTGCGGAATTTCGTGGCAGTCTTGATTGATCACCGGCGCACGCACTTTTTCGATGCGATCGTTACACGTTTGGGACACGAACTGAACGCGCGCATGGGTTTTGCCGAAGCACAGATCACGACCTTTCGGGACCTGAGCGACTCAGAGCGGCGAGTGCTCGAGGGCCAGGTGGCCAAGGTCACCGGCAAGAAAGTCCGAGCTGAATATTTGCGCGATCCAGCGATCCTGGGCGGTGCGGTGGTGCGCGTGGGCAGCACCATCTACGATGGATCTGTGCTCGGGCAATTGGAGAGAATTCGCGAGCAGATTGCGGGAAACAGCTAGTCGGTGACTTTTAAGCGCGAAAGCTTGCTGGCAGCAAATCGAGAATCTTAAACCGCAGAGATCACGGAGAAATGCCGCAGAGTTCGCTGAGAAGTTGAAGCAGTTCGCAGCAAGACCTGAAGCTAAGCAAGAGATCGAAAAACTGAAAAGAAAGCTAGCGGCTGGAAGCTAGTAGCTAGAAGCTGATTTTCTATGGCACAGATCAAGGCAGACGAGATATCGCAACTGATCCGCGAGCAGATCGAGAACTACGAGTCGAAGATCACCGTGGACGAAGTCGGCACGGTCATCTCCCTCGGCGACGGCATCGCCCGCGTGTACGGCCTCGACAAGGTGATGGCCGGGGAACTTCTGCAGTTTCCGCACGGCGTGGCCGGGCTCGCCATGAACCTGGAAGAAGAGCAGGTCGGCGTGGTGCTGCTCGGAGACTACACCGAAATTCGCGAAGGCGACGAGGTCAAGCGTACCGGGCGCATCATGAGCGTGCCCGTGGGCAAGGAGATGGTCGGGCGCGTTGTGAATTCACTTGGCCAACCCATCGACGACAAAGGCCCAATCGCCACTTCTAAATTCATTGCTCTGGAGCGCGGCGTGATTGACCGGCAACCGGTGCGCGAGCCCATGGCGACGGGTCTCAAGGCGATTGACTCGATGATCCCGATCGGGCGCGGCCAGCGCGAGTTGATCATTGGCGACCGTCAGACCGGGAAGACGGCGATCGCGCTCGACACGATCATCAACAATAAGGGCAATGACCTGATCTGTATTTACTGCGCAATTGGGCAGAAGCGCTCATCGATCGCCCAGGTGGTGAAGATTCTGGACGACGCAGGGGCGATGGAGTACACGATCGTGGTGGCAGCATCGGCGTCGGAGCCCGCGCCCATGCAGTACATCGCGCCTTATGCCGCCTGCGCGATGGGCGAATACTTCCGCGATGGCAAGGGGCATGCACTCGTCATCTATGACGATCTTTCGAAGCACGCCGCTTCGTATCGCGAGATTT
>QIAH01000087.1 GCA_003225465.1 Acidobacteriota bacterium | reverse complement strand
CGCGGCTGGCGCGTGCTAATCGCGAGGCACCGTGTTCTGGCAAGCGCTGCGATAGGTTTCTGAGACGAGCGCTCTGGATCGTGATGCAGGCGCGGCCGAATTAACGAATGGACCAGATTTTCAGCTCTTTTTCGGAGCTGCTGGTGACGAGGAGTGTGCCGTCGTGGACGTAGTCTCCGCCGTTGAATCCACCTTCGGTCGTTGAAACGGTGCTGCGTAGAGATCCTGTGATCGCATCCCAAATCAATAAGCGACCGGGCGCGGAGATCTGGTCGGGATTGAAATAACTTGCCGCGACGGATTTGCCGTCGGGAGAAGCGCGGAGGACAAATACGACATCGGCCTGCTTGGGGAGTGACTTCACGATCTTGCCGGTGTTGGTTTCGATCAGAATGATAACTCCATCTGCGCCGCCTGCAATGATGCGGCTGCCGTCGGGCGAGAAAGTGAGAGCCAGCGGCTCCAGCAACAGATCGGTGATACGCGCATGGAGCGTGAAGTCGCGGGCATCGAAGATGCGAATTTCGGTGTCGGTGTCGGCGCTGGCGAACCAGCGCCCATCGCGCGAGAAAGCGAGGGATGCGGACCCGCCGAACGTCGCGGGAAGCGAAGCAAGAAGTTTATTCGCCCCGAGCTCCCGAATCTCAACGGGTAGGCCGTTGGGCGCGGCCGCGATGCGAGTGCCATCAGGAGAAAAGGCGATGGCATCGATTTCAGCGGCAAGCTTGAGGTCATAACGCAATGCGCCGGAGGAATCCCAGACGCGTAGCGCTCCATCCGAACCGCCAGCTGCGAGGAGTGCGCCGTCCGGGGAGAAGCGGACGATGTTCGGACGCTCCCCCTTCAGATCCAAGGTGTTCTGAAGAGATGCTGAGACGATGTCCCAAAGGCGAATTTTCGCGTCGCTGCAAGCGGCAGCGACGCGTTGGCCGTTCGGGGAGATCGCTGTGAAAACAGTGCTGACGGCGGAAGGCAGGGGGAACGTTTGACGAAGAGTTGGCGAGTCGGCCGCGAGCGCTGAGAGTGCCAGCGTGAATACCGCGATCAGATGAAGGAAGAAACGCCTCATGCGCGCTCCAGGCACAGCTCGAATCGCACTTTGGCAATGATGTCTTTCGGGTCACCCGCAAGGGTTACGGGACGCACGAGTTCGCGGCTGTGGATGAGGGGATCGCGGGAAAAGTTCTTGTCGGGATCACCATCGAAGACCGGGTCGGTGGCGAAATAAAGTTGGGTGACGAGCGGCTTGTGACCGGGCGCGGTAACGAGATAGTGGATGTGTTGGCACACGCGGTCAGGATAGTGTCCGGGGACCACCGAGTCGAATTTGTAGGCACCCGAGGCATCGGCGATCAGCTTGGCGCGATAGCGGTAGCCTTCCACGTCATAGTGGCCGACATGGCTAGTCTGCCAGACTTCCAGGACCGCGCCGGAAAGCTTCTCACCGCGCGTATCGAAGATCTGGCCGGAAACAGCAAGCGGCATGCCGGGATCACCGGCGACGCGCAGGCTGGTGGTTTCGGGGGCGAGCCGTTTGTAAAAGGGACCGAGGTCGTTGGGCGGCGTGGGTTTGCGTTCTTCACTCTGTTCGAGGGCATGAAGCATGGCGGAGGGGCCGTGGGAGGAAGCGATCACGAGCGTGCCGAGGGCGAGAGATTTCTGCAGAATTTCGCGGCGGGAAAATGGCGTGGACATCGCAGACTCCTTCAGTCCGCGATACGGTAGCACAGGGCGGGGCGTTGGGGTAGAAGGATCAGTCCGCCTTGTTGTTTACGCGTTCGTGTTGACGATGGCATTTGCAACAACGTCGAACGACGTCCTGAATTCCGGATCTATGCAGAGGGTCATTGCCGCCATTATCACTGCGTGAGGCGGATCGCCTGCTTGCGCTCTTCCGCGGTCATTTGTTTCCAGACCATTTCAGCGTTCTGGCGGAGGGGGCCGTTTTCGGGGTCGAGACGGAGAGCGAGCGCGAAGTAGCGATACGCGGTCGGCAGGTCGCGGGAGATGCAGTGGCCCGTGGCGTAGAGGGCGCCCATCGTGATCATCGCTTTGGGATTGGATTGATCGGCAGCAGGCTTTACGTAATGCAGGCCGCGTTCACAATTCTGGGGCACGCCACCACGTCCGTAGAGATACTGTTCGCCGAGCACGACGTTGTCGGACGGTTTGGGTGCAGTCTTTGGAGAGGGCTTCGGCTTGGGCTTGGCAGGAACTGCCTCGGCAGGTTTGGCAGGCGCGGGAGCCTCAGCAGCAGGTGCTTCGGATTCTTTGTCCGAACTCTTATTGTTCGTGCTGTCGGGCGCTGGCGCATTCGATTCGGCGGGAGCGGCATTCGCTGGAGTTGTCGCTGGATTCGATTCCGCTGGGGTGCTCGGGGAAGCGCCAGGAGCGGGCGCCGGATTCGAGGGTGCTGGATTCGCGGGTGCCGGACTGGGTGCTGGAGTGGAGCCCGCTGGAGTACCAGGCGGCGGACTGCTCGGTGCGGGGGCGCTGGGCTGGGCGGCGGGTGCGTTCTGTTGATCAGGAGCGGGGGCGGCGGAGTCCGCGGGACTAGGCGTGGGCGCAGTCTGCGAGGTTGTCGACCGAGGCTTTGGGAAGGGGAAGCCTACGTTACGAAAACGGAGATAGCCGAGGCCGACGACGAGGGCCAGCGCTACCAGTCCGAAAAGAATAAGCCCGGTATGGGATTTGGGTTCGTCCTCATCGTCGAGCAGATAGTCAAGGCTCTGATAGGGAGCATCAGAGGGCGCGCCGAGGTTGAAGATTCCACCCGTGTAGGCAGGAGCAGCACCGGCCGGCTCGTGGCGTGGAGCGCGCTCGGGGACCGGAGAGGAGATCTCGGCGGCGGGATCGGGGAGCGGCTTGCCACACATTCCGCAGAAGCGGTGGTCGCCGGGATTTTCATTGCCACAATGGGGGCAGCGCACGATTATGTGTTTCCTTGGTCAAAGCCGACGAGAAGCTCCGATCCTCGCAGTCGTTCGAGTTGATCTAGTTCCTCACTTCTCCGGCCTGACAGCATGATTAGATGTTCTTACCTCGAACCCAGCGGGCAGGATGCGGGTTGGAACATCGTCCCACCGGAACTCGAGTGCTCAAGATAAATATAGCGGGTTCCCACGATTTCCGCCGTGCGTTTGAGGAGTACCTGCGCAAGCTCGCCCGATCGGCCGGTCACCTCGGTTTGGTTCGGCTCGCCGAATGATTTTCTTATTGCTGAACCTTCGAGCTGCGTTCGGCTGCATGCATGTTTGATTGCGGATCGCAGAGTTGGACTGCTTTACACGTTTGTCGCTAACGTGTTACTCTCAAGGACGTTACAAAGAAAAATCGAAACTGAGAAGACAGGAGTGCATCAGGTTAGTGCTAGCCAGAGAGCAAAAGAAATCCCTCATTGACGCCTATGCGACGCATGCCACGGATACGGGCAGCCCGGAAGTACAGATCGCGCTGCTAAGCGAGCGCATTGGACATCTGACGGAGCACTTCAAGACGCATAAAAAGGATCACGGTTCACGCCGGGGTCTACTCATGCTGGTCAGCAAGCGCCGTCGCCTGCTCGACTACTTGAAAGCGTACGATTCGGAGCGCTACAAGGGCGTCATCACGAAACTTGGCATCCGTAAGTAAGGAATGCTGAACGCCGCGCGGGAGTAGTGTATGTGCGCGGCACCTCGCCTTTCGTTCCGCCGCCCTGGAGGGCCGCAGGAGCGAAATCAAGGAATTGTTGGAACGTGTCTCCCGTCCACCGCTCGAACTTTATTGGCACAAGCTTATCTTGCGCGTACGGTCCTGTGCGAACCGACGCCTCCTGCCCAAAGAAGGATTGAAACATGAAACCAGAGGCAACCGAAATTAGCGTTCAACTCTCCGGCGGTAAAACCCTCACATTTGAAACTGGCAAGATTGCCAAGCAGGCGCATGGCTCGGCCGTGGTGCGGATGGGCGACAACGTGGTGTTGGCGACCGCAGTGGCGAACCCTGATCCGCGCGAGGGGATTGATTTCTTTCCGCTCACGGTGGATTACCGCGAGTACACCTATGCCGGCGGCCGGATTCCCGGCGGATTTATCAAGCGCGAAGGGCGTCCCAGCGAGCGCGAGATATTGACCAGCCGGATGATCGACCGGCCGGTACGCCCCTTGTTTGCGGAAGGCTTCAAATGCGAGACGCAGGTGATTGCGTTCGTGCTGTCAGCGGACACGGAGAACGATCCGGATGTGGCGGCGATTAATGCGGCTTCGGCGGCGCTGACCATCTCGGATATTCCGTTTCTCGGTCCGATTGGCGCGGTGCGGGTGGGTTATGTGGATGGGAAGTTTCTTGCCAACCCTACCTACTCGGAGATGCGCGACAGCCAGGTGAACATCATGGTGGTGGGTTCGGCCGACGCGATCGTGATGATCGAGTCGGGGGCGAAGGAAGTTCCCGAAGAGACGGTGGTGGAAGCCATCGAGTTTGGGCACAACGAGATCAAGAAGATTTGCGCAGCGATCAATGATTTGCGCAACAAGGTGGGTAAACCGAAGCGGACGGTGACGCCTCCGGAGTTCGATCAGAAATACTTCGACGATTTGAAGAGCAAGGTTGGCGCACGGCTCACGGATGCGCTGGACACCGCTAAGCATCCCAAGGCGGAGAGCTACACGTTGGTGAAAGACATCCGTAAGGAACTGGAAGCGGGGCTTCCCGAGGAAGACGAGGATGCGCGCAAGAAACTCAAGAATTATTACGAAGTGCTACGCGAGCGGATTTTCCGGGAGCAGGTGATTGAGCAGAACCGGCGTCCCGATGCGCGCGCGTTCGATCAGATTCGCGACATCTGGATTGAAGTGGGCGTGCTGCCACGGACGCACGGCTCGGCGATCTTCACGCGCGGCGAAACCCAGGCGCTGGTGACCACGACGCTGGGGACGTCGGACGATAAGCAGCGGCTGGAAGCGTTCGAGGGCGAGGCCAAGAAGCGCTTCATGTTGCACTATAACTTTCCTCCGTTTTCCGTTGGTGAAGTTCAGTTTCTGCGCGGTGCTGGGCGGCGAGAAATTGGTCACGGGGCGCTCGCGGAGCGGGCCCTTTCGGCGGTGTTGCCTTCGGAAGAGAAATGGCCTTATGCGATGCGCGTGGTCTCGGACATTTTGGAGTCAAATGGGTCGTCATCGATGGCAACGGTCTGCGGGGCGGCGTTGTCGCTGATGGATGCAGGCGTGCCCTTGGCGGCTCCGGTGGCGGGCGTGGCCATGGGACTGGTGAAGGAAGGCGACAAGTACGCGATCCTGAGCGACATTGCCGGGGCCGAAGATCATTACGGCGACATGGATTTCAAAGTCGCCGGAACGCGCAAGGGAATTACCGCCTTGCAGATGGATATCAAGGTGGCCGGCATCACACCCCAGATCATGCGCGAGGCGCTGGCGCAGGCGCAGCGGGGAAGGATGCACATCCTGGAGAAGATGGAAGGAGTGCTGCCGGGACATCGCGAGGCGGTTTCGGCCTTTGCTCCGCGGTTCTACACGCTGCAGATTCCAGTGGACAAGATTCGGGATCTGATCGGACCGGGCGGAAAGATGATTCGGAGCATTATCGAACAGACAGGCGTGAAGATCGACGTGGAAGATTCAGGCAAAGTGAATGTGTCGTCGAACGACCAGGTGTCAGCGGCGAAGGCACTGCAGATTATCGGCGACCTCACGGCGACGGCGGAGGTTGGGAAGACGTACCTGGGGACGGTATCGCGCCTGGCGGATTTCGGAGCGTTTGTTGAGATTCTGCCGGGGACCGATGGACTGCTGCACATCAGTGAAGTCGCCGAGCACCGGATCAAGGATGTTCGCGACGAATTGAAAGAAGGCGACCAGGTGCTGGTGAAGGTGCTGGCGGTGGAAGGCAACCGCATCCGGCTTTCGCGTAAAGCAGTGCTCAAGGAGCAGCGCGCGAAGATGGGTGGCGGTGAAGCTCCCGTGGAAGCGACGCCGGCGGCCGCTCCGGTCACTATTGAAGGCGGCGCGGATTTCGAAGAAGGAGATGAGCCGAACTTTAATCGCGACGATGCTGCCGCGCCGGTGGTGGGAGCGGAGCGCGGACCGGAACGTGGGCCCCGACCGGGCAGCGGCGGCGGTGGCGGTGGTGGTCGGCGCCGCGGCGGCGGCGGAGGACGTGGACGCGGGCACAATGGGCGCGGTGGTGGACACGGTGGGCATGGTGGTCACGGCGGGCATGGCGGCCGGCGGTAGGATCGGTCCGCGGTGAAAATGCTCTCCGCCGCGTTGCAGGGTACCAATTGTGGCGGGGTCCTTCGACTCCGTTCGGCTAACGCCTCACTACGGTCAGGAGGACAGCAGAGAACTAGTACTTAGAATTTGAAACCTATCGCAGAAGGAAGGCCGCGGCTTGGATCCGCGGCTTTTCTCTTGTGGCAACTTCGCGTTCATGTCAGTTGAGGCCCCAATCGTCGCACCTCCAGGTTAGTGGGCCGCAAGCTCCACCAGGTTCGGCCCGTCTGTTCTTAGGCCGCCCTTCTTCAGTTTTGTTAGAGGCCAGGGAGTGATTCGCGAGACTCGTCACTTCAGCGGTGCCGGGTTGGCGACATCCCTACAAGGTAAAGGGGACCCACCGAAATGCCCTGACGGTCAGCACGTCGGGTTGTGAGACATTGCGCACGCAAAGAATTGATGGCGCTCATCGAAGAAATTGGCCGACTCCTTCCATTTCCCAGTTTTCGGGCATTTATCACGATCTATTTAAAAACTGATAGGACTCATAAATAGTTTTGATTTCCGTTGGCGAGATCGATTCGTTATGAGTGGATGCCATCTTCCTTGTCGTGGGAGGTCAGCGTGCGTCCGGGAACAAACGCGATTGAGGCTTGCAAAGCTTTGAAGGATGGCGATGGGCTGCGGATTCGCGAAGATCTGGCCAGCCTGATCGAAAAGGGCCACGAATCGTTAACGACGGCAGAAAAGGATCTCCTGAAGTGGGTAGGAGTGTTTTTCCGTAAGCCGACACCAGGACGATTCATGATGCGGGTCCGCATGCCCAACGGATTCACGAATAGCAGTCAGCTGCGGGCGATCGCCGACCTCTCATTGCGACTGGGCAACTGTGTGCTGGATATCACCACCAGACAGCAGATTCAGTTGCGCGGATTTCCTCTGGGGAGCGTGCCGGAAATCTGGGAAAAGCTGCGCGGGGTGGATCTGCACTCACTGCAGACCGGGATGGACAATGTCCGCAATATTAATGGTTGCGCGTTGGCTGGGCTGGCGCTGAACGAACTCTTTGATGCTTCGCCGGTGTTGTTTGAACTGGATCGCATGCTGGTGGGAACGGATGGCAATCCGGAGTTCACAAACTTACCCAGAAAATTCAACATTACGATTACCGGATGTCTCGAGAACTGCACGCACAATGAATCGCAGGATGTGGCGCTGGTGCCTGCGCTGCGCTACGACCGGCCCGGTTTCAACGTACTGGTGGGCGGAAAAATGGGATCGGGAGGGTTCACGATTGCGTCGCCCTTGGACGTCTTCGTCAGCGAGCCAGAAGCGGCGCGGCTTGTGGCGGAGCTGGTGCGCGTCTATCGCGATCACGGTCCGCGGGAGGCGCGCTCGAAATGTCGCCTGGCGTTTTTGATTGAGGAGTGGGGAGTCGCCCGGCTGCGCGCGGAACTGAGCCAGCGTCTTGAACGCGAGCTGCCTTCGGCGGGGCGCGACGTACGGGCAGCGCACACGACGGATCATCTGGGCGAGGCCTTGCAGAACCAGCCGGGGTATCGATCAATGGGGTTGTGCGTTCCGGT
>QIAH01000086.1 GCA_003225465.1 Acidobacteriota bacterium | reverse complement strand
AACGCGATTATTCCCAACGTGGCCGCGGAGCGCATCGATGCGCTGCTGGAGGAAGACTTGCTGCAGACGTTTACTCCCGCGCCCTCGTTCGTTCGGCGCGGGTTGGTGGTGTGTACGGGAACGGATTTCTGCAACCTCGCGCAGATCGATACCAAGGGTGAAGCGGCAAAGTTGTCCGCGAGTCTGGAAGATTGTCTGGGTACAACGGGCTCCCCG
>QIAH01000568.1 GCA_003225465.1 Acidobacteriota bacterium | reverse complement strand
TTGTTCGAGTGGAACGCGTATTCAAAAATGTCGGGATCTTCGTTGCCGCCCACCCATCGCAACGAATACAGCTGGAACTCTCCTTTGCTGATATCTGAGAAAAACGTGGCGAATTCGTAAGTTCGAATATCGAGCTGGATGCCGACATCCCGTAGTTGCTGCTGCAGGACGGCGACCATGAGACGCGTGTTCTCATCGGTGGAGGTTTTCATCAGCAGATGAAAACGCACGCCGTTCACGGGGCGATATCCGGCCGCGTCAAGAATCTCGCGGGCTCGTTCGGGATCGTAGGTATAGGTTTGAACCTGGTTGGTGTACGCCCAGCTTTGTGTCGGAAGAATGCTATCGGCCGGCTGCGCAAAGCCGCGCCACAGATACTGCAGCATCGGCCGGCGGTCAATGGCATACGCCAAGGCTTGGCGGACGCGGACGTCTTTCAGAATGGTATCGCGAAAATTGAATCCCATGTATTGCAGAACTGTTCCGGGCCCACGCAGAACGTCGAGACTCGGTTCGCGTTGAAGGGTTACGACCATGTCGGGGGTGAGGGCGTTGATCTCCAGATCGGCACTGCCTTTTCGGAGTTCAAGGGCGCGCGTGGTCCCGTCGGGGACGACCATAAATCGAACCCGCTTGAGCTGCGGTGGCTCGTGCCAGTAATCCGGGTTGCGCTCGATAATTACCTCCTTGTCGGGCTCGGCGCTCACGAAGCGAAAAGGTCCCGAGCCAATGGGCTGCGCGCTAACCTCGCCCAGGCTGCCGTAGGGAACAATCCCCATGGCGCCGTCGGAAAGGTTCCACAGCAGCGTGGCGAACGGCTCTTTCAGGTGAAACACCACCGTGGCGTCGTCCGGCGCCTCTACGCGATCGACGAAGTGGTAGGCGGCGGCCTTGGTGCTGCGAATCTTTCCCTGTAACAGAGAATCGAAAGTCCACTTGACATCGCGCGAGGTCAAGGGCGCTCCATTGTGGAACTTCACGCCGGGATGGAGGTGAAAGACGTACGTCAGCGGGTCGGGGATATCCCAGCGATCGGCCAAGCCTGGTTTTACGTTGAGGTGTTCATCGCGATCCAGCAGATCGTCGAACAGGAGATTGTCGATGCGCTCCGAGGCGGCGTCGATGCCCACGCGTGGATCCAGATTCGTGGGGCTGCTCTCGATGATCATCACCAGCGTGTTGGGATCGGGCTTGG
>QIAH01000370.1 GCA_003225465.1 Acidobacteriota bacterium | reverse complement strand
TTCATTGGCGGCTACTTACTGCTTCGCCCAATAGTGGGTGTGGCGACGCTCACTCTCATGCTGGCTTTCCTGTTCATGTTTGAGGGAGTGCTCGACTTCATGTTGTGGTGGAAGTTGCGCCGGACGGATGGGGCGTTTTGGATCCTGGTGGATTCCATCGTCACGCTGATCCTGGGCGGGATGATCTACGTGCACTGGCCGTCGAGTTCAGTTTGGGCGATTGGGACGCTGGTCGGAATCAGCCTGATTATGAGCGGCGTAGCGCGCGTAATGTTATCGACCGCAGTGCGGAGTGTGGCCACGCAGCTGAAGTAGAGGCCGGTTGGTCGTTTCGATTTCAGATGCCAAATGAGAAGCCGCAGCACTCGCCGCGGCTTTCATTTTGATTTGCTCTCGGGTAACGCGGGCGAGGACGCCCGCGCTCCACAACTCAGCGGCGCTTTTTCTTCTTGGCGCTCTTTTTCTTGGCCGCTTTCTTCGCCGGTCTCTTCTTAGCAGCCTTCTTTGCTGGTTTCTTTTTGGCCGCCTTCTTTTTCGAAGTTTTCTTGGCTGGTTTTTTCTTGGCGGCTTTCTTCTTGGCTGCGGGCTTACGTGCACCGCCTCCTCCGCCTCCGCCCGCGGGTCTAGGAGGAACCGGAATCACTTCCTCCACTTCGACGACTGCCGCCTCCCCGGCCTCGGGCATGCCGGTTTCTTCTTCCTCTTCCTCTTCTTCCTCCAGGATCTCTTCCGGCGATTCGCCGTAAGCGCCGCTATCGCCGTACTCATCCATCTCGTCGTCGAGTCCGTAGAGGGTTTCGTCGTGAAAAGTCATGGTTCCTCCTGGCTGTTGCGCGGGTTTGGGCTGGCACGCCGCCGTTCCTGGCGCCGCGCATGGAAAAAATGAAGACAGCTGAAAAACTGCTTCGTTCGTCTGAACGGGGCGCGATTATAGCACAGAGATTTTTTGACAACAGTGATTGGACGGCAGTTGTCAGTTCTTGCCTCCCACCGAAGAACTGAGAACTGGGAACTGAGAACTGAGAACTTAAAGGCTACGGCCTGATTACCAGGATCATCCCGGGACGAAGCGTGGCGACATTGCGATTGTCTCGTTTGAGAGCGTCCACGGTAATCTTGTAGGTGGAAGCGATCGAGTACAGGGTTTCTCCCTGCTTGACCTTGTGGTGGACGATAGCTTCCGTTTGCCGGTTCTTCGACGCAACCGCCTTTGCGTGCTTCGATTTAGAGGGTTTGGAAGACGCAACTTCAACGCCGCCGGCTCCGGGTGAGACGGGCAGGTGCACGTAGACGATGGTGCGACCCTTCAGGCTATCCCCCTTCAGATGGTTCCAGCGCCGAACCATGGCGGGCGGAACTCCAAAATTGTCTGCCACCGACTGCACCGTATCCCCTTTATGCAACTTGTAGCGGATGGCTCGCCGGGAATACGTGGCCGTTTCTTCCGTGATGGCTCGCTTCCCGGGAGCGATCGGAATAGTCAGCTTCGCATCGGGAGTAAGCGCCTCCCCATCTTCGAGATTATTGGCTTCCGCGATTGCCCGTGGGGTCGTGCGATACGTCCGCGCAATCGACGCTAAGGTGTCTCCCGCTTGCACCTTGTGATAACGCCACCAGACCCGCATATCCGGGGGGACCGCGGCGATCGCAGCCTGAAACTTCTCCTTCGTGCCCACCGGCAAGTGGAGTTCGAACTGATGATCCTTCGGCGTAGTCATGCGCAGCAGGCTGGGATTCAGGTCCTGCAGGTCCGATGCGGACGCGTCCACACACTCAGCCACCAGGCGGAGATCGACCGGGTAATCGATCTTGACCGCGTCATACGGTACCGGCTGCACTTTCTCAAGATGATCCAGCCCGTACTGGGTCGGGTTCTTGGCCATGATGGTTACGGCCAGAATGATTGGAACGTAGTTTCGAGTTTCCTTGGGAAGCACATTGCGTCGATACAGTTCCCAAAAATCGGCGTAACCGGTGCGCTTGACGGCACTCTGGACAGTACCCGGACCCGAGTTGTAGGCAGCCATGGCCAGGTACCAGTCGCCAAACTGCTGGTAGAGATCTTTCAGGTGGCGCGCAGCGGCGCGCGTGGACTTCTCCGGATCCTGGCGGTCATCCACCCACCAGTCGCGCTGCAAGCCGTAGCCGCGCGCCCGGCTGGCCATGAATTGCCAGATTCCACGAGCGCCGACTCGCGACAGAGCGAGCGGGTGGAAGCCCGATTCGGCCTGCGCCAGGTAAATCAGATCCTGCGGAACGCCCTCTTCCTTCAGGACGCGGCGAATCATCGCGTCGTAGCGGCCAGAGCGAACCAACGCGTTTTCGAGCGTGCCGCGGCCGTGGTTTGAGAAATAGCTGATATAGCCGGCGACTTGGTCCGTCATCATCAGCGGCAGGTCGGAACGGGTTGATTTGATCTCAGCCTCGGCCTTGGCTTTTACGTTGGCGTCGACCGGAACCGCAGCCTCGTTCGCCTCGTCAATAGGCGCAGGTTCGGATTTCTGCTCAGTGAACCCGTCCCCCTGTTGCAGGGCCTGCATCTCGAAGCCGTTGATACCTTCGAGAATGCGGTCGAATTCGCTCTCCAGGCGCGGGTCTGAGTTGATCTCGAGATTGCTGCTCAGCAGCAGGTCGAAGGCGTGGTCAAAATTCTGACGAGCGGCCTCGAGGTGTCCCGCCGTGTAGTTCTCCTGACCAGCCTGGTATTCCTTCTCGACTTTGGCGATCAGATCGGCCACCGGGTCGGCCGAGGCGGCCGGAACCGGTTTCGCAGCCGGTTCGGCAGGCTTTTGAGCCTGGCCTTGGTTCTCGGTTGAAGCAGGCGAGCCAGAATTTGCAGCCGTCAGTGTCGGGGCGCCGGCCTTGCCCGGCAATAGCGTCGCGGGTCGCTGCGCGGACTGGCACGCGCCCGTCACGAGCACGGCCGCCAGCGGCGCAACAATGACATAGAGTTTCTTCAATTCCATATTGCTCTATGAGTTACGGCGACCTGCCCTCCCCCTCCGGCTTGGATGCACAATCCTTGGCAAAGGGTAACCTTCATTCTTTTCTTTGGTCAATTCTCGAAAGACTCATGTCCCCGTTACTTTCGGCACAGGGCGGGGGTGAAAAAAGGGTCGAGCCTTTAGGCCCTGGCAAAACAGGCTCTGGCTAGAAAAACAGGCTCTAGGCTCTAGCAAAATCGGCTCCAGGCTTTAGAGTCTGGACCTCTAACAAAACAAGCTGCAGGCTTTAGGCACAAGGCTCTCGCTGTCGAAGCCTGAGGGAATGAAACAAGCGCATGAAGATCGCTTATGAAAAATATGTATGCCGGCAAATCGCGGTACTCGTGGACACTCTCTATGTTTTTTCTTTGTGCTCCGCCGTGTCCCTCTGTGGTGAAAAGGGGTTTGCTAGAGCCTAGAGCCTAAAGCCTAGAGCCTTCTCCTAGAGTCTCTCTCCCGGTGATAAAACTTCCTTCAACGCTCCCTCGATCCGGTCGACTTCCTCGCGGATCACGCGGATTGACTGCTGGTTGCGCGAGGTGTGCGGGTGTGGCGAGATAGCTTCCAGCGCCGCGCGAATCTTGTGGCTGCGGTCCCAGATCAGGTTGAGTTTGGCATCCGTCCGCTTGCGGTGCTGGTAAATGCTCCGCACAAAGGAAGTAGCCACCCAGGCGAAGACGAGCCCAAACAGGGCTTCGATGGGAAGGCGGTCCTTGGCACCGTCATAGTCTGCAAACAACAGGCGGTAGACCGCTTCCCCCATGCCCAGGGATGCAAATATTACGCCGACTCCCACCATGAAGACGGGAAGAAGTTCGAGCATCTGAAAAGCCCACGGACTGTTTTTGACGCGCGTCCTCACCAACTCTAAAGCCATAGCCATGCAACACCCGTATGATCAAATTTTGCGCGCAGTTTTTTCGGCGACCGCGCCCATGGTAAACCAGAGACACGGCCTGCGAAAAGGGCCCTCGCGTGCCTTAATGATGCTGGTGTAGTCTCATCGGTGGCCAGTCTGGGCGGCTCGGAGACCTCGCCTACATTCTTGATTGTTATTGTTGTCCAGCCCGCGACAGTGCTGGCTGCACGGACACAAGCTGCTTATGGTTAATTTCTTCGCGATCATTGGCGTGGGGTTTCTGCTGGGCATCCGGCACGCCACCGATCCAGATCACGTCATTGCGGTCACGACCATCGTGAGCCGCCAGCAGAGTATCCGGCACGCAGGGATCATCGGCATCCTGTGGGGCCTCGGGCACACCATCACGATCGTGCTGGTGGGCACCGGAATCATCGTATTCAATCTGGCCATTCCACCTCGCATCGGCCTGGCGATGGAACTGGCCGTTGGACTGATGCTCATTCTCCTGGGGGTGTTGAATCTGACTGGTCTCACAAGCTGGATCACCGAACGCTTCACTCCTGAGCACAGTGCCGGCGTGGTCCACACGCACGTGCACCGGCACGGAGGTGAAGCGCACGTGCATACCCACGCGCACGATCCCGATGCTCATCTCGGGCTGGAGGAGCGCCCGCAGGGCCCTTTCCAGCAACTACTCGCACGCGTGGGAATCTATCAGCTGTTGCGGCCGCTGGCAGTAGGCGTAGTGCATGGATTGGCGGGGTCGGCGGCGGTCGCTTTGCTGGTGCTGACCACGATTCGCTCTCCTCGGTGGGCGATTGCTTACTTGCTGGTGTTCGGGCTGGGGACCATCGCGGGCATGATGCTGATCACCATGATCCTGGGCGCGCCCTTTGCCTACACCGGCAAACGCTTCGCCCGCCTCAATCGCGGTCTGGGACTGGCGTCCGGCGTAATCAGCGTCGCCTTCGGGCTGTTCATCACTTTCCAGATCGGCTTCGTGGATGGACTGTTCAGCACCCACCCCCATTGGCTGCCACACTAGTCGAAGCAGGTGGGCGATCACTCCTGAAGCCGAGCTTCGCTCGGCTGGGCAGACGGGGCGTCTGCCCCTACGCGAACCCTGCACTCTCGGGGGATGGAGTTCGTTCCGCCCCGAGGGTAGGATGGTTAGGCCGTAGGAAGTTCCGCTGGGGAAAGAACAAGTTCACAGCCTAAGGAGAAAGCGATGCAGCGTAGTTTGCACTCAGGGATATTGGGAATAGTGTTAGCGGGAGCAAGCCTCTCCGTTTTCGGGCAAGGTGCGGCCCCCGCACAAATTCCATCACCAGGCCAGCAAAGCGTTGGACCGCATCGCACCCTGGAAGCGATGGGCGAACTGCGCGCCCTCACCGCCCAGCTGAATCTGACGCCCGAGCAGAGGGAGAAAGTGCGGCCGGTCGTAACCGAAGAGGGCGAGCAGCTGCGAGTGATTCGCCTGGACGAACATCTCACTCCGGAACAGCGCCTGCAAAAATCTCGGGAAGTACGCGAGGCCTATCAACCCAAGATCGCTGCCTTCCTGACCCCGGAACAGCAGGAAAAGTTTAAGAAAATGCAGGAAGCGTACCAGGTGAAGCGCCCGGAAGGCACCAAGGATTCGGCTACACCTTCCGCCCCTCAAAAGTAGATCGATCGCATTTCAGCCCGATTCTCAGGCAGACTATCTTGCCGCGTTACCGCATGCGGAGACGCGGGCATCGGCGTCCATCTGAAAACGTTCCCGCTAGGCCTTCGCTCAGCGAGTGGATCGGTCCGTACTGCATCGGATTGCCTCACTGTTGCACGACGTCTATCATCGAAAATCCAGAGGCTTCCTATGAAAGCAATTCAGGTGAAACGTGCAGGCGGTCCGGAGGTGCTTGAGCTGGTGGAACTCCCGGTGCCCGAAGCCAAAGGTGCGGAAGCAGTCGTAAAGATCGTCGCCGCCGGCGTCAACTTCATCGATGTGTACTACCGAGAAGGACGCTACAAGGCGGTGATGCCGTTCGTCCCCGGCCAGGAAGCAGCCGGAGAGGTGGTAGCCGTCGGCCCCAATGTCACGAACTTGAAGGTAGGCGATCGGGTGGCGTACACCATGGTGCTCGGCAGCTATGCCGAGTACTGCGCTGTGGCTGCGGACCGGCTTGTGAAAATTCCCGAAGGCGTGAGCTATCAGCAGGCAGCAGCGGCCATGCTGCAAGGAATGACGGCGCACTACCTGAGCCACGACACGTACCCTTTGAAGAAAGGTGAGACCGCCCTGGTGCATGCGGCCTCGGGAGGTACGGGATTGCTGCTGGTGCAGATGGCGCACGGGATCGGCGCGCGCGTGATCGGCACGGTCTCTACTGAAGAGAAGGCCAAGCTGGCGCGAGAGGCTGGCGCAGACGATGTCATCCTGTATACGCAAACTGATTTCGCAGCTGAGACGCGGCGTCTGACCGGCGGAAGGGGCGTGGATGTGGTCTACGACTCGGTGGGCAAGACCACCTTCGAAAAAGGGCTGGACATTCTGCGGCCCCGTGGCTACATGGTGCTGTTTGGCGGCTCGAGCGGCCCCGTTCCGCCATTTGATCTCATTCAGCTTTCGCAAAAGGGATCGCTGTACGTGACCCGGCCTACGTTGACCCACTACGTGGCGACGCGCGAGGATCTTGAGATGCGCGCCGGCGCGGTGTTCAGCATGATCGCAATGGGAAAACTGAAGCTGCGCATCGCGCACACCTATCCCTTGGAGGACGCTACCCAGGCACATCGCGATTTGGAAGCGCGCAGAACAACTGGCAAGCTGCTATTGCTGAACTGAGCGAGAGGCATCCAAGACGTTTTTCTTTGCGTCCTTCGCGATCCCCTTCGCGCTCTTCGCGGGTAAAAGCTTCTGACCGCGAAGGCCGCAAAGAAAACCGGTCGCATGCCGACGGGTTCACAACAGCGGATACGAGTCTCGCATTTGCCTTCACCAATTCGATTACCTGCTAACGATTTGTCGTGATTTCGATACAGTCGCTCTCCCTACGTTGTAGTTTTTGAACGAGCCGCCCGCCTTTACAAAGCTTTACACAGCCCCGCGAGACGCTGCAGCAACCCGGTTCCATGCAGCGGGCATCGAATTAAATGACCGCCACCTCGGTGAAAAGCCACAGCGCATGCAGTCTATGTCTGCCGGAACGCCCTTCGGCACCACTCGTGCGACACAAAGGAAGAATGGTTACCAGCAGCGTTGATTCTGCAGTGGGCACGCTTTACTCCGAACATGTGAATCCCCAGTGGGTCCGGCTTTTGGACTTGCTCGAAATGAATGTTCGTTATGAGCGCTGCCTGGGAAGTGAACTCTTCACCGCCGACGGTCGACGGATTCTGGATTTCCTCTCCGGCTACTGTGTGCACAACGTGGGGCACAATCATCCAGCGGTGATTGCCGCCGTGCGCGAGGAGTTGGAAAGCTGCGGCCCGGCCATGATTCAGACGCACGTGGCGGAGCGGGCTGGGGAGCTCGGCGAAAAGCTTTGCCGGCGCGCAGGCGGGCGACTGACCAAAGCTTTTTTTGCGAGTTCCGGCAGCGAAGGCATCGAAGCCGCCATCAAACTTGCGCGCGCGCACACCAAGCGCGCCGGGCTTCTCTATGCCAAAGGCGCATTCCATGGTTTGACTTGCGGTGCGCTGTCGCTGATGGGCGATGCATTCTGGCGCGAAGGATTCGGACCTCTCCTGCCGGAAACGGAAGCCATTCCTTTCGACGATGTCGAAGCTTTGGAGACGAAACTTCGCACCAAGAAGTTTGCCGCCTTCATCGTAGAGCCGATACAGTCGGAGGCGGGCATTCGCTTGCCGCATGGAGAGTACTTCCGCGCGGTGCAGGCGCTGTGCCGTCGCTACGGAACGCTGCTGGTATTCGACGAAGTGCAGACCGGGATGTATCGCACTGGACCATTCCTGGCGGCCGAACATTTCGGGGTCGACCCGGATATGGTGGTGCTGGCAAAAGCCCTGAGCGGCGGACTGATTCCGGTAAGCGCCGTACTGATGACCGAATCTATCTACGACTCGGTGTACGGATCACTGCGGCGGGCCATCATTCATACATCCACCTTCAGCGAAAACAGCCTTGCCATGCGGGCCGGCCTGGCCACGCTTGCGGTGCTCGAGTCAGAAAATCTAGGTCGGCGCGCCCGCGAATCCGGAACCCGGTTGCGCCGGCGCCTCTCTGAGGCTCTGCAGGGATACGAGATGGTGAAGGAAGTACGGGGCGAAGGATTGCTGCTCGGAATCGAGTTCACTGCTCCGCGTTCGCTGCGCCTCCGTGCGCCATTCGAAACATTCCTACGTATCCATCCGGCATTGTTTGGCCAGATTCTGGTGATGCGTTTGTTCCGCGACCACGGAATTCTCACGCAGATCTGCGGCAACAATTTTCTGGTACTCAAGGCAGCGCCTCCGCTGGTCGTGACGGGAGACCAGATCGAAGAATTTGTCGCAGCCGTCGCGGATGTCGTCGAGATGGCACACACCTCCGGCGCCTTCTGGTCTGAGGCGCTGGGCCTCGCGCGGAGAGCAATCATCTAAAACCAGTCCTCAGTTGCCAGTTCTCAGTTCACAGTTAGAAAGCCGGAGCAGGTTAGCCGGAATGAACTGACAATTGAAAACTGAGAACTGAGAACCGAGAACTGAATGCGTATTATCAGCGCCACGAGCGCGTTTCCCAAACACTACTACTCGCAGGAGATGCTGTTTGCTGCTCTTCAGGAATTCTGGGGCGACCACCTGGCGAAGCCGGAGGTTCTGCGACGCCTGCACAAGAATGTCGGAGTCGACGGACGCTTCCTCGCCTTGCCGATTGATGCCTACCCGCTGCTGAAGGGATGGGGGGAAGCGAACGATCACTGGATTCGCAGCGCGCTTGAACTGGGATATTGCTCTGTCAGTCGTGCATTGACGGGCGCGGGCCTGGATGTGCGCGATGTTGGCGCACTGTTCTTTACCTCCGTGACCGGAATTGCGAGCCCTTCCATCGATGCTCGCCTGATCAATCGCATGGGCTTCTCCCCGAATGTGAAGCGCGTCCCGATGTTTGGGCTGGGCTGTGTTGCAGGCGCTGCCGGAATTGCGCGGGCGGCTGACTACGTGCGCGCCTATCCTGACGAAGTCGCGGTCCTGCTTTCAGTCGAATTGTGCTCTCTGACATTGCAACGCGAAGATCTCTCGGTCGCCAACATGATTTCTGCGGGGTTATTCGGTGATGGAGCAGCCGCTGTGGTTGTGGCGGGCAACAAACGGGATGGGATGAAACCTTCCCAAGGGCCGCGGATTCTGGCGACACGCTCGATCTTCTATCCCAATACCGAAGAGATGATGGGTTGGGATATTTCGGAGAGCGGCTTCCAGATCGTGCTCTCGCCGGAAGTGCCGGATTTGATCCGGCGGCAACTGGGAAATGACGTCGACAACTTTCTAGCGGATCTTGGCCGTGAGCGCAGCGATGTTGGCAGCTGGGTGCTGCACACGGGCGGTCCGAAAGTCTTGCAGGCGACCGCGGCAGCATTGAGTCTTGAGAACGGAGAACTGGCCGCCTCGTGGGATTGCCTGCGACGCGTGGGAAATCTTTCGTCGGCGTCCGTGTTGGTGGTGCTCGAAGATGTCATGAAAAATCGCCGGCCCGAACCTGGAACCTTCGGCCTGCTGGCGGCCATGGGCCCGGGTTTCTGCTCAGAACTGGTGGCGCTGGAATGGTGAACGGACTGAGCGGATGTGAAAATCACGTGTTTGTCGTCGGCGGTGGTCCCGGAGGACTGGCGGCCGCACTCGCCCTGCGACGGCGAGGATTTGAAGTCACTATTGCAGACAGCTGCACGCCGCCCATCGACAAACCTTGCGGTGAAGGCTTGATGCCGGATGGGATCGACGCGCTCGCACAACTCGGGATAAGCATTCCGGAATTGGCGGCGCATCGTTTTTGTGGCATTCGCTTCGTGAGTGGCGAGATTTCAGCGGAGGCGGTCTTCCCGCGCGGCTTCGCTTTGGGAGTGCGGCGCACGAACCTGCACCGGGTGATGGTGGAACAAGCTGAGCGCGCGGGAGTGCGCTTATGTTGGGGCACCGTCGTCACAGGTCTGCATGCGGAAGGCGTCCTGGTTCGCGGCGAACTGGTGCGCGCGCACTGGATCGTCGGTGCGGACGGCAGCAGTTCGCGGGTACGCCGCTGGGCAGGTCTCGATTCGCACCTGCACAAGAAGGAGCGCTTCGCGTTCCGCCGGCATTACAGGGTTGCTCCCTGGAGCGAGTTCATGGAATTGCACTGGGGAACGCGCTGCCAGGTCTATGTGACACCCGTCGATCGGTCGCAAATTTGTGTTGCACTGATTTCGCGCGATCCCGCTCTGCGCCTGGATGAAGCTCTGCAACAATTTCCCCACCTATCAGAGCGGCTGCGTGGCGCAGAGCACGGATCTATTGAACGGGGCGCAATGACGGTCACGCGCAAGCTCGAACGGGTCTGCTCGAGGCGAGTTGCGTTGCTTGGAGATGCCTCGGGCGGCGTGGACGCAATTACCGGAGAAGGCTTGTGTCTTGCTTTCCGGCAAGCGAAGTTGCTGGCAGACTGCTTAAGCGACGGCGACCTGTGGAGATATCAGGCTGAGCACCGCGCGCTGTCGCGACATCCCGCGATGATGGCGGAGTTGATGCTTTTGCTCGAGCGACACGACGGCCTGCGACAGCGGGCGATGCGCGCTTTTCGCAACCGGCCAAGTCTCTTCGCACGCATGCTGGCGATGCACGTAGGTGCGGCATCACCGCTGGATGTTGCGGGCAATGGACTGGCCTTGGGGTGGAGTTTGCTGACCGCATGAGCATGCGCTCTGGGGCGTCTGTCTTGATCAGACGGATTATTGCATTCGGGTGTGTTCTGGCGTGCCTCCTCGCCGCGACCGCAATCGCCGGCGCACAGGAAATTGTTCTGCAATGCGACGCTGCGCAGACCGCGGCCGATTTCAATCTGGGCGATTCTCTGCATACCGTCAAGGGGAGCTTCGCGCTAAAGAGTGGTGAGATCCACTTCGACCCTGCGACAGAGAAGATCAGCGGTGAAATTGTCTTCGATGCGACCAGCGGGCAGAGCGGCAACAAGGGTCGCGATCGAAAGATGCACAAGGACGTTCTCGAAAGCGCGCAGTATCCTGAGATTCGGTTCCGTCCGGACCGCCTGGAAGGAAAGGTTGCAGCGTCCGGGACCTCCAGCGTCCAGGTGCACGGCATGTTCCGCATCCACGGAGCCGAGCACGAAATCACCGCACCCACGGACGTCACACCGCAGGCCGACCACTGGAATGTGTCATCGCATTTTTCCGTGCCCTACGCGAAGTGGGGCATGAAGAACCCCAGCTTGCTATTTCTGCGAGTGGGAAACTCCGTGGATATCACGTTTCATGGAACGTGCGCTGTGGCATCGCTGGTCGCCAGGTAATCGCGCAGCCGGAGGATCGTGCAGCCTGCACTTCGAATAAAGAGGTTTCGGGCGGGACGCCCGCAACGACAGCCGCCGGGACGGCGGCGCTACTCTTAACTTACTCGAAATCTCCACCGCACCACTGGGTCACGATGTAGGCCAGAACCTTGGTCGCGGCCAGCACTTCTTCCAAGTCCACATGCTCATTGACAGTGTGGGCATCGAAAATGTTCCCCGGTCCATAGAGGACGGCGGGCGTGTCGCCGTGGTTCGTGAACAGCCGCAGATCCGATCCGTAGGTCACGCCCTGCACAACCGGTGCGCTTCCAAAGACCTTCGCGTGGATCTCCGAGATTGTCCGTACGATGGGCGCATCCTGCGCCGTCTGTCCGGATTCGAATTGACCTTCGAACCATTCCAGTTGGGGCCGGTGGTCCTTCAGCCAGGGATCGTTGGCGGCGGCGCTGGCTAAGGCAGCGGCCATGGCTTCGCGAGCCGCGCTCGTCGATTCTCCCGGCAACACGCCGAAGCGGCCTTCCACAATCAACTCGTCGGGCACCGTCGAGGGCCACTCGCCAGCCCGAATCGTTCCAAAATTTACGGGCGCGATGTTATTAGGGTCTTCGTACAGGGGATTCTTATATTCAATGTGGCGTTTGCGCTCGAGTTCCTGCACCGATTGCAGCACCAGGAAAAATTTCTCAATCGCGCTTACGCCGTAAGGCTTCATGCAGGCGTGCATGGCGCGTCCGGCAACCTTCACGCGAAAGGTGAGCGCGCCTGACTGTACCGGGCAGAGATGCAGCCGCGTCGGCTCCGTGATGATGGCTGCATCCGCTTTGAAACCCTTCACAATGGTAGTGAGCGTGCCAACGCCGCCGCTTTCTTCGCCTATCACGCTCTCTAAGAGCACATCGGCCGCCGGCCGGAAGCCCATCGATTGCAAGGTTTCGAGCGCAAAGATGCTGGCCGTAACGCCCGCCTTCATGTCGCAGGAGCCGCGGCCGTAGAGCTGGCCTTCGCGAATGGCGCCGCTCCAGGGCGACTCTGACCACAAAGTCTCGCTTCCAGTCGGAACCACGTCGATGTGCCCGTTGAGAATAAGCGAGCGTGGAATGCCGGACTTCGGCAGTTTGCCGCTGCCGCGCCAGCGTCCCACCACATTCAGCCGATCGCGAAAGGGCACGCCGTCGTCGCAAAAGGCGGGATGATCCTTCAGTTCATCGAGTTCAGAGGCAACCACATCGACCACCAGGCCCAGCGAACGAAGTTTGTCGGCGATAAAGTACTGCGCCTTCTGCTCGTAGCCGGGCAGGCTGGGCAATTGCACCAGCTTCTGCAGAAAGACAACCAGTTCCCGGCGCAGAGCGTCGACGTGTCCGCCGATTTTGCTCACGACATCGGCACTTCGAGCTGTCTTCGTTGTCATGTTCGTTCCAAGACTCACGTGGAGGGACGGGCGTCTCGCCCGTCCGGCGGGCGAAGACGCCCGCCGCTCCATCCACCGATCGTCCTACACTTTTCTCCTCGAGTACGATCGCGCGTAGGACGGCACCGGGATCTCCGGGTTGCCGCGCTCATCCGCAACCGGCGGACGCGCTGTGGTTTCAAGCGGAATCACTCCCGCCCAGGTTCTGAAATCGTAATCCTCTTCATCGTCGATCGGCGGCCCCTGGCGCACTTTGGCGGAAAATTCAGTAATCGGCACCCGCAACGCGAATGTGGCTTTCAGTTCGCGCTCGTTCGGCTGCCGCGACTCGGCCCAGCGTCCAGGCAGAATGTGCTCGGAGATCCGATGCAGCGCTTCCAGCTTTTCACCCGGGTCCTGCACGACGTTGGCCGTCCCGAGAACAACTACCGAGCGGTAATTCATAGAGTGATTGAAAATCGAGCGCGCCAGCACCAGCCCATCGAGCAATGTAACTGTCACGCAGACCGGAATTCCCTTATCGAGATTGCGCAGCATGCGGCTGGCCGCCGAGCCGTGAATGTAAAGGTTATCGCCCGATCGCCCATAGGAAGTGGGAATCACGAAAGGCTGCCCATCGAGATTGAATCCCACATGGCAGATGAAGCCTTCGTCAAGAATACGGTAGACGGCGTCGCGATCATACACGCCGCGCTCAGGTTCACGGACCACACGGGTGCGTGAAGTAGGTACCGAACTTTCGGACATGAATGGAATGGCTCCCGCGTTCGCGAAGAGTGGTGAAGGAGAATCTTAGCAGGAGGCAGGGCTAGGCTCTAGCAATCAGGCTCTAGCAATCAGGCTCTAGGCTCTAGCTTCGGCCTCGAGGCTTTAGCCTGTCAGACTCTAGCTGTCAGACTCCAGGCTTTAACATAACCAACGGTGAAGGTTTCGAAGTACCTCGGAGTGTGACTGCTGTCACGCGGATTTCTATTGGTTTCCCGCTAGGATCCGCGAGAGGAAACTTGCGATGAGCGGTACCTTCGAAGATCTTCACGCCTGGCGATTATCTATGGATCTGGTTGTCGCCGTCTACCAACAGACACTCACATGGCCAAATGATGAACGATTTGGTCTCACCAGCCAAATCAGAAGAGCGGCGACCTCGATTCCAAGCAACATTGCCGAAGGAAAAGGAAGGGCATCCGACCGAGAGCTCATCAGGTTTCTCAACTACGCCCGCGGGTCTCTTTACGAAGTTCAAACCCAAATCAAGGTAGCTCGTCGACTCGACTACCTGACCGAGACTGCAGCGCAAGCACTCTACATGCAAGCTGCAGAAGTTGGAAGGGTGCTGAACGGTCTAATTCATGCGGTTGTCCCAATCCGGCCATCAGCACCAGGGTCTTATGGCAGCAGCACGGAAGAGCCGAAATGACGAACGCCAACTGATCGGCTTGAATCTAGTACCTAGAGCCCGATTGCGAGGGCCTCATCGTTACAGTCTAGAGCCTGATCGCTAGAGCCTGATCGCTAGAGCCTGATTGCTAGAGCCTAGAGCCTGATTCATCCCAACCACTGCGGATTGTGATACGTTCCGTCGAAATCGTGCGACGTTTTATAGCGTTCGAATTCGCCTTTACCCGCGGCCGGAGCGGTCTTCGCCAGCAAACTGGAAACCTCCGCGGGACCGAGCGGACGAAAGCTGTGCGCAGCATCGATGGCCTGCTGCAGGATCTGCATCGAATCGCATCCCGTGATCACGACGCTGGTAGGCAGGTTCATGGCATAGTGCAGGCACTCCACCGGGGTGGCGGTTTTGCTGTTTAAGATGAGTTTGTCGCCCATCGGCTTCATCCCCAGCACGCCGATGTTGTGCTTCACCAGCACGGGAAGAACTTTCTTCTCGAAGCTTTCGAAGTGCGCGTCCATGACGTTGAGGGGCATCTGCACCGCGTCAAAAGTGAAGTCGTGGGCGAACGCAACCTCGAGCATCTTGAAGTGGATGTCGGGGCTTTTATGTCCGGTGAAGCCGATGTAGCGGACCTTGCCTTGCTTCTTGGCTTCCAGGGCGGCTTCCATTCCGCCTCCTGCGGCAAAAATGCGCGCCGGATCGGTGTCGCGAATCACTTCGTGAAACTGCAGCAGATCGATGCGGTCGGTTTGCAGGCGGCGCAGCGATTCTTCCAGTTGCTGCGCGGCAGCTTGCTTTGTGCGTCCATCGATCTTCGTCATCAGAAACGCTTTCTGCCGGTAGCCGTCGCGTAACGCCTTCCCCATGCGGATTTCGCTCTGCCCGTTGTTGTAGTCCCAGCAGTTGTCGAGAAAGTTGATGCCGTTGTCGAGCGCGGTGCGGATAATGCGGATGCTCTCCGCCTCATCCTGCTGCATTCCGATGTGGTAGCCGCCCAGGCCGACAATGGAGACCTTTTCTCCCGAACGCCCGAGCGTGCGCATCGGGATGGCGTTCGTTTCAGCGTGTGCGCGATTTTTTGCCAGGGTTGTCATCAGAGTGGTCACCGCCGCAGTTTGCAGGAAACGACGTCGATCCATGCGAGATCTCCTTGAGAGATTGCCCGAGGTTTAGTCAGTCTAGCGCGGCATACCGAAAAGAGTTAGTACGGTAACGACGGTATATGCAGAAAAATTTAGGGGTCCGGAGCGCGCATTGTGTGCGAATCCGAACCCCATTTCAGAAGTGGGACGGGCGAGGACGCCCGTCGCTCCATTGTTGGCAGAACGTTGCGCTACCAGTTGATCTTGATCGCGAACTGGAACTGCCGCGGATCGTAGGCCGCCGTCGGCGTGCCAGCGTTCGTGAACAGCGGGCTGACAGCGGATACATTGAATCGGTTCGCAATGTTGAACATGTCGGCGATCAGATCCATGTTCACACGCTCGCCGAATGGAATTCGCTTGGCGACTCGCAGATCGTTGAAGACGGTCCAGGGGGTAACTCCAGCATTGCGGCCGAAGTTGCCGTCGAGTTGTAGCAAGCTTGGAGTTGTTCCGGTCAGGACGAACGGATTGATGCAGACCTCCTGAAAGACCCCGGTGGGAGAGTATTTCGACGGAACGCCCTTGCCACAGGCCGGATTCACGAACGTATTCGGGCGGCCGGTGAGCGGCGAGAGTTGCAGGTTGTCGCCGTTGCCGGTGATGACGTTGAACGGGCGGCCCGAGGCGAACTCGATGAGCGGGGCAAACGTCCAGTCGCTGAGGAACTTCCCGCCAAATCCGGTTCCGACTTTGCCGGTCTGATAAACGCCGCTGAAAACAAAACGGTGGCGCTGGTCGAACAGCGAGTTGGAACGGTCGAAGGCGGGATAGTAGCTATCCTGCGGAGTCAGCGTGGACTGCAGGTCGGTCGAATCATCGATCGAATGGGAGAAAGTGTAAGAGCCGAGGAACTCGTAGTGGTGTCCGAAGCGCTTACGCAGATTGGCGCTGAAGCCGTGATAGACCGAGCTTCCATTGGAGTAGTTCGCGTCCATGTCGCCGAACGGGACGCAGTTCTGGTAGGTCGTGGGATCGCAATTCGCGTTGAAGCCCTGGCTGGCGAGACTGCTTTCGATGGTTTGTGCGAGGGTCACGCAAGCGCCAGCGCCCGCACCGATCAGCGCTGCAGCGATGGATGGGTTCATTCCTCCCGGGCGGAAGAAATTCATCAATGGAGCACTGACCCAGGGGCCGAGCGGTCCGGTGCCACAGGGGCCGCCTGCGCCACCACCGACCGTAAATGGACTGGCCGGAGCCTGATTTGCCGCCAGCGCCGCGTTGAAGTTCGCCACCATCAAGTCGCCGCGAATGGTGTTGGCGTTGATGGGCCGGTTGAGATGACGCCCGCCGTTGAAGTTGTAGGCGAGCGTAAGCGCGTACCCCCCGCCAAGATCGCGCTCAATGGCAAAGTGAGCCTGTTGCGAGTACGCGTAAACGAAATTCTTGGCCTGCGGATATCCGAATGGTTGGAAGCCCAGCGGCAAGAAAGTCGATTGCGCCGGGTTCGCCAGGTTGAGATTCAGGTAATTCTGGTTCAAGAAAACCGATTGCGGGAAGTTCAGCGCCTGGAACTGCTGCTGGTTCGGCAGGTAGCCCAGGTTGGCGTTGGCAAGCGGGAACGCCGAGGGAGCGCAGCCTGGCTGATTCAACGTCCCCTGAAAGATCGGGATCGCGTTCAGATTCCCCGGGTCACCGTTGTTGCCACTGCATGGGGCAGTGCCGCCGAAAGCCAACTGGCCGCTCGAGGAACCGTCCGACGCATCGCCCAGGAAGTAGAGCCCGAGCAGCGGGTGGTCGTAGAACAACCCGTAAGAAGCACGGATGACTGTCTTGCCGTCGCCTTTGGGATCATACGCAAGTCCGAGACGCGGCTGGATATTGTTCTTGTCGGTCTGAATTCCTTTCTGTAGTCCCAGCAGGTTGTAGGCGGGAAGAGCCAGACCTTGCGGCGGCTTGAACTTGGGTGGGAATTCAATGTCATAGCGGACACCGAAGTTCAGCGTAACGTTGGGGCGAACGCGCCAGGAGTCTTGCCAGAAAATGCCCAGCGGCTTGTTGGTAAACGAATCTTTGGGACTGCCCAGGCCCTGGATGAAGTCTCCGGGTAGGCCCGCGCCGTAAGATTGTACGGGCGAGAGATCAGGAAACGAGATGAGATTGGTCGGGTCGGCAGGATTCGGAAGAGCAGTAAAGCCCAGGTTCGCTGCACTGAAAGAGCCGAAGTCGTAAACGCCGCCGTAGTTCACGGTAAAAATGGCATCCAGCGGCAGATAGTTAAAGTCCACACCAAATTTAGTGTCGTGTGCGCCGATAGCCCACGAGAAATTATCCGTGAACTGGTAGCGCTGTTCCGTACGCTGGATGAAAGAGTACGGCTCGCGACCGAAATACGCGAACCCGGGGATGTTCACTGCCGGATCGGCTCCGCCCGGGATAGCCGTGTTGTAGAAGTACGATAACCCGCGCCGCGCATACTGGAAGCGGAACTCATTCACCTTGTTGTTACCGATCGTCCAGGTGTCCTGCACCAAACCGGCTACGTCGCGATAGGTCTGCTCCGAGGTACGCGAGTAGGCGTTCTGCCCAAAGGGCTGAGACTGGCCGCCGACCTCAATCCCCGTGACCGTGCTCGGACTCACATTGGCGCGGAGCATCAACCGGTTTCTGCTGTTGATGTTGTGGTCGATGCGCAGCGAGTAAAGGCTGGTGCCCTCGAATACAGGAAAATTTCCGATTTGCGACGCAAGCGTCTGATAGGAGGCCGGAGTCGCAACACATGGGCCGGGTGGCGCACAACTGGTTGGGAAACCTGTCCAACCTGAGAGCGCGCCACCGGTCAAAGCTTGCACCATCTGGCCCGGCCACGCCGCGTGCACCGCCTGACCTGAGGAGGCGCCAGCGAGTACGGCATACTTTCCAACCCCAGCGGCCACGGCCGAACTCGCCTGCTCGAGCGCCAACACAGTGGGATTGGTGAGAAAACCGACTTGCGCGGGCGTTAGTTGAAGTGAGCCAAAAGGCAATCCCACCGCTGTCGTATCGAAGGGTACAAGTCCAAAGTTGTTTTGCCCGATGCTCGAGAATCCCGTCTCATGACGCCGGGTGATTTCGTAAGAGAAGTAGTAGTACGTCTTATCTTTCTTGATTGGACCGCCAAACGCCGCGCCGCCTTGCACACGGGTGTACGCCGGATTCGGACACGGCGGCGTTTGGCACACGGCAAAGGGATTCACCGCCTGAAAATTGCGATTGCGAAGGTAGCCGAAGACATCTCCATGAAATTCATTGGACCCGGAGCGGGTGATGATGTTCACCACACCGCCGGCCGCGCGTCCGTACTCCGCCGCGTAGCCGTTCGTGATGATCTGAAATTCCTGCACAGCTTCCTGGGAGACGGTTGAGCGCACGCCATTGACAGAATTGTCGGTGGCATCGGCCCCATCCACGTTGACCAGGTTCGAGCGGGCGCGTTGCCCGCCGAAGTTCAGGCCGGAGGTCGGCGCAGCGCCGGTATTCGGAGCGTTGTCGCGCACCACCTGCGAGTCGGTCTGGGCGAAGTTGATGTAGTTGCGGCCGTTGATCGGGAGATTGTCAATCCGCCGTTGATCGATCGTATCGGTCGCGGAGGTGCGCGTGGTCTCGACCAGTTCGCCTTCGGAGCTTACTGTGACTATTGTGGAGGCTCCGCTGATGTTCAGTCCGATGGGCAAATCTTTCATCTGCCCGACGGTGACGGTCACATCCTTGGCTTCGGCCTTCGCGAAACCCGCCGCGTCCACAGTGACTGTGTACACCCCTGGAGGCAGCGATAGCAGACGATACTCGCCCTCGGTGCTCTGATTCGTCGAGCGCTCAAAGGCCTTGGCTTGCTCGCGCGCCGTCACGAGGGCGTTCGTGACCACGGCTCCTTTCGGGTCTCTCACGGTGACGTGCAAGTCGCCCGAGGCGGATCCTTGGCCAAATGCGCTACAGGTCCAAATCAGGGCGAGCGTCAGGGCGGCTACGATCTTCGAAGTGGAATTCATAGGGGTCTCCCGAAAGAACCGCGGCATCGCAAAAGGGCGCGCGGCAGAAGGCGGAATGCTGTTCACAGGGTGATTAAGGGACAACACAATTTTGGGTGCTAGTGCCCGGTGGTTTTTACATCAGGAGATACAAGGAAAGCAAGATAAATAGATGAGGGGAATAGGGTTAGTTAGCGTGACTGTAGTAAATTGAAACGCGGCGACAGGTTAGCGTTCGATTCCCGAATCGGCACGCTGCTTCGTCTGAAATGCCCAGGCCATGCGCGGCGTATTATGCGAGATTCCGAATCGCCCTCTGCGATCCAGCAAAATGATGCCGCCGTGGCCATTTACGCGGGATTTTAGATAGTTCATCGCCTCCTGCGAGGCCCATTCCGGCGCGTTACCTGAGAGAACCCGGTCCGCCGACCACTTAGCAAGAACCAGCTTCATGATGGGCTCACCCCAGCCGGTTAGTGACGCGGCTGCGCTATCGTTGTCGGCGTAGCAACCGCACCCGATCAGCGACGAATCGCCAAGACGACCCGGAGCCTTGTTCAACGTGCCGCCCGTCGAAGTCGCGGCAGCGACGTTGCCTTCGGCGTCGAGTGCGACCGCACCAACCGTGTCGTGGGAGATCGCGGGGGCAAAGAGGTTTGGGGCTTGCTCGGTTGCGTGCGCCTGGAAGGCGCGGAGGCGCTCGACCTCGCGTGGAATGATGAGTTCGCCGTTATCGCAGAGCGGAATTCCGTGTTCGGCGGCGAAGCCCTCAGCTCCTTCTCCCACAAAGTAGACATGCGGGCTCTCGCTCAGAATTTTGCGTGCTGCGCGAATGGGATTTCGCAGCCGCTCAACGCATCCAACTCCTCCGCCGCGCAACGTGGAGCCGTCCATGATGAACGCGTCAAGTTGTACCTTCCCATCCCGATTCAGAAAGCTGCCCCGCCCGGCATCGAAGGTCTCGTCGTCTTCCATTACGACCACAGCTTCTTCCACGGCATCGAGCGCCGAACCGCCCTTGCTCAGCGCATTCCAGCCCGCCTTCACCGCGTTGTTCACGCCGTTGAGGTGAGCGTCCAGCATGTCATCCGGGATCGCCCAAGCACCGCCGTGAACCACCAGAACTGGATCGGTTGGCACGTCCACCTCGTTCAGAGAAAATGCCGGGATAGTCTAGCAGGAGCCTCGGACGCTAGTCTCCAGTCGCCAGTCTCCAGCGAGGCACAATAGTCCAATAGTTCTCGTGATCCTCGTTGTCCCGAAGGAAAGGTTTGCTGAAGGCTGGAGACTGGCGACGGGCGACTAAAGACTGACGACTGCTCTACTGCGCCCCCGCCGCCTTCGCACTGACTGGATTCCCCTCGTAGTCCCGAACCTCCACGGCTCCGATCGACAGCTTCTTCAGTTGGTCCTCGATCTTGGCGCGATCGCCGGCGCCCACCACGATCGCGTTCTCCGGATGAATGTACTTCTCCGCGACGCGTCGCACGTCGCCCGAGGTCACTGTCGCAATGCTGGTTGGCAGGTGCTGGTAATAATCGAGAGGAAGATCGTAAATGAACAAGTCGCCCACCGTGTTCGCAGTCTGCTCGGAAGATTCGAAGCGGCCGGCAAGGGACTGCGCGAAAGCCCCGCGGGCAAGTTTCAGTTCCTCGTCAGTGGCGGCGCTGCTGCGGATTCGTTCCATCTCCTTAAACAATTCCTGGACGGCCGGGCCGGTAACATCTGTACGGATTCCTCCACCTGCGGCAAAGCTTCCCGCCGCGCGCTGATAAATGAAAAAGGAGAATCCGCCATACGTGTAGCCGTGTTCCTCGCGCAAGTTCACATTGATGCGGCTGGAGAAGAGTCCGCCCAGAATGTTGTTCATCACTTCGATGGGCACGTAGTCCGGGGTCGATCGGGCTACGCCCAGCTCCCCGACCAGCAAAAAGGTTTGGGGAGCGCCTGGCTTATCGACGATGTAGATTCCTCGTGAGACCCGGTTTTCGACGGGAGGCGGTTCCTGCCGAGCCGTCGCGCCTGTCCAGCTGCCAAAATACTTTTCGGCCAATGCGCGGGCTTCAGCGTTGCTGAGGTCGCCGCTCAGCACCAGCGCGCTGTTGCCCGGTGCGTAACCGCGCTGCCACATGTGAAGGAGATCGTCGCGGCTGGTCGCGTGCGTTGCGGCAATCGTGCCGTCGTCACGGTAACCGTAGGGATGATTCGGCCCATAGATAATTTTCTGGAAAACGCCGATGGCCAACTGCTCCGGGTCGTCCTGGATCTGAAGGATGTCGGTCTCGCGCAGCTTTCGTACACGCTCGATCTCGGCTTGGTCGAGCTTGGGATGGAGAACAACATCGGAAAGCAAATCGAGCGCGGCATCCACGTTCGGTTTCAAGGTGCGGATATCGACGATCGAATCGTCACTAACGGTAAGCGCTCGAAGCGAAGCGCCGATCTGGGCGGCATCGTCGGCGACCTGGGTCGACGTGCGCCGCTCGGTTCCCTCCGGCAGCATCTCCGAGGTAAATGAAGCGAGGCCCGGTTTGTCGACCGGATTGGCATCGCTGCCATTGAGCACGAGCAGATGCGCCACGACGATTGGCAACCGGTGTTGCTCCATCAGAATCACACTCAGCCCGTTCGCAAGTTTGAAACTTTGGGCGACCGGCAAGGTCAATTTCCCGAGCGGCTGCGGGCCGGGAGCCTTCGCGCGCCAAGGTTCGTCGGGCATGGTGTTGGCAACGGCTTCGCTCTTGGCCTTCGCATTGGCCGCTTCTTTCGAAGCAGGAGGATCGTCGACCACGCGATCTCCGGGCAATCCGTAAACCACGACACGGGCCGAAGACTTGAGCTTGCCGGCGACGATCCGCTTCAGATCTTCGACGGTGGCACGGTTGTAGCGATCCAGATCCTTGGGCAGATACCCGGGATCGTGGAGAAATTGGTTGTACTGGTTCAGTCGGTCCGCAAGGCCTCCGAAGCCGCCAAGCCGCTCCAGCCCCGTGATGATTCGAGTTTCAATCAGGTTGCGAGCCCGATCCAGTTCCGCCTGGGTGGGCCCTGCGGATTGCAGCTTGTTCAGTTCTTCATCGATGGCTTTCTCGAGATCTTCGGGCTTCACGCCAGGCTTGACGGTGGCTTGCAACTCAAAGACCGACCCCAACCGCAAGCTCTGGTTCGTGACCGTGACATCCTGCGCGATCTGTTTTTCGTAGACGAGCGACTTGTATAAGCGGCTGGATTTGCCACCTCCAAGAATTTCCGCAAGCAGATCGCTTTCCGCGTCCCCGGGCTGGAAGATCGAAGGCATGATCCAGCCCATGTAAACCCGCGGCAGTTCCACCTGGTCGGTGATCTTGGAACGCTTCTCCGAAGTAATCTGCGGTGGAACGGCCGTGATTTTCGGAACCGGAGGGCCGGATGGAATGGACCCGAAGTATTTCTCGACCCAAGCCTTGGCTTGAGCGGGGTCGATATCGCCGGTGATGGTCAGGCTGGCATTGTTGGGCGTGTAGTACTGGCGAAAGAATTCCCGGACGTCGTCAAGGCGGGCAGCCTCGATGTCGCGGTGCGAGCCGATTACGTCCGCGAAATACGGATGGCTCTTCGGAAACAGCTGGTGATACAACTCCTCTTCGACCAATCCATAGGGTGAGTTTTCGACGGACTGGCGGCGCTCGTTGCGCACGACATCGTGCTGGTTGGCGAGCCTCTCCTCGTCAATCTTGCCCAGCAGGTAGCCCATGCGATCGCTTTCAAGCCACAGGGCCAGCTCCAGCTGGTTCGAGGGAAGCGTCTCGAAGTAATTGGTGCGGTCGAAATC
>QIAH01000085.1 GCA_003225465.1 Acidobacteriota bacterium | reverse complement strand
CACCAGCAGAAAGCGCCAGTCGGAGAAAAACTCCGGAGGCTTGCCCTCGAAGGCATGGCCGACGAACTGAAAAATCCAGCCGATCACGAAGAGTCCAACGGCGATGGGCCACAAGCGGTGTGCGAAGACCGTGATGAGGAAAAAGACCAGCGAGAGCACGATGAGCGGGATGCCGACGGTATGGCAGAAGCGGTTGACAGGATGCTGGTGACTGCTGGAGTACTGCGCGATCCAGTCGTCCCAGGATCGGTTGCCGAGCATGGATGCCTCCGGGCCAGAGCATAGGCGGAGCCGCGCTCACAGTCAAGAATGGCCGCCCACTAATCAAATGGCTTTCTTTTGCCGATCTATGGAAAGGAGAGAATTTTCCGAAAAAATGAAGACCAAAAAGCTCGTGGGAAGAAGCGCCTCGCGCCTGGCGAACGGCAGCCCATCCTGTGGGTTTGTTTGTCTGGAACACTTGCAGGAAGCAGAATTGATCCAGTCGTCCCTGTTGCCGGCCGGCCCGCTGCAGGACCCTTCCATCGACATTGATTTTCGGTTTACGCCCTTTTGGGAAGTGGGCGGCGACTTTACTGATTTTTTCCGCTTGCCCAATGGCATGATCGGCCTCTATCTCGGCGATGTCGTCGGCAAAGGGCTGCCTGCCACCCTATATAGCGCCCTGGTCATGGGCACACTACGCGGAGCCCACAAAAGCGGCACGGATTGTTCCCATGTGCTGGAGTTGCTGAACAAGCGATTGTTGCAGCGTCCGCTCCCGGGCCGTTTTTGTTCGACTCTGTACGCCGTTTTCGATCCTTCCTCGCGAACCCTCACTTTCTCAAACGCAGGATTACCCTTACCTCTGCTGGTCTCCGAAAACGGATGCAAACCGCTCGGCGAAGGAGGATTGCCATCGGGCTTGTTCCTGGATGCAACTTACGATCAGCACATCGTGCAACTCTCGCCCGGGGATGGCGTACTGTTTGCCACCGACGGTCTGCACGAGGCCCGAAACACCGCAGGCATCGACTTTTCTGACACGCAGATGCAGGCTGCCTGGGCGCAGTGCTGGACCTGGACAGCCGCCGCATCTTTGGATTTTCTGCAGGCCCGCCTGCACACGTTTCTCACCGGCTCCAGCCTGCACGATGACGTGACCGCGGTCGTGCTGAAGATTCCCCATCTCCGGCTCTGAAAGGCAATCAGATCACCTGGCACATTTGCGGTGTGGAACCGCGCGAGCATCCCCGATGGGCTTCATGATCTCGCCAACCCCAGTCACAACGGCTTGATCATCTGCACAAAATGGAAGGGGACCTTGATGCGGTACGTCCCCGGTTGCTCCATGACACCGCTCGGGGCGAAGCCCATCCGGCGGTAGAAACGATCCAGCTCCGTGCGATGGTTGATGAAGCGGAGTTCCATTTCGCGAAAGCCAGCCGCGCGGCAGTAGGCCTCCACCGCCGCCATCAGTTGCGACCCGATGCCGTTGCCTTGCTGCGCCGGTTCCACCGAAACAAGACCAAGATGCGCGCGTTCCCCGCGGCCCTCGACGAAGATGCATCCCGTCAGCATGCCATCCACTTCACCCAGTAAAAATGTTCCGCGAGGCCACATTGTGTGCACCCCATCTGCGTTGATGCGCTCGCCTTCGACGTAGGGACTCTCAGCCACGAAAGCGCGGTTGACCAGTCGCACGATGGCATCGACGTCAGACACTTCGGCATTGCGCATGCGAAGCTGTGCCATCAACATATTGTAGGGCGGCGATCTTTCAGATGTCAGGTCTCAGGTATCGGAAGCGGGTGCCCCATGTTCGCGTCCGTTCTTTGGACGCTAACCTGGGTTCACACACATCTGCACTGATTCCCCCGTCAGAATTTTCTTTTTGCTCGCGTAGGGGCAGACGCCCACGTCTGCCCAGCCCAGCGAAGCTCGGCGGTTTCCTCAGGTGTCAGGTCTCTGTCTAAATATCGGGTAACTGAAACCCGCCAACCGAAGCGTAGCTCGAAGCTCGAAGCTCGAAGCTCGAAGCTCGTAGCTCGAAGCTCGCAGCCTACTGTTCCTTCTTGAGCTTCCGCAGCAGCGAAGTGGGATGAATGCCGAGAATCCTTGCGGCTTGCGTCTTGTTATTGGCGGTGGCCACAAGCACTTCCTGAATGTAGTCGTCTTCCAGTTCGCGCAAGGTGATTAGCGGCCGCCCATTGGGAGAAACATTCAGGTCCGAGCTCGACTCGCCGACCCGATCTCTCGCACTAGTACGGATGTAATCGCGAATTTCTTCTGGCAGCGCAGCCGCGTCCATGTCGCCTTCAGGCACCAGGATCATGGTGCGCTCAATCACGTTCTTCAACTCGCGGATGTTGCCCGGCCAGGGATAGTTCTGCAGCAACTGGGCCGCGCCGGGCGTGAATCCGGTGAAGCGTTTCTTCAGTTCGCGATTGAAGTGCTGCATCAAATCGAGCGCCAGCGGCACGATGTCTTCCTTGCGCTCACGCAGTGGAGGCAGGAACAAAGGGACAACATTCAGCCGGTAATAAAGGTCTTCGCGAAATATTCCGCGCGCGACCAGATCTTTGAGATCAGCGTTGGTGGCGGCGATCAGGCGCACGTTCACTTTGATGGGATGAGTACCGCCCAGGCGCATAAAGCTGCTTTCTTCAAGCACGCGCAGAAGCTTCGCCTGAACGCTGGCCGACATGGTGGCGATCTCGTCCAGAAACAGCGTTCCCCCATGCGCGCGCTCCAGCAAGCCTTCTTTGCGGCGGCGCGCGTCGGTGAAGGCGCCCGGCTCGAAGCCAAAAAGTTCACTCTCCAGCAGCGTATCGGGCAATGCGGCGCAATTGAGTTCCAGCAGGGGCATCGCCGCCCGCGGGCTCGCGTAATGAATGGCCTTCGCGAACACGCTCTTGCCGGTCCCACTCTCGCCCTGCAGCAGGATGGTGGTGTGGTCCGATTCCGCGGCTTTGCGTGCCACTTCGAGCATCCGGCGCGTGGCCTCGTTCAGCGTGATGACTTTGCCGAAATCGTAGCGGCCGCGTGCCAGTTCCACGTTATCGCGCACCCGCACGCGTAGCGCCAGCATCTCGGTTGCGCGCTGCAGGGTGGCGATCAGGTCAGCCAGATGGAACGGCTTGACAAGGTAATCGTAGGCGCCCAGTTTCATCGCCTCCACTGCACGGTCGACCATGTGGTAGGCGCTCATCATGAGGATGATGGCCGCGTTATTGGCCTGCTTCATGCGGCGCAGCACTTCCACGCCATCGATCCCGGGCAGCACGATATCGAGCAGCGTCAGATCCGGTTGCTCTTCAGCGAATACTTTGAGCGCGTCTTCCCCAGACGACGCCGTAAAAACTTCAAACCCCTCCTGCCGCAGCCCACGCGAAACCGTGCGCAGCGTGAGATCTTCGTCATCGACGACCAGGACCGAATAGGACATATGAAAATCAGGCTCTAGGCTCTAGCCATCAGGCTCTAGCCATTCGCCCTCTTGCCTTTCAGGCTTATTCATCACAATTACTGCGAAATCTTTCTCTCGCCCTCCGGCTTGTGTGACATCTCCCTCTATCCAGGCGCTCCCCGTCAACTACGTCCTGCGATGCCCAGAGCCTAGAGCCCAGAGCCCAGAGCCTAGAGCCCAGAGCCTGTCTTTAAACAACAATCTCCGACTCCTCCTTCGCATTCTCAATTACTTCTTCGTTTCGAATGGGCAACGTGAGCGTCACCGTGGTGCCGTGGTGCAGGACGCTGTCCACGCGGATCTCGCCGTTGTGGCTGCGGACGTACGCCTGGCTGATGCTCAGTCCGAGCCCGGTACCACGGCCGCGTTTGGTCGTGAAAAAAGGCTCGAAAACATGCGCCAGAATATCCGGCGGGATGCCGCATCCGGTGTCACTGACCCGAATTTCAATCATGTCGACAAAGGTCAGCTTGCTGGCCGTAATGGAAATGCGCCCGCCTTCGCCTGTAGCCTCGGCCGCATTCAGCAAAAGATTCATCAGCACCTGCGACAACTGGTTCGCGTCCGCGCGAATATGCGGGAGATCCCGTGGGACGGTGTTCTCGAGCTGCTTCCCCCGCAGCATCGGCTGATGCTCGAGGAACGCCAGCGTGTCTTCAATCAAACGATGCAGGCTGATTTTGCTGAGAACGAGCGGGCCTGGCCGCGCGTAATTCACCAGTCCGTGCAGGGTCGATGAAATGCGCTTAGCCCCGGAGATACATTGCTCGATTTCCTGCCGCTCCTCGAGGTCCGCCGCATCCTTCAGCTCAAGTTCGAGATGAGACAGGATGCCGAGCAGAGGGTTATTGATTTCGTGAGCGGCACCCAAAGCGAGTTGGGCCAAGGCCGCGTACTTCTCATACTCGGCGAGCTGCGATTGAAATTGCGCCTTCTCCTTATTAAGTTCGCGTTCTTCGTAAAGACGCCGGAAAAGTTCTTCCTGCGCCAGATCCCGTTCATGCTCGCGTTGCTCAAGGAGCGCCCGCGCCTGGTTTAGATCGCGCGCGAGCCTGCCAGCGTCCTTGTTGCGCACACTCCAGAGCACGAACATCACGGCTGCTCCCGCCATTGCGAACGGCAAAATGTATATTGCCAGCCGCCCCTCCCAAGAATTCGCTAAACTGCCTGGAAGCAGCCACATGCAAAGAACCAAGGCCGCGACAGGAACATTCCCGGATTGCGCTGCCTGACCTCGCATCATGCTTCTACCACGATGAGCGGTGAGGTCTCAGAATGCTGTGATGGGGGTCACGAAAGCCGGTGTCGGAAGACAGGGGTCAGGTCGCAGGCTTCAGGTCTCAGGCCTCAGATGTGAGGATTTAGGCCTCAGACGCCAGGAACGACTATCAGTACAAGTAGAAAAATCAGCTACGAAGGCGCACGTGAACTACGCGACCGCAGTTGTGCATACCAGGCTCAAGTCTGAAATCTATAATCTGAAATCTCAAATCTGAAATCTAAAATCTAAAATCTGAAATCTGAAATCTAAGCTGTGAAGTGACAGAGCTAAGAGCTAAAAGTTAAAAGCTGAAACCTGAAAACCTTGAACCTGCCGCCTGCCACCTGCCACCTGCTTCTCTCACTTCCGCCGCCACCGTATCCCGTCCTTCGTATTCTCCACGATAATTCCTGCGGCGATCAGCTCCGCGCGCAGCGCGTCAGACAGCTTAAAGTCTCGCCCCTTGCGCGCTGCCGCCATTTGAGCCACTTTCTCTTCTATCTCCGCATCAGAGAGTTGCGCGGAACCCGCCAGCGCCAACGCCTCGGAGCTGATCTCCTTTTCGCGGCCTTCAGCCCGAGCCCAGTCGAGGATTGTCTTGATCTTCTGCGGATCATCATCAGCCAACACGGCGAAAATTTCGTCGAACCTCTCAATCGCCCCTAGCAGCGCGGGAACATCGGCTTTGCGCATCTCTCCCGCATCGATGGCCGCGTTGGCCGCGCGCACCATCTCGAAAATCGCGCCTTGCGCTTGCGCGGTATTCAGGTCGTCATCGAGAGCGGCCCTCATGGCCGCAACGGCATCCTCGGCAAGCTTAGCCATCGTCTGGTTCGTGCCTTCCGGGAAGTGGCCAGTCGAGAGGCGCAGGCGGAAATTGCGCAGGCGATCCACCGAAGTCGCCGCCTGGTGCAGCCCGTCCCAGGTGAAATTGAGCTGGTTGCGGTAAGGCACGGACGTAAGCAAGTACCGAATCGACGACGGCTTGTGCCCCTTCAGCACGAGATCCCGCGGCGTGAAGAAATTCCCCAGACTCTTCGACATCTTCTCGCCTTCCACGAGCAGAAAGCGAGCATGGAACCAGAAGTTCGCGAAAGTTTTCCCGGTCAGCGACTCCGATTGCGCAATTTCATTTTCGTGATGCGGAAAGATCAGGTCTTCGCCGCCAGCGTGCAGGTCAAAGGTGTCGCCCAGTTGCTGCATCGACATGACCGAGCATTCAATGTGCCATCCCGGACGCCCGCGTCCAATGGGCGTCTCCCAAAATGCCTCGCCAGGCTTGGGCGCTTTCCAGAGCGCAAAATCCCGGGCATTGTCTTTCTCGTATTCATCCAGATCAACGCGCGCCCCATCTTCCATGCCCGCAAAATCTTTCTTCGAGAGCTTGCCGTAAGGAGGGAACTTCGCGATGGGAAAGTAGTAGGAGCCGTCTTCGCTGCGGTACGCAAAGCCTTTCTGCTCGAGTTTGCCGATGAAGTCCGCCATCGCCGGGATGTGATCGGTGGCGCGCACCAGCACAGGCTGCTCAATATTCAGCATGGCCGCGTCTTCGAGGAACGCCTTTTCGTATTTCGCCGTGTACTGCCTGACGCCGACACCAGCGCGCGCGGAGTTGCGGATGATCTTGTCGTCCACGTCCGTGATGTTCATGACGTAGCGCACCTGGTAGCCGCTCTGCTTCAGGAAGCGCTGAAGAATATCGACCGCGATAAATGTTCGAAAGTTGCCGATGTGGCCGTAGTCATATACCGTGGGCCCGCAGGCGTACATGCGAACTTGGTTGGACTCGATCGGGCGAAACTCCTCCACCCGCGCAGACATGGTGTTATAGAGGCGCAGTGCCATAGAAAAGATCAGGGCGTCAGAGATGAACCGTTCATTCTAGGGGGAGGAGAGAAAGGGGGTCAATGATTGACGACGCCCGGCGCTCCGAACTTGGCCGAACCTTTTCGGAGTCGGTTCGTCTAACTCGCCAGCGAATCAGCCATGTAACCCATCCAATGCGAGGTGCCAGTTTTATGAGTAAGCGCCTATTTCAGCTCACGGTCGGCATACTTCTTCTCTTGCCGTTTGTAATTTCGTTCGGCCAGGCTCCGAAAGTGCCGAATTCCTCCACCGCCCTTGATGATTCCACCAAGTTCGAGTTAGTCAATGCCGGCACGAAGTGGACGGGACGGGTGGCCCACTCAAGCCTGGTTTTGGCTTGAGTGGGGTAGTTCGACGGCTAGACAAAGTTCTTCCGCCGCTCTTTCGCGTTTTCGCGCCATCCGAGTCGGTCTCGATCCGTACCTCACAGCCGGTTGCGCAGTGGCCAAAACTGCTCCGCTGGCAGTCTTCGAGGCGCTCACATGTCCACCTCCTGCTCAGCGAACCGAACTTCGAACTACCCCACTCAAGCCAAACTCGGGCTTGAGTGGGCCACCCGCCGACACTCCACGTTTAATCAGCTTAAACTGAGTTGAGACTCTTGGTCGGCTGAGGAGTGGAGACTATGGCGACAATCGAGGTCCGCTGCACGATAAAGCTACCAGACCCTGTCGTGCTCGCCTGTCAGAAAGATACGTCTTATCCACCGATTCAGTGGCAGTTGGCAAATGGTGACACTGTGTCGATCGAGATGGAGGTTCCCGAAGACCAAATCAAGAGCCAGTATCGAATGCACTCATCTAAGGGCAATTGGTTCGTCAATTCTAAGGTCAGAGCCGTAGCGCTGTCGCTGGTGCTTCACAATGTTTCCAATGACGATGTCGAGAGGCTACATGCCCGGCACGCAACAGCGAAAACTCTTAGAGCACGTTTCAAAACGGATTCCGGTCCCCTAGATCTCGACTACCAGGAGGCTCCGGAACTCGGACAGCGTATCGTTTGCGAGATAGTAGAATCGATCAACCTGGTCCTTCGGTTCATACGAGACAACTATGGACAACACTGGCTTTCTCTGATCAGCGCGGATGAGGAGAAGCCTCAGAATTTTCTGAACGAGGTGCGAGCTGAATGGAGAGAAGCGGCTAACCCATGGCAACAGCTCTTGTTGAAGCCGCCCATAGTAGCCATTGGCCCCGTTTACGTGGGTGCATGGAACCGTTACCTTGAAACATCGGATTGGAAGGCGATTCAACAGATGATTACCAGAAATGAAGGCCCCCCTGATGCGTTCTGGACTGGACCCCTCGGCTGAGACAATCAGTTAAGCGACATTT
>QIAH01000561.1 GCA_003225465.1 Acidobacteriota bacterium | reverse complement strand
ACCGCGGGTGCCCCACGTTTCGCGCACTTTGCGAAACGTGGGATTCTACGAATCTATCGATCTTGGGTTCTTGCCAACGACTAACGACCAACGACTAGCCCGAATAAGCCAACTCCTTCGCCCGCTGCGCCGCTTTCACGACGGCCTTGATGAGAGTCACCCGTAGCTTCCCCTCCTCCAACTCTAGAATCCCATCAATCGTGCACCCCGCCGGGGTCGTAACCGCGTCCTTCAACAGCGCCGGATGATCTCCCGTCTCGAGCACCACTCCCGCCGCTCCCAGTGTTGTCTGTGCCGCCAGCAGCGTAGCCACATCGCGCGGCAACCCAACCTTAACCCCAGCCTCTGCCAGTGACTCAAGGATGATGTAGATATACGCGGGTCCACTAGCCGAAAGCCCGGTCACCGCATCCATGTGCTTCTCATCCACCACCACGGTCCGCCCAACGACCGCGAACAGCGCGCTCGCAATCTCCAATTCCCGCGTTCCCGCATGCTGGCCTTTGCACAGGGCCGTCATTCCTAAGCCAATCACACACGGAGTATTTGGCATGGCGCGTACCACCGGTACCTTGCTGCCGAGCGCATTTTCAATTTGGCTCGTCGGAACCGACGCCGCCACCGAGATCACCAGTTGCTCAGGCCGCGCGCTCGACCGAATCTCCTCCGCCACTCCCGCGACCGCCTGCGGCTTGACGCAAATGAATACGATGTCTGCATCCTTCGCCGCCGCGGCATTGTCGGTTCCCACTGGAATGCCGAGTTTTTTTGAAAGCGCGCTCGCGCGCTCTTCATGTTGAACCGTAGCGGTCGTCAGCGCCGGCGAAAGCAGTTGTTTCTCCAGGAATGCCTTCACCAGGATGCCGCCCATCTTCCCCGCGCCCAGCACCGCGACCCGTTTCTCCGCCAAGTTCATAACTATTTCGTCTCCAGGAATAGACCCCTGCGGGGCGAACACTCATGCCCGCTGGCCGAGCCAACACTCTACCAGTTTCGAGAATTCTCCCCTACTGCCATCCCCACGACTTCGCCGCCATCTCGATCACAGCCCGCCCAATCGCAATCGATGCTGTCGCCGCCGGCGAGGGCACATTGTAGAAATGCAGCATGTTCTTGCTCTGCGAAAACTGAAAATCATCCACCAACGCCCCCGAGCGTGTGATCGCCTGCGCCCGCACTCCCGATCCACCCGGCACCAGGTCCTCCGCCTGAATCTCCGGCACCAGCCGCTGCAATCCCGTTACGAACGATGCCTTGCTCACCGCCCGATGCATCTCATCCGTCCCGCTGCGCCAATGCTTCGCGGCCACGCGCCAGAAGCCCGGAAATGTCAACGACTCCACCGTATCCCGCAGATTGAAATCGCCCGCACGATACCCTTCGCGCTTGAACGCCAAAACTGCGTTCGGCCCCGCGTCCACGTTGCCGTAAATCCGCCGTGTGAAATGCACGCCCAAGAAAGGGAACCGCGGATCCGGCACCGGATAAATCAATGCCCGCACCAGCGCCGCGCGCTGCGGAACCAGATCGTAATACTCCCCCCGGAACGGAATGATCCGCACCTCCGGCGTCTCCCCGGCCATGCGGCTGATGCGATCACTGAAAAGTCCTGCGCAGTTGATCATAAATTGCGCATGCAATGAGCCCGCAGTCGTCTCCACCACGGTCCCGCTCGCGTTCTGCCGAATCCCGCGGACTTCGCTTGAGGTCCGCACCTCGCCGCCCTGCGTCGCGATCAGCTCGGCATACTTCGCGCAAACCTTGGCGTAATCGGTCACGCCCGTGCTCGGCACGTGCAACGCCGCCACTCCCGTCGCATGCGGTTCGATCTCGCGCAGTCCCTCCGGGTCGAGCAGCCGCAGCCCACCAACACCATTCGCTTGGCCGCGCTCCAACAAATTCTGTAAACGTGGAACATCATCCTGCGACGTGGCTACAATCACTTTCCCGCAGACTTCAAAAGGAACGCCATGCTCCCGGCAGAACTCCACCATCGCCGCCGCGCCTTCGACACAGGTGCGAGCCTTCATCGAGCCCGGTTTGTAGTAAACGCCAGAATGAATGACGCCGCTATTGTGTCCGCTCTGATGCGAGCCAACCTTGGCTTCCTTCTCGAGCACCACCACCCGCATCCGTGGAAACTGCCGCGTAGCCTCCCGCGCCACCGACAACCCCACCACCCCGCCACCGATCACCACGATGTCATATCGATCGTTCATTGCGCTCCGTTCGATCGCACCCTTATTCTTGGCGCACGCACACCCGCCCGCAAAATCAGAGCCGGGTGCCGCGCGTTCGTTGCGAAACGTGGCAATGCATGACCCTGTACATCTTAGGCTTTTGCTGACGACCAGCGACCAACGAAACGAAGACGACGACTGCCTTCCTACTCCACCACCAGAGTGCCGGGGTGCCCCATGTTTCGCGTTCGTTGCGAAACGTGGGATTCCACGACCCTGTACACCTTAGGCCCTTGCTGGGTGCCCCATGTTTCGCGTTCTATGCGAAACGTGGGATTCCACCAATCTGTCCCTCTTGGGTCTTGCCAACGACCAACCAACAACGACTACTCCACCACCAGCACCGCCGTCGTGCTCTGCGTCAAGCTGCCCACAGTCGCCGTGATGGTAACCGTATAAGTCCCGGACGGCGTCGGCGCCTTGATTGTCACCATGGCAGTATCGCTCTTCATCACATCCGCTTGCGAAATTGCAGACACCGCGATCGGAAGATTTGCCGTGGGAACTACCGACGGCGCCGTATACAAACCGGTGCTGTCGACCGTGCCCACCGAAGGACTTCCACCCGTCGCCCCATTCACCTGCCAGGTCACTTGCGTGTTGCTCGTGCCACTCACCGAAGCCGTGAACTGCTGCTGCTCCGTCGGAAACTTGCTGGCACTATGCGGGCTGACGCTCACGACCACCGCACCGCCGCCTCCACCACTGCCACCCCCACCGCTGTTTCCGCCCCCGCCGCACGAAATCGCAATCATCGCCGATGCAAGCACCAGCGCGCTCGCCAGCACGCCACTCATTTTTCTTTTCCTGGAGGGCCTACGCGCCAATCCGCCGATTACCATGCCCGCGGTTGGCAACCAGAGCCAGAAGGGCGACCCCAAACCCCGATTCTGTGCACTCGGTCGAATCAGTGCTGTTCCCATGCCCGCCGTGCTGATCGCCACCGTCACCGTCTGCGCGCCACTCGTTCCCGCCGGAATCGTCGGATTGGAGCACGACGCCCCAGCTGGCAGCCCCGTGCATGTGAAACTTACCGCTGTCGCGAACGTGGCTGCGCCCACCGGGCTCACAACCACGCTGTAATTGGCCGTCTGCCCTGCCTTCACGGTCTGCGTCCCGCTACTGAGTGCAAGAGTTATCGTGAATAGAGAATTGAAAGTCACCGGAGCAGCGTGGGCCACATGCGCCGCATCGGTGCTCACTCCATTGACAGCGAAGTTGTAACTCTGTGCCGCACCACTCATTACCGTGACTGTGAACGGCGTGCCTGCCACCGTGGGCGTTACCGATGCGGGCACAATTGTGCACGTCGGCGGTGCCCCTGTCCCGCAGCTCAGATTGACGGCGCTGCCGTAGCCGCTCAGTACCCGGAGCAATCCATTCAAGCTTGCCGTCTGATTCGCGGGTGCTGATTGCGGAGAGTTGCTGACGCTCAGCGTGTAATTCGGCGCAGGCACAGTCACGCTCAGGTTCACGGTTTGAGTCTTCGGAGCCGGCGCACCAGAAGTCACCGCGGAAATCGTGATTGCCGTCGTCGCAATCGGCGTATTTGATGCAGCCGTAAACGTCAGCGTCACCGTTGCCGGTAACGCCGACCGATCCGGCATTCCGCTCGTCGGACAGGCCAACGTCACGGTCCCGCTGAACGCCCCTACACCCGAAACCACAAATGAAACTCCGCCTGAGGTGCTGCCCTGCGCCATCGTCACACTTGCCGGCGACGGCGCGCTCAACGCGAAGTCCACCACGCGCAGTGTGACCGGCGCGTCATGCGTGATGGTCGCCGCATCCGCGCCCACGCCGTGTATGTTGAATAGATAGTCTTGCGCCGTTCCCCCTGCACTAGCGCTAACTGTGAAGCTCCCCGGCTGAGGCAAGTTCACGGGCGGCCCACAGCTAAGCGGCGGCGG
>QIAH01000560.1 GCA_003225465.1 Acidobacteriota bacterium | reverse complement strand
CTCGTTCATAGAACTGAGAGGATTGAGGAATATTCCACGAATGGAGAGGCAGGCGTGCTCGCCCGCCCTTGCGCACAGCGAGTCAGGTGAGCGGCAGCTCAGGTCGGCGCAGATGTGCCTGAGCCCAGGTTAGCGTCCAAAGAACGGACGCGAACCTGGGGCACCTCGGTTTTCCTTGCACCCTGGAACGGATATATCATTTTGGACAGCGAATCAAACCCGAGCGGACCTCTTCCGGAGTTTCCACATGGCTACCCTTCATCTTTCGATAAACGACCGTCCTTACACCATCGAGGCAGACCCTCAGACCAGCCTGCTGACCGCCTTGCGCGACCATCTGGATCTGACCGGAACCAAGTACGGATGCGGAGAAGGCCAGTGTGGGGCTTGCACAGTTCTCATTGATGGGCAGGCCCAGCGCTCTTGCATCACCAAAGTCTCGGTGGTTGCTCAAAGGAAAATCACCACCATTGAGGGCCTTGCCACCGGCGACAAGCTCCATCCTTTGCAGGAAGCCTTCCTCAAAGAAGGAGCATTGCAGTGCGGTTACTGCACGTCTGGAATGATCATGTCGGGCGTGGCATTGTTGAACGGAAATCCCAATCCCAGCAGAAGCGAGATCGTCGACTTCATGGACGGGAACATCTGCCGTTGTGGCACCTACTCGCGGGTCATTCAGGCGATTCAGAATGGGGGGAAGGAGCTTGCCGAGTCGAGAAAAGGAGCAAAGCGATGAGCGACAGACGGCATGTCAAACTCCCCTGGGAACCGGAACGCTACGAACTTGCCGCCGCCCAAGCCTATTACTTCGACCTTGATCGGCGAGAGTTTTTCAAATTCCTGGGTGCCGGGTTGCTGGTGGTTTCCGTCCTCAAAAGCGCCTCGTGGACGCAGGAATCCGGCGGAGCGAAAGCCCGGAGAGGAGACTCCCTGCCCAGGGAAATCAACGCGTGGCTACACCTGGGAGAGAACGGGCAAGTCACGGTATATACCGGCAAAGTGGAGGTTGGTCAGAATGTGCGCACCACTTCACTTCCCGATGGAAAAAATCGAACTGGTGATGGGTGACACGCAACTCACGCCATTCGACATGGGTACATTCGGAAGCCGGACCACGCCCACCATGAATCTTCAACTTCGGAAAGTGGCTAGCGCCGCCCGCGACATGCTGATTGATCTCGCCGCTGCCCAATGGCAAACAGATCGCCAACACCTCGTGGCCATCGATGGCAAAGTGCGCGATCCCCGGAGTAATCGATCTGCGGAATACGCCGCGCTGGTCAAGGGACAGGAACTCACCCAAAGCATCCCCGCCGAAGATCCCCTGGAACCGGCGGCGAGTTGGAGCATTCTCGGTCAATCCGCTACGAAAGTTGATGGGCGTGATTTCGTAACCGGCAAGCACCGTTATCCCTCGGACCAGAAACTGCCCGATATGTGGCATGGCAAGGTACTTCGTCCGCCTTCGTTTGGAGCCACGCTGGTCTCGGTCGACTTGAAAAATGCCGAGCAGATGGGCGCCATCGCGGTTCACGACGGAAACTTCGTCGGCGTGGCCGCTCCCAGTTCCGCGCTCGCCTCAGCAGCGATCGCAGCAGTCCATGCCGAGTGGAAGACCGAACCGCAACCTTCGAGCCAGGAACTCTTCGACTACCTCAAGAAAAATCCCGCTCAAGGTAAAGACCCCACCGGTGACGGAGACCGCTTTGACCTCGGCAACGTAGACCAGGCATTTGCCTCCGCAGTGCACCGTCTCCAGCAGACCTATACCGTTTCCTATATCGCGCACGTTCCGCTCGAGCCGCGCGCTGCTCTGGCTAAGTGGGATGGCGATAAGCTAACCGTCTGGACCGGCACCCAGCGCCCCTTTGGAGTACGAGGTGAACTGGCGGAAGCCTTCCGCATGCCGGAAGATCGCGTGCGCGTTCTCATGCCCGACACTGGCTCCGCATACGGCGGAAAACATACAGGGGAAACTGCCATTGAAGCCGCCCGCCTGGCCCGCGCTGCCAAACGTCCGGTCAAGTTGACCTGGACCCGCGAAGAAGAGTTCACCTGGGCATACTTCCGTCCCGCGGGTGTAATCGACGTCACCAGTGGGGCTCGCGCCGACGGCACGATTACGTCATGGGAGTTCCACAACTACAATTCGGGGTCCGCCGGGATTCGCACCTTCTACGAGATTCCGAATCAGCGCATCATCTTCCACCCGGCGCACTCTCCCCTTCGCCAAGGCTCGTACCGTGCTCTGGCAGCCACGGCGAATCATTTCGCACGCGAGTCGCACATGGACGAACTGGCGCACACCTTAAAAATGGACTCGCTCGATTTCCGCCTGAAAAATCTGAAGAATGAGAGGCTTCGTGCGGTGTTCCAAGCGGCAGCTGACAAATTCGGTTGGAGAAAGCGTCCATCTGCGCCCGGCCACGGTTTTGGCATGGGTGGCGGGTACGAGAAGCTTGGAAATATCGCGACGTTCGTGGAGGTTAATGTTGATCGCAAGTCTGGCAACGTGGAGATCGTCCGCGTTGTTTCGGCCTTCGAATGCGGCGCTATCGTCAATCCCGATAACCTCCGCAATCAGATCGAAGGAGCGAACGTTCAGGGCTTGGGCGGTGCCCTGTTCGAAGCCATCCAATTTCAGAATGGCAAAATCCTCAACGGCAAAATGTCACGCTATCGCGTCCCCCGCTTCAGCGATCTTCCTGTCATCGAAACCGTTCTGCTCGACCGCAAGGACCTTCCCTCGGCCGGGGCAGGTGAATGTCCGATGGTTGGCTTGGCGCCGGCGATCGCAAACGCCATATTCGACGCGTCCGGGGTTCGTCTCCGATCCATGCCGCTGGTGCCGGAGGGCTTAAAGGCAACCTGAGTTCAGAGGTCGACGCGGGCCCTTCAGCTCTCCGCTCACCGCGGATTACTTGTTGTCGGACCTCCATGACGCACGGCATCATGCAGAGCAGAAACAATATCGGTATCCGACAAACATTGTCGCCCATGGCTGTTGCCTCTCGGCTCTCTGGGACGAACTCATTGCGGTTGCGCACGCGAATATTCAGCTCGATATACGGTCGTCCAGTTGGCGCCGTTGTCCACCGATTTTTCCCAGGTTTCCTCCAGCCGGTCGGGCGCCATGCGTACTACTCTGAGCTTATGCAGGACCGTCTCTCCGTTGGGACCGCGACTCGGCCCATGAAACTCGGCTGTGCCCGATGAAACTTTGCCGGCAAGAAAGACGTGCACCCGGCCTTCATTGTCCGCGAACATTCCGCCCCAATTCTTGTCCTCCGGACTATAGGCAAACATT
>QIAH01000084.1 GCA_003225465.1 Acidobacteriota bacterium | reverse complement strand
GAGAGCCTTGGTTTTTTCGCAAACTACCATCGTACTCGCCGCGATCGAGCCAACGTCGTTATGCAATCAAGCGAAGCGAGGAATCTCCTGCTTGGATGCACCTCGCGCCTAAGCGATTCTGACGAGTCTTGTCCTGCTTTAGGCAGGAGTAAGGATACATCGCCTCCTCAGGTCTTGGCTGTGACTACGCCTTCGCCCAGTCTTCCCAGTTCAATCCCTTTACGCGCGAGAATTCTTTGACATTGGCCGTCACCAACGTGAGTTGCCGGCTCAAAGCTTGCCCGGCGATCAGAAGATCGTAGGCGCCGATCGGCCTCCCTGAAGTTTCCAGTGCCGCCCGGATCGACCCTGCTGCGCGCGCGTCCGTGTCGTCGAATGGAAGGACCCCGACCGGACCCGAAAGGAAGATGGCAACCCGGTCGCTGTTTGCTTGCGGTCGTGAGCTTTTGTCCACGCTATACCACAATTCGAACATCACCACCGAGGATGTAAACACCTCGCCTCCGTCTTCGACCGTTCTCTGCAGTCGTCGACGCACCGGTGCCGGGGTCCCATTAATCAAGGCAATGCACGCATTCGTATCCAGCAGGTAACTCATCCGCGCTTACCGGAAGACTTTCCGTTTTGGAGTCGCTGGCTGTCGCCGATCCGATGGAAACCGTCCCGCGTTCCCCGTGTCTAGCCGGGCAAACCACTCCGCCGAGTCTTGAATCACCGGTTGGAGTAATACTCCGTCGGCCACTCTTCGAATCCGCACCCGGTCCCCCTGAAAGCGAAATTCACGGGGCAGGCGCACAGCCTGGCTCCGGCCATTCTGAAATAATTTCGCGGTTTCGCTCTTCGCCATACTGGTCCCCCTAAACGGTTTTTTGATATATATCATAAGTATATATCACTGCGGATCGCAGATTCAGTAAAGCTGTAAGTTCCAGTGAATCAATGGCTTCCCATTTCGGTCATGTTCCACGTGGAACACTAGTGCCCGTCCTCGCGCCGCCTCCGCATTCCAGCTTTCGTCATTGACGGCTCGCTCGCCGGGGAGTAGCGTTTGTGCCGTCTTGGTAAGGACCAATCCCAAAAATCTAACCCACCTTAGGAGGCTTCTATGAAGCAACGGGCCATGTGGACTGCAATCGCAGTCATCCTGCTGGCGGCGTTCGCGGTCGCCCAGGCTCCCGATCAGTACCTTGATGTGTACATCGCGCAGGTGAAGCCCGAAAAGCGCGCGGACTTCGATGCTATCTCGAAAAAAATGGTCGCCGCCAATCGGCAGAACAAAGGCGATGAGTGGCTGGCCATGGAAACTGTGTACGGGCCCATGAATCGGATCACGTTAGTCAGCATGCGGCAGAGCTATGGCGACACCGAAAAGGCAAGCGATGCCTTCGACGGGGCCATGCAAAAATCTCTGGGCAAGGCGGCCACCGAGAAGCTATTCCAGGATTTCAATCAGTGCCTGGTAAGTTCCCGCTCCGAACTGCGCAAGCGGCGTTGGGACTTGGGTAGCAATTCACCTGCCGATGGCGCCGCGCTCACAAAGATGCTGGGTGAATCGCGCTGGCTGCGCACAACCATCATCCATGTGAAGCCCGGGCAGGGCCCAGCGTTCGAAGCCTTGTTAAAGGATGTGAAGGCAGCGCGTGAGAAAAATTCTCCCGACGTGACCACGCTGGTGTCGCAGACCGTGGCTGGCGCAGAGGGCACGATTTATTACGTGACCACCTTTGCCAAGTCCATGGCGGCATTCGATTCGATCGCCCCTCTCCAAAAGGTTTTGGGAGAGGAAGGCTATGCCCACTACCTGAAGACAGGTTCAGAGATTGTTGAGAATACAGAAACCGTAATCAGTCATTTCTTGCCCGAGCTCAGCAATCCACCCGCCGATGTGGTCGCAGCTGCGCCGGAGTATTGGAACCCCAAACCGGTGGTGGCCAAAGCAGCCACGCCGAAGAAGAGCGTGGTCAACGCCGCCGAAACCGGCAAGGCCGACGAGAAGAAGTAAGCACACAGTCACAGGTTACGGTGCGAAGACATCCGCCGATCGAGATGGAATCGATCGGCGGATTTCACGCAGGCCCAGACGCCCTCGTCTGGGCAGCCGGGCGCGAGCCCGGCAGATTTTTTCATGCGACCTTGCCGCCCCGTTGCGAAAGTGCCTCTATTGATTTGTGCGGGCCTTTCGTTCTCGGGTTTTTCTCGCCTCAAAACTTGGAAGATTTCGCGATCGAGGTCAATTTCTTCAGGCGGTGCTCCGAAGCACAAAACCGAGACGACTCATTCAAGCGAGCCCGAAGGCTCGCGAGAAAAACAAGCCGGGCTTGCGCCCGGCGCCCAGACGAGGGCGTCTGGGCCTACGTGGTTCTATTAGTTCCTGAGTGTCTTGCCGGTCTTCAGTGTGTACTGAATTCGTTCTTGCGTTTTCTTCTCGCCACACAAAGATTTGAAAGCTTCCCGCTCCAGGTCGAGGATGTACTGCTCGCTCACGGGCGTGCCTGGTGTTACATTTCCGCCGCACAATACTTCCGCGACCTTGTTGCCGATCTTCACTTCGTGATCGCTGATGTAGTCGCCCTGGCGCATCATGTACACGCCCAGCTTGAGCGTCGCCAGAATATTTTCGCCGGGCGCGGGCAGATCGTTGCGCATGACCGGTGCTTCGTAGCTCGAGCGGGCGAGTGCAAGCGCTCGAGCTTTGGCGTCTGAGAGCACGCGCTCGCGGTTCATGGTGATGCTGTCGGAGTCGGAGAGAAACCCGAGGCCGCGGGCTTCGTGCGCGGAGGTCGCGACCTTCGCCATGGCGATAGTCTCGAATGCTTTCTTCATCGCCTCGAGCAACTTGACTGATTCGCCCCGGCCATCGGGACGGATGGAAGTGGCGCTGTCGAGCGCACGCACCAGCATCTCCTTGCAGCCGCCGCCGCCCGGGAGCAGTCCCACTCCAACTTCGACCAGCCCCGTGTAGAGTTCGGCATGCGGCTGGCGAGCGGGAGCGTGCAGCGAAATCTCGGTACCGCCGCCCAGGGTGAGGCCGAACGCGCCCACCACCACCGGCTTGGGCGAGAACTTAATGGCCTGGGTCATGCCCTGGAATTGGCGGATGACCATGTCGACATCGTCCCACTCTTCTTCTTGCACGGCCATCAAGAGCAGCATGAGATTCGCGCCCACGGAAAAGTTCTGGGCATCGTTGGTGATGACGAAGGCGTCGAACGCGTCGCCGGGACCGCCTGGCTTCAGGGTTTGCGTGATGAGCTGAATGATATCGGCGCCCAGTGAGTTCATCTTGGAGTGGAACTCGATACAGCCAACGCCATCGCCGAGATCTAACAGCGAAGCGCCGGAGTTCTTCTTCACCACCCCATTGGATTTTTTGGCGACTGTGACCGACCACACGCCTTCTGGAACCTTGACCAGTGGCCAGTGGCCCGTGCCCAGATCGAAGTAGGAGCGAGCGGAAGGAGTGGCCAGGTTTTCGTCGTACCAGGTCTTCTTCCCGGAGGCGAGGAGCTTCTCGACGTTGGCCGCGACGGGTTTGCCATCCTTCTTCATGCGCGCAACTGTGGCTTCCACGCCCGCGGCATCCCACAGTTCGAAGGGACCCATCTCCCAGTTAAAGCCGAGCTTCATGGCACGATCGACTTCGACGACCGTGTCTGAGATTTCTGGAATGCGGTTGGCGGAGTACGTCCAGAGATCGGAAAGTGCAGCCCACAAAAATGCGCCCGCCTTGTCGCCCTTCTGGGGACCACTGCCTTCGAGGCCGAGCAACATGCGCAGACGAGCGCCCGTGTCTTCCACGTTCCTGGCCATCTCAAGAGCAGCCAATTTTGGTTTGTGGCGCGGATGGTACTCGAGAGTTCTCCAATCCAGAGCCAGGCGTTCTTCTTTGCCATCGGCACCTTTGGATTTTTTGTAGAAGCCTCCCTTGGTTTTGTCGCCCAGCCATTTGCGCTCGAGCATCTGCTTGTAGAAATCGGGGAGCTTGAGTTCGCTACGTTCGTCATGCACATTGGCGGTCATGTTGCTGACCACGTGGCCGAGGATGTCGAGTCCGACCAAATCAATGGTGCGGAAGGTCGCGGACTTGGGCCAGCCGACGGGCGTACCTGTGAGCGCGTCGACATCTTCGATGGTGAGATCCATCTCCTGCATGAGGCGCATGACGTTCAGCACGGAGAACGTGCCGATGCGGTTCCCGATGAAGTTGGGAGTGTCCTTGGCGAAGACGACGCCCTTGCCGAGGCGCACGTCGCTGAACCATGCGATCGCGTCGAGCAGGTTGCGGTCGGTCTCGGGCGTGGGGATTAATTCCAGAAGCCGCATGTAGCGCGGCGGATTGAAAAAATGCGTACCGAACCACGAGCGGCGGAAGTCGTCGGCGAAGCCTTCCGCGATTTTGCTGACGGGAAGACCGCTGGTGTTGGTGGTAACGATGGTGCCGGGCTTACGGACCGCATCGACCTTCTTGAGCAGGCTGCGCTTGATATCGAGGTTCTCGACAACAGCTTCGATGATCCAGTCGACATCGGCGAGTTTCTTGAGATCGTCCTCAAAATTGCCGACGGTGATGAGCTTTGCCAGCGAGGGCTCGAAGAAGGCGGCAGGCTTGGATTTTCTGGCCGCGTCGAGGCCGGCGCCGGCAATCTTGTTGCGGGCGGGGCCATCGGCGTCCGGGGGAACGATATCGAAGAGATAGCTGGGAACGCCGGCATTGGCGAAGTGCGCGGCGATGCGGGCGCCCATGGTTCCGGCGCCGAGGACAGCGACTTTATGGATGCGTTTCATGAGATTAAAACTCCGTGGTGAAGCGCGGCGCTCTGCGCGCGCAAGCCAAAAACCTAACCACAAAGAACAGTATGGGATTCATGAAGGACATCATTCTAAAGGATTCGGCCCGGCGCTGGCTGTGACAAGGGCATGCGCGTGTGCTCGTCGATTTGATCCGGGCCTTCAAGGACAATCGAATAACCACAGAGGTACACAGAGGTTCGCAGGGGAATTCGAATTGGGAGTTCGAAGCAGAAAAATTCTACATTTCATCTCTCTGATTTTCATCTTCCTAAGACATTGGATCCCCGGAGTCGCGCAGCGACGCCAGAAATTAGTCCCGCACGTAAGTGCGGGGAACCGATCAGCAGAGAAAACGAGTCCCATTCCGGGGACGGCACCCGCCGTCCGAGCACGGCATCGCCTCTCAGAAAGATGAAGTGTCTCAGGGCAACCGATCGATGGCCCAATCGTTGTTGCCGTTCTTGACCACCACGAGTGCGGCGGTTTGAGGATGCGTCCACCTGGTTTTGGCTTGGAAGAGGGCAATGGGGAATTGGTAACGACCGGGCGCGAGTCTCTTGCCGCGTCCGATTTCGAAGCTTTGCGGTTTCGAGATGTTGGAGCTCAGCAGCGCATCCAGCGAGCTTTCGCTGGTATGTTGTTTGAGGCGATCGGAGAGCAGCAGGATGGCGGTTTCCTGATCCTGGGTTTGCCAGGCGTGCAGGAAGTGGTTCGCAGTGGCGAGGGCGTAGACGTAGTCAGGATCCACAGGGGGCGCCGTCTTGGACTTCGCAGAGGACGGGACCGCGAAAATGACCAGCAACAGCGACGCAACCAGGGTCCGCATCAAGGCAAAAATCTTTCAGCGTACGAGATGACCTTACATTTAACACGGCGCGTGAAGCGGCAGGAATGATGAATGAGATTACCCGCCATCGGTTTCGTTTTCGGATCCCCAGTGTGAAAATGGGTCGGGCAGCTTCCCGCCAATGAAAGCCATGGGGAGCGTGAAGATCGACAAGCGCCCCGCCGAGAAGCCCTTAACCGCAAAGATCGCAAAGAACTGCCGCCAAGCACGCAAAGAAAAAAACTCATTGAATGCCAAATCGTAATTGGAATCGAATTGATCGCGCATGCGATTTTCGTTGACATCCGAGAACTGACAACCGCATTCCTGCTAGACTCGCCCTTCTGCCGAGGTGAGATGGCGGTATGAGCGAGTCGACCTACCTTTCTGCCGGATCCATGGCGGAACAGGTTCGTCACAAGAAAATTTCAGCGGTGGAGTTAGTCGATGCTCACCTGGGGCGAATCGCACAGCTGAATCCCCGCCTGAACGCATTCATCGCACTCGATGAAGACCGTGCCAGGCGGGATGCACGGGCCCTGGATACTGCCGCCGCCCACGGCAACTTTCGTGGTCCGCTGCACGGTGTCCCGATCAGCATCAAGAGTTCCATCGCTACAGCCGGCTTGCGCTGTGAATCGGGTACGCGGTTGCGCGCGGGGAACGTGCCTGCAAAGGACGCGGTCCTGGTCTCCCGGTTGCGCGAAGCCGGAGCGATCATCCTGGGCGTGACCAACACCCCGGAATTACTGATGGCGTGGGAAACCGACAACGTTCTTTACGGGCGCACCAACAATCCCTGGGATTTCTCGCGCACGCCCGGAGGTTCGAGCGGCGGAGAAGCAGCCGCCATCGCGGCGGGATGTTCGGCGGGCGGCGTCGGCAGCGACGGGGGCGGGTCCATCCGCGTGCCCGCGCACTTCAGCGGCATCTGCGGACTGAAGCCCACGCCCGGCCGCATTCCCGCTACCGGGCACTTCCCGGAATCCGCCGGGCCCTTTGCTCTGCTGGGAGTGGTCGGTCCCATGGCGCGCACCGTCGCCGATCTGCAGCTACTTTTTGAAGTGATGGCAGGGCCGGATGACGGCGATCCCTCGTCCGCCCCGGTACCGCTGCGGAAAGTGGGGCCTGAAGAGCTCAAGCAGACTCGCGCTGGCTACTTCGAAGACGATGGCCGGACCCCCGTCACTCCCGAGACGAGCTCCGCGGTGCGTGCCGCAGCCGCAGCGCTCTCCCGCGCAGGATTCGAAATAGTCCCATTCCGGCCTGAAGGTCTGGAAGAAGCCCGCCGATTGTGGTGGAAGCTGTTTGGGACCGCCGGAGGCATGGTGCTCGGACCACTAACCAAGGGACACGAAGCCGAGTTATCCCCACTGCTGAAGGAGTACCTGGGATGGGTGCTCGCCGAACCGCCACACTCCGGGAACAGTTTGCTCGAGACCTGGCTGCGGCGCGATGCCGTGCGCAACCGGATTCTCGCTCAGATGCAGACGTGCCCGATCCTGCTCTGTCCCGCAGCCGCGATTCCCGCTTTTCGACACGGCGAGCGGAGTTGGATGGTTGACGGCAGGACCGTCAAATATCTCGACGGGTGGAGCTACACCGAGTGGTTCAATCTCCTGGGAAATCCGGGCGCGGTTGTGCCGGTAGGCCAGTCTCCCGAAGGCTTGCCCATTGGCGTGCAGATTGTCGGACGCCCTTGGGAAGAAGAGCGAGTGTTAGCGGTTGCGGCCGCAGTGGAACGAGAGTGTGGCGGATTCCGCAAACCTCCTATCGAATGACGCGTTCGGGTGCCCCGTTCAAGCGCCGCTTGGGCGGGACTTTTTATCGATGGTTTCGCACGGACGCCGCAGCTCCGGGAGCTTTATCGCCGCATAATATGTTTGTACTATTACCCTCTCACATCCCCGGGATTATTCTCTCTGCGATCATCTATTCACGCTTGGTGGAGGGACGGGCGTCTCGCCCGTCTGGCGGGCGGGGACGCCCACCGCTCCATCGACGTCGCGATGGGGCGCGACAAGCATTTCCTGAGCTGGATCCGGCATGCCATTTCTAGCGCATTCGTTCGGACAAAAACTGCTGATGGGCATGGTCGCGTTTCTGGCGGCGTCCGCCGTCTACCTGTACGGTTTTCCCCAGCAGAACGTGTTTTATGCCGTAGTGGTCCTGCTACACCTTGCCGCCGGAGTCGCGGCAACCATTGTTCTGCTGCCGCTTCTCGGCCGCCTCATACGCGAAGGAACCTGGTTAAGTCGGGGAGGCTGGCTCCTCTTCCTCGTCGGAGCTGGTATTGGCTGTTGGCTGGTGCGTACCGGAACCGTGCGCTCCGAGTGGAAGTGGATGTACGCCCACATGCTGGTATGTGCCGCCGCGCTCGGTTTTCTGATTGCCGAAACTGCAGGGCGACGCGGTTGGTGGCGTTCCGGAAATGCGGGCGCAGTCATGCGGTTGGCGCTCTGCCTGGCCGTGCTGGGCGGGTTGGGTGCTGGGCTGCGCTACCTGCGCGAGGCGCGCTGGGCGAACCGGGCGCGCATCGAGAATCCGGAAATGCCTCCGCCCACCATGGATCAAGAGGGTGATGGACCGCAAGGTCCATTTTTCCCCAGTTCGGCCCAGGTCTACGGCCATCGAAAAATCCCCAGCAAGTTCTTCATGGAGTCGGATTCCTGCAAACGTTGCCACGAGGACATCTATAACCAGTGGTTCAGCTCGGCTCACCACTTCTCGTCGTTCAACAATCAGTGGTATCGCAAGAGCATTGAGTACATGCAGGACACGATCGGCACCAAGCCTTCCAAGTGGTGCGGAGGCTGTCATGATCCGGCCGTGCTGTACGCGGGCTTAATGGACACGCCCATCAAGCAGATCGTGCACACGCCGCCCGCGCAGGCCGGCCTCGGCTGCATGATGTGCCACTCGATTGCCGCCGTGAAGTCCACCATGGGGCAGGGCGATTTTTACCTGGAGTATCCGGAGTTGCATGAGCTTGCGGCCAGCAAGAATCGTTTCGTGCGCTACATGCACGACTTCCTGGTGAAGTTGAATCCGGAGCCGCACCGGCGCGCCTTTCTCAAGCCATTCATGAAAACGCAGACCGCGGAGTTCTGTTCGTCGTGCCACAAGGTGCACCTGGACGTGCCGGTCAACCACTACCGCTGGATCCGCGGCTTCAACGAATACGACAACTGGCAGGCGAGCGGTGTTTCAGGTCAGGGTGCGCGATCCTTTTACTATCCCCCCAAGCCGCAGCAGTGCGCCGACTGCCACATGCCGCTGGAGCGGTCGAAAGACATGGGTAACGTGGATGGCAGCGTCCACTCGCACCGTTTTCCGGCTGCCAACACCGCGCTGCCCATCGCAAATGAAGATGCAAAGCAGCTCGAAGCCACGGAAGCTTTCCTGAGAGCAGGCATCCTGAGCGTGGATATTTTTGCGCTCTCGCCGGTGCAGGCGGTGACCAGGCCCGCAGTTTCTGGAGAGCCGGAAGTTGCAACTACGTTCGCGGTCGGAGAAGAAGCCGAGGCGAAGGTGACTCAGGGATCCGCTGGAGAAGCGGCACCCGTCACGGCTCCGCTGAATCGCGTGCAGCCTGCCTTGCGGCGCGGCGATACGGTGCGCGTCGACGTGGTAGTCCGCACGAAAAAAATCGGCCACTTCTTTCCGGGCGGCACCGTCGATGCCTACGACACGTGGCTTGAGCTGAAGGGCACCGACGACAAGGGCCAGACCATTTTCTGGAGCGGCATGGTCGAAGACGGCGGCAAAGGTCCGGTGGAGAAGGGCGCGCACTTCTACCGCTCGCTGCAGATCGATGAACACGGCAATCCCATCAACAAGCGCAACGCGTGGGCGACGCGGTCGGTGGTCTATGTGCGGCTGATTCCTCCCGGCGCTGCGGACACGGTGCACTATCGCGTGCATATTCCCGAAAACGCCGGCAACCAGATCACCTTCCATGCCCGGCTGTGCTACCGCAAATTCGCCTGGTGGGGCACGCAGTTTTCTTTCGCGGGGCAGCCGGATGCGAGCCATCCCGAGCAGGTCACCTCAAGCTACGACGATCGCAAGTTCACGTTTGATGCGCCGTTGAGCGGAGTGTCGGCGAAAGAAGAAAAAGTCCCCGATGTGCCGGTCGTGGCGGTTGCCGAAAACGAAGTCAGTTTGCGAGTTGCGGCAAAGAGCAGTCCGGCGACCGCGCCCAAGGTCGAACTCAAGCCGGAAGACTGGCAGCGCTGGAATGACTACGGCATCGGTCTATTTTTACAAGGTGACTTGAAGGCGGCACAAGCGGCGTTCCAGAAGGTCACGGAAATTGATCCCAAGAATCCGGACGGCTGGGTCAATCTTGGCCGCACCGCCGTACAGGAGGGGGACATGGATGCGGCGCGGCCAGTGCTTGAAAAAGCGCTCGCGCTTAGCCCTGATCTGGCGCGCGCACATTATTTCTACGCGCGCGTATTGCGGGCCGACGGCAAGTATGAGGAGGCTGCCAATCATCTGCGCAAGGTGATCGTGCAATATCCGCGCGACCGCGTGGCTTTGAACGATCTGGGACGCATTCTGTTCCTGGAACGCAAATATGACGATGCGGTCAAAGTCCTCGAGTCCGTGCTCACCATCGATCCCGAAGACCTGCAGGCGCATTACAACCTCATGCTGTGCTACAACGGGCTGGGCAATGAACAGATGGCTAAGGCGCACCAGGAGCGCTATCTGCGCTTCAAGGCGGACGAGGCGTCGCAGACTATCACGGGCAAGTACCGGCAGCTTCATCCGGAAGACAACAACGAGCGGCAGTCGATCCACGAGCACGAGTCGGTGCCGCTGAACAGCATCGCGCACAGCCTATATAAACAAGCGGCAAAGAATGCCCCTGAGGGGTCAGGACAAGAATCCTCAGTAGCTGAATCCTATTCGAAGAAGCATGCCGTACCGAAGGCCAAAGCCGATCATCTAACGACACTGTCGGCGGGTGCTTCCCAATAAAAACTACGATCGTTTCCATGAACAGAATCCGAACGTTCTCTTTTCTACTCGTTGCGTTGCTGCCGGTTTCGGCGTTCGCACAAAAGGTGCAGTTTCGTGACATCACCGCGCAGGCCGGTATTCACTTCGTCCACAACAACGCGGCGTACGGAAAGAAGTGGCTGCCGGAAACTCTGGGCGCCGGTGCCGCGTTCATCGACTACGACAATGACGGCTACCCTGACATCCTGCTCGTCAATGGCGTGGACTGGCCGGGCCACGCCAAAGCGCCGTCAACCCTGAAGCTCTATCACAACAATCATGACGGCACGTTCACTGACGTCACGCAGAAAGCCGGGTTGGCGGTTTCCATGTTCGGCATGGGCGTGGCGGTCGGCGACTACGACAATGATGGATACGACGATCTATTTATTACCGCGCTGGGGCAGAGCCGGCTCTTTCACAACAACGGGAGTGGCACCTTCACCGACGTGACCAGGTCTGCCGGCCTTTGGGGACCGAACGAGCTTTCCACCAGCGCGGCC
>QIAH01000083.1 GCA_003225465.1 Acidobacteriota bacterium | reverse complement strand
CCATCTCATTTTTTGATCGACGCCATCAAAATTTATTGTTTCCCTTCCAACGCGCTGCACCGTAGGGTGGAATCAGTGATTTCAGGCGGCTGTCGCGACCTGTCCCGGCGAACGTTACCGGCGCGCCGCAGTGCCTGAGTCCTGGGTGAGAATTTTGTTGGGCCTTCGAGGCCGCAGCAGAGTTTCGCTGAATCCCCTCTCAGGAGTTAGACGATGACCGATCTGGAGCGCAGCTTGAACAAGGTTTTGGAGGAGCACCGCCACGAGAGTGGCCTCCACATCATAGGCGGGCAGCAACGGCTGATCGACCGGCTGGTTCAGTTCTTTGAAGATGGGCTGAAATGGGAAAGTCGAGACAAGACCTCCCGCGACCTCGACAACTAGATCAGAGATTAGTAGGCCATGACCTCAATGATGCCAAAGACGCGAATGACGAAGCCGGCTACAGTAGCCAAGGCTAAGCGAATTACACGTCTTCTGGCGGAGGTCACCTGCTGAGCTAGTCCAAAAGTTCAAAACAGGTAGAAACCCACCGCCAGAAGCGAAATGGCGGTGGGTTTTTGTTTTCACGGGAAGTCTAATGTAGCGCCGGCATCTTGCCGGCTGTCCCGAGGGCGTCCCGCCCTCGATTGCGGCGAGACGCCGCAACCACAGCCGCCGGGACGGCGGCGCTACAAAATGGATGGCGGTGGTACTTCAAAAAAGGGAGAGTCCGTTATGAGTGAAGCAGCCGAGCAGCAACCCGCACAATCAGGACCCGCGGCTGTACAGCCGGTTGTCATGAAGTTCGGCGGCACGTCTTTGGAGGACGCGGCCGCGATCCGCCGCGCCATTCGCATCGTGAAGCACCGTCTGCGATCTCGACCGCTGATCATCGCGAGCGCGTTCGCCGAGGTGACCGACCAACTGCTCGCGGCCGGAAAGGCCGCCGCCCAAGGTGAGCTCCACGCCGCGCGAGTATCGCTCGAAGAGCTCCAGCGGCGTCATGAGCAGGTTGCTCTCGATGCCGCCGGTCCCGAACTATACGAATCCCTCCGCCTTCCTCTTCAGTCCGAATTCCAGCAACTCGATCTCCTCCTGGGCAGCATTGCATCGGCGGGCGAACTCACGCCGCGTTTCCAGGACCAGCTTCTCGGCGCCGGCGAATGTCTCTCCAGCCGTATCGTGCCGGCCGCATTTGCACAAGCTGGCCTCGATGCCGTTTGGGTAGACGCGCGCGCCTGCCTGGTCACCGATGCCGCCCACACCCAGGCCACGCCCTTGTGGGAGGAGACCAACCGGCGCCTGCAATCCGCGCTCGCACCGCTGTTGTCGGAAGGCAAAATTCCCGTGCTCGGAGGCTTCATCGGCGCGACCAGCGATAGCATCCCGACGACTCTGGGCCGCGGAGGCTCGGACTTTACCGCCTCGATAGTGGGCGCAGCCTTGCACGCCTCCCGCATCGAAATCTGGACCGATGTCGACGGCATTCTCACCACCGATCCCAAGCTGTGCCCCGAGGCTCGCCGCGTGCCGTCGATGAGCTTCGAGGAAGCCGCCGACCTTGCATACTTCGGGGCGAAGGTGCTGCATCCCGCGACGATTGCTCCGGCGATGCGCAAGAACATCCCGGTCTTTGTGCTGAATTCGCGCAACCCGGAAGGGAAGGGAACCGAGATCGTCGCCCATCCCGGCGATGAGTGCGTGATGAAAGCGATCACCGCGAAGATGGGTGTCACCGTAGTGGACGTCGAAGCCGTGCGCTGGCTCGCGCCGGAAATTCTGCGCGAGATTTTCGAGGTCTTCGAGCGTCACCAGTACAGTCTCGACCTGCTCTCGGCTTCGCGCGGCAGCTTGTCCCTGCTCGTGACTTCATCCGACGCGCTACCCAAAATCGCCGAAGAATTGAAGGGGCTCGCCAACGTGCGTTGGGAAAATCACAAGGCACTCGTATGCCTGGTAGGCGAGAAGGTTCGCCGCCAGCCCGAGATCGCGAGCCAGGTATTTCGCGCATTGTCAGATGTAGACCTGCGCATGATTTGCCAGGGAGCGTCGGAGCGCAATATCAGCTTTCTGGTGGCAGAATCGCAAGCGGAAGATCTGGTGCGCAGACTGCACCGCCTGTTCTTCCAGTCGCGCTTCGATCGCTACTCCATCAGCAGCGCAAGCCAGCCCATGTGCCAAGCCGGAGGTTCGTGGCAATAGGTTCTGAGGGTCCCCCATCCTAACCTCGCGTTCTTTGCGAGCTTAGGGTGGGGATTTTTCCGTCCAGCACGCGAGAACAAAACCCCGAAAATTTAGGTCTTTGAAAGGGCTCGGCTTCAGCCGGGCCGCACGAATCACAAATTCAACCGGCTTCAGCCGCGGAGGTCGTCGGCGTCGGTGCCCCAGGTTCGCGTCCGTTCTTTGGACGCTAACCTGGGCGTCTCGCGAGGTACATTCTTCATCTGCTGAGATTCACACTTGCTCTCGTTGCACGCTCACCTCGCTCACAGCGCACACTAATCCTGCGTCATGGAATGTTTCGAGTCGTTGAACATCGGCGCGCCTATTCTCTTACGGCGCGGTGTTGTTCAGTCCCTGATAGATGAACATGCCAGCGAGAACCAGGAACATGATGCCTGAGGCCGCGCCCAGCACTTTCACGAACGGATTAATCTTGTTCACCTTGGACATCAGCTCAGCCTGTTCCTTTTCCATCGTCGACTGGGTATCGTCCAGGAACAACTGATCGTCCTCTTGCATGGTCAGGGTGCTGCGATAGATCAGCAGGATTACCAGGACACCGGTGAGAACTCCCCACACAGTTGCCATCCAGCCCAAAGGAGACATACGCCACCTCGGCACTGATTTGGAGCCTGCCCCGCGGATGCTGCTTTCGGGTACGAGGTAACCTGGAATCCCCACAGCCAGCTTCGGGGAGGGGCTCTAACCCGGGATTATAGCGCCGTTCCTACCCGTGGGAAGGGCTTTTTCTCAACCCCTTCGATCGAGTCCTTTCGGCCCCCTCCGCATCTAACTAATTGAGCTTATTAGCACAGTGGGCGGTATGGTACGTTTTGGGATGCCTCCTTTTCGGCGCAATTCCCAAAACTGGCTCTGTTATAATCACTGAAATTGTTTCAAGGAGAGATCATGGCCACCACCACAACACCGACAACTGGAACTCCCGAAGTCAAGAAAACTGCGCCCATTACCCTGACCCCGAACGCCAGCGCGAAGGTGAAGGAAATCATGGCGCAACAGAATCCGGTTCCGGCTGGCCTGCGCGTGGGCGTGGTCGGCGGCGGCTGCTCGGGCTTCTCCTACTCCATGCAGTTTGAAAACAGCGCCGGCATGATGGACAAGGTGTTTGACTTCGACGGCCTCAAGGTCTACGTCGATGCGACTTCCGTCATGTATCTGAACGGTTGCATCGTCGACTACGTGGAGACGCTCGAGGGCGCGGGCTTTAAATTTGAGAACCCGAATGTGAAGAGCACTTGCGGTTGCGGCTCCTCGTTCAGCGTCTAAGTTCTGGTTCACCACGGTAAAAAGGCCTCATCTTTCGGATGAGGCCTTTTGCATTTCGTTTGTGGAGAGGCGGGCGTCCCCGCCCGCCTCCTCCATGGGCGAAGAACTCTTTACTGTCTGCCCGGAGTCAGCGGCATTCCCTGTCCGACGGTTCCTTGTCCGAAACCTTGCTGTCCAAATCCTTGCTGTCCCAACCCCTGCTGTCCAAATCCTGATTGGCCCTGCTGTCCCAGGCCTCCCAGGCCGTTCATACCCGGCTGGCCCAGTTGTCCCGGCAGAATCGCCTGCAGACTTGGCTCGTAAGGTCCCTTGGGCAGACCACCGCGATCCTGCGAAGGGTTATAGGCGAAGAGCCACTCGTTGTAGTGATTCTTCTTGTTGTAGATTCGGATACTCTCCTGCGTATTCGTGGTAGCGACGCCTACGACTCCCCCTCCGCCGAAACTCTGCCCCGTCGGTTGGCCGGAAATCGCGGTAAACGGCAGCGTAGTCCCCGAGGTTTGGCCGGGCTGGCTTGACCCCGAACTTCCCCCCGAACTGTTGGTGGCTTGCTGGGATGCATCGCTGGTGCCCGGGTTTGAACTCGTGCCCGGGTTTGAACTCGTAGCCGCATTTCCGGTCGCAGTGGTGTCCGCGCTGGATGCCGATGCAAAGCTCCCATTCATGCTGCTCACCGACTGTCCCAGCGCCTGCCCGCCTGCGATCCCGGCACCAGCCAGTCCCGCATTGAACTGCGTCATCACGTCGGCGAGATGCAAAATCTTAAAGTCTTTTCCGAAGGGATCCTTATAGCGTTTGCGCAAACAGCGGATGTGATTCGTCTCCTGCAATGCTTCCAGGGTCGGCGGATAGCTCCCGAACTTTTTATAAAACTTCCGGATCGCCCGCTCGTATTCCACGCCGCGGTGCACGAGTTCCTCTTCACGGTCGCGCTTCCTCTGAAATTCGTAGTACTTGAGCATCGGAAGTGCGACGGTGATCGTCAGCACGGAGACAAACAACAGCAGCGTTAGAAGGACATAGCCTTCTTCGGCCTTGTGCGGACGGCGAGCTTTTAACGGCGCGATCGGTTTCAGCATTTGAAAAAGTCCGAACTATCCTGGCGCGTTCTGCGTCAGCGGGATACTCTGCCGGTTGTTGTAAAGCACGTCTTCCACCTCCACCGAAGTAGGGCCGATGTGGATGACCTTGTAACGGCGATCGACAATATCGCCTTCCACCGCAATAAAGACGTCGTCGCCCTGCGACAGGAAAGCCTTGCGCGGTTCTCCCGGCTTGTTTGCGAAGCCGAAGAACTTGAGATTGATGGGTGGTGGCGGAGGAGGTGGCGGCGGAGCCGGCGGACCGACCGGCGTGAGATCTTCCGGCTTAATTGCTGAGGCTAGCGGCTTCGGGATTTCCACCTGTGCCACGAAAATGTTCCGTCCGCTGCCGGTGTATTTGGTCTGCTCGGTTTCGGCCAGCATGCGCAGATCGAGCGTAGGATCAAGGCGCTCTTCCTTCACCACGTGCTCCTTGCCTCCCCGCCCGATGCGCGTGCGGCCCTTGGTCCCAGCTGCGGTGGTAGCCGGCTGGGCCGCAGTCACCGGCGCTCCCGGCGAACTGAACAACTGGTACGCGATCAGCAGCAGCGCAACCCCTCCTAATCCGGCCGCCCACATTACTTTCTTCCGGTTGTCCGATCCAATCTGCACTTAACTTCCCACCTTTTGATACGTTTCCAGTTTCATCTCCAGCTGTATGGGACCGTTTTGCGTCGCCAGTCCGATGCTGTTCACGATGAAGAACACCTTCGACCGCTCCAGCCCATTCAGGAACTTCATCAAGGGCTGGTAGTCTCCCTTGATGGAAGCTTCGATCTCCACCCGCCGAAGTCCCACCGGTTCAGGATCGTCTGCCTTGTACTTTGCCGTCTCAATCTTGACGCCAGTCACTTTCGAGAGATTGCCAAGAGTCTCCGCTACATCGGAGTCGTGCGCGGAAAAACGGGTCTTGTAGAAGTCGTCAATCTGCTGCATCGCCAGCGGAATCTTCTTATCGAGTCCGCGCAGTGGCTCGACCTGCCGGTTCTTGGTCGTCAACTGCGCGCGCAGCTGATTCAGTTGCTGTTGGCGGCTTTCGGTCGAACCGACCAGCGGTGATACCAGCACGCCCACCGATACCACACTAACCCCGACCATCACGCCGATCGCGATTTTCAGCTTCTTCCGTTTTTCCCGTAGATCCGGCATTTACCGCACGGCCCCCTGTTCGCCACTAGGCACGTACAAGGCTCCAATTTGTGTCTGCACGCTGTCCGCCCCCGCTTGCGACATCTGCGTTTGCGCTTCGATTCGCGTTTCCCGGAAGTGTCTCGATTCTTCCATGCGCTTCACGAGTTCGATCGCGCGCTCGGTTGAATCTCCGGCCACCACCATTTTGATAGAGAGTTGATTGTCTTCGTTGAGCTGCGGCTGAATCGAGACCAGGTGTACCCGCGGCGGCATGACTTTTTCCAAGCCCTCGATCGCCTGCGTCCACGAAAACGTCTTGCGCGCAATCAGTTCGTTCAGATACTGCGATCTCTCGCGCATGGCACGATTTTCAGGGCGGTTCAACAAAGCTTCGGCGGCCATGCGCTCCCGGTCGCGTTCGGCAATCTGCGTGCGCAGTTCGTTCATTTTTCGATGATCCAGCCGCGCGTTGAACCAGCCCGAAATCGTGAGCCCCAGCAAGCCCAATGTGACGATTCCGAGCAGGGCTACGCCGGTTCCCCAGCGCAGCCAGAACCGCCGCGCATCCTCGTAAACGTGGGTTGCGAGATTGATATCCAGACGCATTACGAAACTAAAGCTCCCACTACTCCGGCCATTCTCCAGCGCGGAACCGAGGCTCCGCCGTTCTCGCCTAATTGCGAATTTGCCACCAGATCGCGCACGTCCGCTCCCGTTTGCGCTCGCAATGCGGGCGCGGCTCCGCCCGACTCCGGCAGCCCCGCCACATAGATCCGTTCAATGTTGGTATGGTACGTGTCCTGAAAGAACACCACCGAAGGATAAACTTCCTCCGCCAGTTGTTCTCCCGTGATCGTGACCCCGCGCGTGTTCTCCAGCGTCCGGAAGAGCAATAGTTGCTGCTTATCGAGAATCGCCAGGCTGGTCGTGCGGGCATCCACTTTCAGCACCAGCGTGGGAGCATCTGCCTCGGCCGCTCCCAGTGCCGCCAGCATCGAAGGCAAAATCACGCCTGCGCTGTAGCCCGCGTCCCGAAACGCCGACTCGTAATCTTCGATCACGTTCGTCAACGCCACCGCGGCCACCAATCGCAGCCCTCCCAACGACGTCTGCACATGGTAGGAGACTTTAGCCTTCTCCACATCGAACGGCAGCGACTTCTTCAGACGAAACCGCACCACGCTTTCTGCATCCTGCGCATTGGAAGGCAGGGTATCGAAGTCCAGCAGCACCACGCGCACGGCCGCATCGGGAAGTACGCCAATAATGTCCCGCAAACGGCCAGCAACGCCTCCGAGCGCGTCGTTGACCGCCTTGCGCACCACTTCCGGCTGCAGGATATTCGGCTCAGTCAGGTCCGGCACGACGCTGCCCGGGGGCAGTTCCCGCACCGAACACAACTCGACCACGCCGCCGTTATCCGCGATTCTTCCCGCCAGTACGCGATCCGCGGAAATTTCGCAGGCAATTTTCGGCTTGGCGCTCGATTTGGTGTTTGCACTCATTCGTAAACTTATCGCAAGCCCGGGCCCTGGAGCACACCTCGCCCCTTAGGTCCCTACCCAATTATAGGAGAACTGTCGCCTACCGCATCGTCTCGATGAAGGTGACTTTATTGATCTCCTTCAGGGTCGTCAATCCGAGCCGGACCTTATCGAGCGCGGACTCGCGCAGGAAGCGCATGCCCTCTTCCCGTGCCGCGCGCCGGATCTCCGAGGTCGGCTTCTTTGCGAGAATCATTTCCCGAATGCGGTCGCTCAAATCCAGTAATTCATGAATCGCGCTTCGTCCGCGGAAGCCCGTTCCCGAGCACTCAATGCAACCCTGGCCTTCATACAGTGCAACCTGCGCCCACTGTTGCGGGTCCAGGCCGCTGGCCTCCAGCACTTCGGGCGGATAATGCACCACCGTGCGGCACGATTCACAAATGAGTCGCACCAATCGCTGCGCCAGGATGCAATTCAGCGCCGAAACAAAGTTGTACGGCTCGACGCCCATGTTCAGAAAGCGTCCAATCACGTCGACCACGTTATTGGCGTGGACGGTGGTGAACACCAGGTGTCCGGTGAGGGCGGAATTAATGGCGATCTGCGCGGTTTCCATGTCGCGGATTTCGCCCACCATGATCTTGTCGGGGTCGTGACGCAAAATCGAGCGCAGTCCGCGGGCAAATGTCAGGCCTTTTTTCTCGTTCACCGGGATCTGCGTGATCCCGCGCAACTGGTATTCGACCGGGTCTTCAATCGTGATGATCTTGTCTTCGTCGGTCTTGATCTCGTTGACGGCAGCGTACAAAGTCGTCGTTTTGCCGCTGCCCGTCGGCCCGGTCACCAGCA